>JBGTSH010000011.1:0-67919 GCA_041940405.1 Polyangiaceae bacterium
GGGGGCGGTTGGGGCGCGGGGGGGAGACGGGGGCGGAGGCGGAGGCGAGTGAGGGAGAGGGAGCGAGAGAGGGCGCGGGCGCGAGCGAGGGAGAGGGCGCGAGCGAGGGAGCGGGAGAGGGAGAGGGAGAAGGAGAGAGAGAAGGAGAGACGGAGGGAGAGGGCGCGGCGGGCTCGAGGGCTGCGGGGGACTTCGACGTGTGGAGCGCGATGGCGAGGGCGCCTGCTGCGGCGCTGGCGAGGGCGACGGCGACGATGCGCCACGGGGATCTGCGCCCCGGGTGGGCCGGCGCGGAGACGTCGTCGCGCGTGACGGATCGCGCGGTGGCGTCGGCCGGCTCCACCGAGAGCGCGGGCTTTCCGGGCTTGGTGGGCTCCTCGGCCGTCGGGCGCGCTTCGGATGGCGGAGGATCCGGTGCGTCGAGCGCCGCCAGCATCGATGACCGAACCGTCAGGCTATCGCCGGCCATGTCGCGAACCCACTCGCCGATGACCGCCGGTGAGGCCGGAGGCTCGGCCGCCTCGAGCGCTTCGGCGAAGGCGCGCGTCGTCGGGAAACGGTCGCCGGGCTCGCGGCTCATCGCGCGCGCGACCACCGCATCGAGCTCGGCCGAGATCCCTGCGCGCAGCGCGCTCGGCGCGGGGACGTTCCCGAGCAGGATTCGTCCGACGATCGCGCCGGCGTCATCGCCGTCGAAGAGCCGCTTGCCGGAGAGCATCTCGGCGAGGACGATCCCGGCTGCGAACACGTCGGTCCGGCGATCGACCGAGAGCGCACGGAGCTGCTCGGGTGCCATGTAGCCCAGCTTGCCTTTGATCTGTCCCTCTTGCGTCGTCTGCGCGCGGGTCGCCGCCTTTGCAATCCCGAAGTCGACGACGCGGCTCACGCCGTCGACCCCGACCATCACGTTCTGGGGCGACACGTCGCGGTGAACGATGTCGAGCGGCGTGCCGTCGTCTCCCCTCGCCTCGTGCGCGGCGTGCAGCCCGGCGAGGAGCCCACTCACGATGCCCGATGCGATGGCGGGCGGCACCGCCTCACCGCGCGCCCGGACCTCATGGAGGAGCTTGCCCAGCGATTCGCCGTGGACGTACTCCATGACGAGGAAGAGCTCGCCGTCCTCCGACGTGACGTCGAGGATCGGGACGACGTTCGGCGCCCGGATGCGCGAGGCGATGTGCGCCTCGTCGATGAGCATGGCCACGGTCTCCGGATCCCGAGTCAAGGCCGGGTGAAGGCATTTGATCGCGACGGTCCGGACGAAGCCGGCCGCGCCGCGCAGCCGGCCGAGGTAGACGCTGGCCATCCCCCCGGCCGCGATCTTGTCGAAGAGCACGTACCGGCCCAGCGCTCGGAGCGGCTCTCGGCCCACGCGCCGAGCCTATCACCCCGGACGGCACGCGTGATGCTGCGCATCTGGATCATGAAAGCACTCACAGTCGCAATCGCAGTGTCCCTGTGCGCCGCCGGCTGCGCCGGGCAGGATTTGACGGCCGAAGGCCCCGACGCGGAGGAGATTCAGGAGGCGAAGACCCAGGCCGATCAGACCCTCGCCGAGATGAAGCAGAAGGACCCGGGCATCCAGAAGTTCATCGACGGCGCCTACGGGTACGCCGTCTTCCCGTCGGTCGGCCGGGGCGGGCTCATCGTCGGCGGCATGTCCGGCGACGGATGGGTCTTCGAGAAGGGGCAGCTCGTCGGCACGACCGGAGTGACCAAGGTCACAGTCGGCGCACAGGCCGGCGGCGAGTCCTTCAGCCAGGTCATCTTCTTCGAGGACGCCACCTCGCTCAACAGGTTCAAGAGGGGCGACTTCGAGCTCGGGGCCCAAGTGACCGCCGTCGCGCTCAGGAACGGTGCCGCGGCGAGGGCCGGCTACACGCAGGGCATGGCGATCTTCACGAACACCAAGACGGGCCTGATGGCCGAAGCGTCGGTCGGCGGGCAGAAGTTCACCTTCGAGCCCATCGGTGAATGACGTGAGCTCGCGGGGGCGTGCGATCGCGCGGCGCGATCCTGCAAGACTGCGCGAAAGCGCCACAGTCGTCGCCCGCCCGATCGCATTGTCTCGCTTTCGGCAGCAATCGCGAACGGTACGGCTGATGCTGCGCATGTCCATCATGAAAGCGCTCACGATCGCAATGGCACTCTCGCTGTCCGTCGCCGGGTGCGCCGGACAAGACATGACGGCCGAAGGGCCCGACGCGGAGGAGGTTTCGGAGGCGCAGGGCGAGGTCAACCAGGCCCTGGCCGAGATGAAGAACAAGGACCCGGGGATCCAGAAGTTCGTCGACAGCGCCTACGGCTACGCAATCTTCCCGTCGGTCGGTAAGGGCGGCCTCATCGTCGGCGCCACCTCCGGCGACGGGTGGGTCTACGAGAAGGGCCGCCTCGTCGGAAAGGCCGAGCTGACCAAGGTCTCGGTCGGCGCCCAGGCCGGTGGTGAGTCGTTCAGCCAGGTGATCTTCTTCCAGGACGCCACGTCACTCGACAAGTTCAAGAAGGGTGACTTCGAGCTCGGCGCCGATCTGAATGCCGTGGCCCTGAAGAACGGGGCAGCGGCCACCGCCGGCTATGAGAAGGGCATGGCGATCTTCGTGATGACGAAGACCGGTCTCATGGGGGAAGCGTCGGTCGGCGGGCAGACCTTCGACTACGAGCCGCTTGGCGGGGACTGAAGAGCCCCGGGAGGCGGGACGTGCGAGTGGACGAGACTCGAGCCTGATCTCGTCCACTCGTGCGCTAAGCTCGGGCATATGATTCGCGGCGACACCAGCGACGAGGCGGCGCGTGTGCTCCTCGAGCGGACGCGCTCGATGTCGCCGGCCCAGCGCTTCGAAGAAGGCGAGCGACTGTGCCGGACCGCGCGTGCGTTCATGCGCGCAGGCATTCGCGGGCGCCACCCCGAGTACTCCGACGACCAGGTCGAAGAGGCGCTCGCGCGGCTGCTTTGGGGTGACGAGCTCTACCAAGCCGCGAAGCCCGGCAGGCCGCTGCTCGCGCCATGAGCGACGATCTCGCCGCAACGCTTCGAGCCATCCTGGAGCGGCTCGCGGAGCTCGGCGTGCCCTACATGCTCGTCGGATCGGTCGCCGCGCTCGCCTACGGCCGAAGCCGCGCAACGCAGGACTTCGACCTGGTCGTGGCGCTCGACGAGGCGACCGCGCGCAAGTTGGCGCGGAGCCTACCCGCCGATCGGTTCTACGCTTCCGAGGAGGCGGCCGCGGACGCCGTCCGCAGCTCGACGCTGTTCAACGTGATCGACATGACGACCGGATGGAAGGTCGACCTCGTGCCGCTGAAACAGCGCGCGTTCTCGCGGCGCGAGTTCAATCGCCGCCGCGAGGTCGAGGTGCTCGGCATGCGCGTGTTCGTCGCGTCGCTCGAGGACGTCATCCTCTCCAAGCTCGAATGGTCGGCGCTCGGCGGAGGCTCGGCGCGCCAGCTCGAGGACGTGCGCGAGCTCGCTCGCATCGCGGGCGAACAGCTCGATGAGGCCTACATTGAAGCCGGCGCGACCGAGCTCGGGGTGTCAGCGGCGTGGGCGAGCATTCGAGCGTCGCGCTGAGGATGCTCGCTTCCGCCGAGATTCACATCGCCGGATCGAGCGGCGCCGGATCGCTGGCGTCGGGCACGCCGTCCTGATCGAAGTCTCGAACGGGCACCGGAAAGCCGCCGACGGCGGGGACCTCGCCGGCGAACGACGTCGCGAAGAACTGGACGACCATGTCCTGGAGGCCGAGGTACGGCTGGTCGATGGTGATGCTCTCGGGCAGCGCGTCGAAGCCCGTGCCTTCGGTGACGACGAAGGGCGCGGCGTAGAGACGGAAGCCTTCGCGAGCGTAGAGGTTGACGCCATGGCTCGCGGGGCTCGCCTGCACGACCACTGCTGTGTGGTTTGGCGAGGGCGCTCCGCGGACCACACCGTTCTGCGGTGCTACTTCATCGAGCAAGAGCTCGCTCATCGGACCTGTCGATGGCCCGGCGAGCGGGATGCCCGCAGCGAACGCCAGCGCCTCGGTCCCCGAGTTGGCGATGAGCTCGTCCCAGAGCACCTCGATGTAGACGATGCTCTTGGGTCCACCGATCGGGTCGACGGTGACGGGGTTTCGCACCAGGGCGTCGGCGTAGGCCAGCGGATCGGACGCATCGAGCACCGGCTGCACGAGGTTCACGAGCGGGTGCTTCCAATTCAGCCTGTCGTGCGTGAGCCCGAAGGTGAGCCCGCCGAGCGTACCGATGAAGCCCGCGAGGAGCGGCCCGTGGGAGGCGAGCTCGGTCAGGATGCCGCCGCCGCCGACGTTGAGGACCATCGCCCGGTAGCGAGGATCGATCGCCGAGACGAGCGTGCCGAGGACCGAGCCGAACGAGTCGGCTACATAGACGAGCCGTGAAGCGTCGAGCTTCAGCCCGGGCTGGAGCGCCGCGAGCGGCCCGAGGTCGATCGCCGGGTTCGCCAGCACCGCTGCCAGCGTGCCGAAATCGACCGCGCTCTGCCGGAACTGGGCGCTCGTCGCGCCGAAGTTGATCATCTCGCCGAAGAGATGGAGCGCGTTGGCGTTCTGATCGACCAGGCCGTCAGGCCCCGAGTAACCGCTCGCTGCGCTCCATGGGAAGCGCGACTTGGCGTCGGTGTGAAACGACGGCGTGGCGGATCGAGCGCCGAACGTGTCGGCCTCGATCGCGACCGACACCCAGCCTTCGTGGGCGAACGTGTTGGCGAGCGAGAGCAGGAACGAGCGCTCCCCCTGGAGGCCGTGCTGGACGACCACGACCGGATAGCCCGATGGCGGCATCGGCCGATCCGGAATGGCGATCGTCACCCATATCTTTGCGGTGGGCGCGGCAGCGTTCTGGACGATCTCGCCATTTGGGCCGCGCGCGAACGTCTTGTGCTCCGGATTGGCGTAGCCGTCTCGATACAGGAGGAAGTTGGGCGCTTCGAACACGCCCGTCGCAATGGCGGCAATTGCGTCGTGCGCATGGCCATTCGGTTGATCGACCGCCGGGTCGTCGCGCCCGTCCGGCAAATCGTCCGGTGTCCCCAGCCATTCGTCGAGCGTCGCCGTAGCTCCGGGAAACGCTTCGCGCGTGAAGAACGCAGGGAACATCGGAGCGACCGACGCCTCATCCCAGAGGATCGGCGGCGGAGGAAAGGTATCGACGAGCGCGCGCAGATCGGTGAGCTCCTGGGTCACGCGCTGGGTCGTGAAAGGCGCGATCGCCACGATGTCCTCGCGCGCGAGCCCCGCGACGCCGGCCGTGATCTGCTCGATGGCGCCGGCGTAGAGCGCCTCCACCTCGGTGTCGCGCGCGCCGCCTCGGATCCGGCGGAAGGTCTCGGAAGGCGAGATCGGCTCGCCCCCGGCGATCAGGTTTCGCGTCAACACCGCCGCGTAGCGGCGCCCTTCTTTCAGGACGACGCCGCGCGCGGGCAGCACCGCGAGGACAGGGCGAGAGATCGAGCCGTTCGGGCGGTCGTCCTGGTACGCCGCGCGACAGGGAACGAGCGCGCCCGTGTCGAGCTCCACGATCAGCACGCTCGACGTCGGGACCAGGCAGTCCGCAGCCAACGCGGGTAGCGATGCTTCATCGACGAGGGCGGGAACCGGGGCGCCGCTCTCGTCCTTCTCACGCGTCGAGTCGATCCGGAACATCGCGCCCGAGATCAGCCCGAAGCCATTCAACCGGCCGAGCGCGATCGCGAGCGTCTCGCTCTGGCTCGGGATGAACGCCTCTAAACCGGGGATCGTATCGATGATGGTTCCGTCATCTTCCAAGTAGATGTCGCTCGGAAACGGCACGTCCAGGAAGAGTGGCAGGTCGCCGGCGAGCTCGAAGCGCGCCTCCGCGGGGGGCCGAGGTAACGGCGAGAGCGTCTCTTCGGTGCACGACGCCTGGACCGCGATTCCGACGGCGATCGAGCCGAGGGCGAGGGTGAGGCGCCGGTGGAGCATGGCCTCGAGGGTAGACGATGCCCGCACAGCTAGGTCCTCCTGCGCGTCGTTTCGCGGTCGATGAGCGCCTCGTCGAGGTTGAACGTCGCCTCAACCGCGCGTGGCGATGGCTCGCCCGTCCGGCCGCGAGTAAGCTTGAAGCATGCAGCGGCCCTCGACCTCGGGCAGCACGACCGAGCCGACTCGTCACAAGCGGCCCGCCGTGCCCATCCATTTCCCGAGCGAGGCGACCGTGCCGGAGACCAAGCGCCACCTCGAGCTTCGCACGCTGCTCTACGCCATCCTGAAAGAGGGCTTCGCGGACCGCGCGCACATCGGCTCTGAGCAGTTCGTCTACTTCGTCGCCTCGGACCCCAAGCGCTGCGTCGCGCCCGACGCGTTCGTACGGCTCGGCGGCCCCGACGAGAGCTTCGACACGTGGAAGACGTGGGAGCGCGGCGCTCCCGAGCTTTGTGTGGAGATCGCGAGCGACTCGGACGCGCGAGAGTGGGCGCGCAAGCTCGAGGCCTACCACGCGCTGGGCGTCTCCGAGCTCGTGCTCTTCGATGCCGACGCGCCGGAGGGGTCGCGCGTCCGTGTGTGGGATCGCGTCGAGGGGGATCTGGTGGAGCGGGTCGTCGAGGGTGACCGCGCCGCTTGCCGAACGCTCGAGGCGACCTGGGTCGTTCGCCCTGAGGGCGCATATCCCTTCGCGCTCCGCCTCGCGGACGCTGACGGCGAGCTGCTACCGACGCGGGCGGAAGCGGCTCAGCGCCGAATCGCCGAGCTCGAAGCCGAGCTTGCGCGACGCGGGTGACCTTCACCGGCGCGGCCACGCTCCTCCACGCTTCTCGCTCACAAGCGACGAGCCGGCCATCGACGTCGAACGTCCCTCCTGGGTCTCGTTTCGCGGCCGATGAGCGCGTCGTCGACGTCGAACGTCCTCCTCCGTCTCGCTCGCAGGGGATGAGCCGGCCTTAGACCTCCGACGTCCCGCCCCAAGCTGACGGCCCTTGGTTCGAACCTACTGGATGGTCCGAGGCTGCCAGGAGCCTCTCGGCGACGATCGCTGGTTCGACAGAGGCTTCCGGGAGCCACCGTCCCATCGGTGCTGCTTCGTTCGAGGCTTACGGAAGCTTACCGTCGAATCACTACTGGCGATCTAAAAGCACCCGTAGTGGCTCCAGCAACCATCGCTGTCGTGACGACGCCATCAGAACGCCAGCATGTTATGTTCGCTGGATGGACGGTAGGGGTCGGAAGGCCCCAAATACTGCATGCTGAGCCGACGGTGCCCATCGTCTAGCCAGCTACCGGCGCGTTTCCCTGTTCACGGAGCTCCCCGCCGCCCTACCCTGGCGAGCATGGCCCGCAAGCGGCTCCCCTACCTCCGCCGTCGCGATCGCTTCCGCATCCGTCGCAAAGGCAAGCCGCCGAAGGAGGGCTGGCTGCTTCCGGAGCTCGCTGCGCTCCTGAGCGTGAAGCCCCGGACCATCCGCTACTACACCGAGATCGAGCTCATCCAGCCGCCGGCGTTCTACGGAACGGCGACGCGCTACCAGCGCCCGACGCTCCTTCGCATCCTCGCGATCCAGCGCATGCAGCGCGAGGATCACCTGCCGCTCTCCGCGATCAAGACGCGCCTCAACCACATGCTCGCCGCCGAGATCGAGGCCTACGCCATCGAGAAGCTCACGAGCGGCCCCGTCGCGACAGCGCTCGGGGTCGCGAGACCGCCGCCGCCCGCGGCGACGACCTTCGGCGAGCCGGCGACGCCACCGAATTACACCAGCGTGCGCTGGGACATCGTGCACCTCATGCCCGGGCTGTCGCTCTTCGTGTACAGCGACGCGAGCCCGCTCGTGAAGAAGCTCGCCGAGCAGATCTATGATCATTGCGTCGGTGCGGCGGGGCCGCCGCCACAGGGGGTGAAGTGACAGGTGCGGCGCGGCGTGCGAGAGCGGGTCGAGCTAAGGCAATTGAAGCGACCGAGACGATCAGCCGCCGGGCGCAACGCCTGGTTGGGCAACGCAGGTTACTTCGCGACGCAGAGGGCGGCTGAGAAAGGCTCGCTTCCTCCGCTACGGGTCGCGCCAATTCTCGAGCTCAAGCTTGAAACCAGCGGCGCGCACGCGCGCGTGGTGCTCGACGTTGCCGGTGACGAGCACGCGACCGTGATGGACCGCGCTGGCCGCGACACCAACGTCGACGACGCCGATCGGTTGCCCGCTCTTCAAGAGCGCACCGCCTATCTCGCCGGCGAGCTGCGCACATTCGAGGTCGAAGTGGATGACGCGGCAGCGCGGCAACCAGCGGCGAAACGACTCCGCGCGGTCGACACGACCCGCCTTGTAGAGACCCTGGAAGATCTCGAAGACCGTGAGCGACGAGATTGCGATGCGCCCGTGCTTCTCGCGATAGCGTTCGTATCGCGCCATCACCTGCGCGTTCTGCCGCCGCAAGATCTCGCTCAGGATGTCGGTATCGACGAGCGCCCTCATTGCCCTGTTCGAAGCGGCTGCTCTCGCCGCATGCGCTCGATGTCCTGCATCAGGCTCTTGTACTCATCGTCGGTCATGTCGGACCAAGGAGCGTCGTCCTCTTCGATGCCGCTCGCATCCGCGGCCTCGGCGGCCTCATGCACGACGCGCTCGACGAGCTTCAGGCGCTCTCGATAGGGCAGCGCTCGCACGTGCTCGAGGATCTCGTCGGCCGTCATCGTCATGCCGCAAGCGTAGCTCATCTTGGCGCCTCGTTCTCGCGCGCTGCTTCCTCGCCGAGCAGCGGCCCAAGGCCGAAAACGCCATCGAAAAGCTCACCAGCGGTGCCGGAGCCACCGCGCTCGGCGTCCCGAGACGTTCGGTCAGCCGGCAACGCCGCCAAGTACACCTGCGTGCGCCGGGACGCTCATCGCGCCTTCGTCCTGCTCGGCGTCGTCGCGACCTCCGCATCCTCGCGATCCAGCGCATGCAGCGCGAGGATCACCTGCCGCTGTCCGCGATCAAGACGCGCCTCAACCACATGCTCGCGGCCGACATCGAGGCCTACGCCATCGAGAAGCTCACGAGCGGCCCCGTCGCGACAGCGCTCGGTGTCGCAAGACCGCCGCCGCCCGCAGCGACCACCTTCGGTGAGCCGGCGTCGCCACCCAAGTACGCGAGCGTGCGCCGGGACATCGTCCACCTCATGCCGGGGCTCTCGCTCTTCGTGTACAGCGATGCGAGCCCGCTCGTGAAGAAGCTCGCCGAGCAGACTTATGACCACTGCGTCGGTGCTGCGGGGGCGCCGCCGGCGGGGGTGAGGTGAGGGGCCCAGGCAGGGTGGCCCGGTCAAGCTGCGGAGGTGTGTCGTGGCCTGGAATCATTCCGCCGGCAGAGTGCCGAGTCGCCCGCATGAGCGCCTGGCGCCGAGCACGTCCCAACGGCTGGCGAAAGGAAGCCTACCATTGCTCGTATGCGAGGGCACCCGAAGGACATGCGGGATCGGGCCACACGCCGCCCGCATGCGCCCCATTCCAGGCGTTTACGACGAGGCGAGCGTTGGCATGCTTGAGCGACTCCCGCTCAGCCTGCTCGCGACCGTGCGCACAAACGAAGCAACGATACCGAGGGACTCCGAATCCGCGAACAGTCACCGACCACCAACCGTGCTCGTCGGCAGACGGCTCCGCAACGATGGGTCGTCGCACGAGCGTCGTCGGAGACAGATGCCACTCACTATGGTCCAAGCTCGTTGGCATCAAGAGGCCGTGCACTAGCATGCCCAGCGCAAGCAGTAGCGCGAAACCAAGCGCCCACTTGAACGGAGCCCGAACTCGAAAATTCATTGGCCGAAATTCGGATTTAGCCAAGCAGGCGGTCCTTGCCACTCGTCGACTGGAAGCGGGGGGCCCTCCGGAAAAGACGGCATAGGGTTGGGGCTGCCGTCGCAAGCATACTGGTGGATGACTTCGAGGCCAGCGTCTTGTGGGGATTCTGCACAATCTTGCCTTCGATTGTCGCAGCACTTCTCGCATCGCCTGGAGCCGTTGCAACCGGCGACGCAGGTATCCCGCTCGGCATCGCATTTCGGGCTAGGCGGACCATCACCACCACACCCGGAGAGCGCCGCCAATGCGCAAAATCCTGGTTGCGACAGGCAAGTGAGCACGAGGTCCGTAGAGTCCAGGCCGGTGGGATCGCGGTAGTTAATGCAGTCTGAGCGCGAGTACTCGTACAGGTTTCCGCTATCCGAAAAGCGCTTCGGATCCTTCGCGGTCCACCTCCCCGTCTCCGCATCATAATCCCGCGCCCCAAACCTCACCAACCCGGTCTGGTGATCATACAACCCACCCGCAAAGCCGAACGGCTGGAAGCCCGCGTTGGTGTCGGACGTCACCCTGCCCCAGCTGTCGTAGTCGATGCGTTGCATGACGTCGCCGTCGGCGGTTCGAAGGACCAGCCTGACGCTGCCCAGATGGTCCTTGATCAGACGGTAGCTGCGGGAGCCCGAGATCATGAGATCCGGCACGTTTCCGCCGTTCGTGTAGACGTACCGGGTGATGACGGTCCCCGAGCCATCCACCTCGGCGGCTAGCTGAAGCACCTCATGCCGGGGCTCTCGCTCTTCGGGTAGAGCGACGCGAGCCCGCTCGTGAAGAAGCTCGCCGAGCAGATCTACGATCACTGCGTCGGCGCCGCGGGGCCGCCGCCGGCGGGGGTCAGGTGACGGCCGCCGATCGCTCTCGCGCCTATCCCGCGCCGCGACCCTCTCGAACGACGTACAACATGTCTTCGACGACTTGGTCCTTGTCGATCCGATCGAGAAAGTCTGCAAAGGCTAGATTCTCGTGAGGGATTGGCGGGCCCGAGTCGCGGCTCGCCATCCCGTTGTACTGAAAAATGGCGAACAGAATGCCTTTGGGGGAACGTCGCATGAGCGTCGAGAAGACTGTCTTCAAGTCTCGCTTCACGATCCCCTCGGTGCGCACATACGTAGCTTCATCACGAGGGTCCGCAAAGCGATCCGCTGTCACCGCGTCGCGCTCGAGATCTGCGGTCAGGATGTCGAACGCTGCACCGCGAACTTCGACACCGGTACGCCGGCTCAGCCCAATACGATAGCCTGCTTGTTGCGGCCGCTCGGCCGATTGATACGCGGCAACAATACGCAGCGTTCCCGTATAGGAGAGGTCCGTGCACCCGTCCGAGAAGCACGTGAATGTGTAGCTCATCTCTCACAGGTCGTAGACGGTCCGTCAGATCGCCGCTCGACTACAGCGTGAACTCGAACGCCTTCTCGGCGGTCTCATCACCGGGAGAGAGATCGAAGCGCATCGCATACGTGCGCTGCCCGACGCGCGCTCCGAGCCGCACCTTGATCGGCGCCTGCGCGCCGCCGAGCTTGTCGAGCTTGACCACGACCTTGTAACGACCGCGCTCGGGCTCGCCGCCCATGAGGTAGACGTTCTCGATCGGCTGCGAGGCGCACTGCGGTCGATCGCCGGGGCAGTCGTAGTCCTTCACCAGCCCGCCGGACGTGGGCTCACCTGCTTCGACCTGATCGCCGGACGCATCGGTGACGACGAGATCGATGTCGGCCTCGGGGGCGTCCCACGCGACGGCGAACTGAAGGATGCCCGTGTGGACGCCGCACCCTTCGTCGAGGATGCCGTTGCAGTTGTTGTCGATCGCGTCGAAGCAGAGCTCCAGGCCGCTCGGCGTGCACGCGGTCTCGAGCAGCTCGCCCGTGGGCGTGACGACGTCGCGGATGGGGTACCGCTCCTTCTTCGCCGGGCCTTGCGCTTCGAGGCAGCCGGCGAGAAAGAGCGCCGTCACTACGGCGGTGCGGAGCTTCACGAGGGGATCGTGGCAGATCGTCAGTTGATCTGCAGGTTCGGGCTCGCAGTACCGTCGGCCCCGGGAGCGCCGGTCGCGCCGACGGGGTTCGTGCCGCCAACGGCACCGGTGCCAGGCAGCCCGGTCGTGCAGCTGTTGCCCATGAACACGAAGGTCACTGCGCTCGAACGCGCGAGGCATGCGCTCGGCCCGCCGGCCCCACCGCCGCCAGGGCCACCGTGGCCTCCGTTACCGCCGGCGCCGCCCGAGCCGCCGGGCCCCCCTTGGTCGTTCCCGCCGCCGCCGCTGCCGCCCGTCCCGCCATTCTGACGAGAGGCGCCCGTACCGCCGACCCCGCCGTTGCCGCCCTTCGCGGTCGTGATCTCGTTGTCGACGACCTCGACCTTGCCCGCTGCGGCGAAGACGCCGAAGCTGCCACCGCCGCCGTCGCCACCGCTGCCGAAGTTGCCGCCGACCCCGCCGCAACCGCCCGCGCCACCGCCGCCACCGCGATCGGCGTTGCAGGGGAAGCCGCCGCCGCCGCCACCGCCGCCACCGCCTCCGCCGCCGCCCTTGCCCGGGGCGCCCGCCACACCCGAGCCACCAGACGAGGGGATGTAGATGCCGGCGACGATCGACCCGACGGCATTGCCGCCAATGCCGCCTGAGCCGTTGGCGCCATTGCCGCCGGACGATCCGGCTCCACCCGGGTTGCCATTGGTATCGAAGATGTCGCAGCCTTCACCATTGGCGCCTGCCCCACCGGATGCGCCGCCGTTGCCGGGGCTGCCCGCTTGGCCTTGCGCTCCATTGTAGCCGCCGGTGCCGCCAGCGCCGCCCGGTTCGGGGCAGGAGGGAGCACTCGCGCCGCCCCCGCAGCCCGAGCCTTGGCAACCATTGGCCCCATTGCCGCCAGACGCCGCATTCGCGGAGCTCGGCGGAAGGCCATCAGCACCCGGCGCGCCGTCCTTGCCTGCCGCGATCTGCATCACGTTGTATCGGACGAAGAGCGTAGCCGTCGCGCTGCCGGTGATCATGCGGACGCCGTAGGTGCTCGCGCCGGGGAGGTTCGGCGCATTGGCTTGAATGGTGAGCCCCTCGATGTGCGTGTCCGCCGTGAGGTTGGTGATCGTGAACACCGAGCCGGTCGCGATCACGCGCGAGACGATGCCCGGCTTGCGCCGGAACTTGAAATCCGGATCGGTGTGATCGAACCCGCCGTAGATGCTGATGCCCGGGATGATCGTGACCGCTTCCTGGTAATCCTCGCCCGAGAGGCACACGGCCGGGACGCCGTTCTGGTCCGCGTGCTCGATCGCCGCAGCGATCGATTGCTTAGGCATGTCGCGCGTGCCGGGATTTGCATCACTCCCAAGCGAGATCGAGACGTAGACGCACTGCTCGACGAGGCCGTCGCCGCCGTCGCAGTTGTCGTCGTCGAAGCCGGGGTCGATGGGGTCGGTGTCCATCGAGACCTGCGTGCACTGGTACTCGCAGCCGCACTCGCCGGTGAGCGGGTTGTTGTCGACGTCCCACGTGTTCGTCGGGCATCCCATCGCGCAGGGATCGCCGCCGCCTTGACCGCCGCTCCCGCCTTCGCCGGATCCTCCGCCGCCGTCGCTCGAGCTGGAGGTCGTCGTCACCGTCGTCGTCGGGCTGCCGGTGGTGACCGTCTCGCTCGTCGTCGGGTTGGTGGCGCCGGTCGTCACGGTGGGCCGACCACCGCCGGCACCGCCGGTTCCGATCGTTTCACTGTCGGCACAGCCGATGACGAGGCCGAGGGCGCCGAGGCCGATCGCGACTCTGACCGGAAAGGAGGTAAGCGAGGTGCGCATGGTGAAGATCATCTCCCTTTGCCTGCGACGTTGGCAAGGCTTAGCTCGCGCAGCTAGCATGGTTGGATCCGGCGGGCGAGAGCACCCGGACCTCCTACGATGCCTTCGCTTCCTCACCGACCGGTCGCCTTCGGCTTCTTCTTCGTCCTCGGTTTCGGCTCGGTGCTCCTCGGCGCCTGCGAAGCCGGAACGGAAGGCACGTCCGCCGACACCAACTCGGCCTCGAGCGGCTTCACGACCGCGGGCGGCGGTCAGGGCATCGGCGGCCAAGGCAGCTGCGCAACCATCGATCAGGACGCGGCCCCGACCCCGCTGAACCTCTACATCATGCTCGACCGCTCGAGCTCGATGGCGGGTGGGAAGTGGGACGCCGCCAAGGCCGGATTGAACGCGTTCATCAACGACGGCGCGTCGGCGGGGATCGAGCTCGGCTTCAATTCGTTCCCACAGGGCGCACCGGGCTGCGATCAAACCGTGTACAGCACGCCGGCGGTGGGATGGGGTGTGCTGCCGGGCATCGCGCCGCAGGTCTCTGCCGAGCTCGACGCGCTCGGTCCGGACGGGATGTCGTCTCCGATGTACCAAGCGCTCGGCGGGGCCCTCCTCGAGGGGATCACGATGGCCGAGAACTTCCCCGACGAGGCTGCCGGCGTCCTGCTCGTGACCGACGGCGCACCCCAGGGACCTGCCGGCTTGTGCGGCGGCGTCGATCCCGAGGCGACCGACGCGATCGCCGGCCTGGCCGAGGCGGCGCTGGGCTTTGGCGTGACGACCTTCGTCGTCGGGCTTCCCGGTGTGGACCAGTCCTTCGCCAACGCCGTCGCCGCCGCGGGTGGCAGCGGCTCGGCGATCATCGTCGGGACGACCAACGTCGAGCAGGAGTTCCAGGACGCGCTCGCCCAGGTGCGGGGCGGCCTCTTGCCTTGCGAGTACGCCATCCCGGAAGAGGTCCTGAACGGCGAGGTCCAGATCACCGAGGTCAACGTGAAGATCGGCCTCGGCGGCGGGGAGCCCGAGATCGTGCCGCAGAACCCGGATTGCGACGGGCCGGGCTGGTACTACGACAACCCGCTGGCTCCGACCGCGATCCTGCTCTGTCCCGCCACCTGCGACGAGACGTCGACCGACCCGCAAGCGAGCATCCAGATAGCGCTCGGCTGTGCGACCGTCGTGGCCTGACCGTGTGCCGAGGCTGGCAGCGTCACGCCCTGGGTAAACCTCACTCCTGCCCTTTCACCCCCCCGGCCCCCCTCACTGCGTGAGGGGGGAGATCGCGTTTTGGTGATGGGGGGTGGAGCGAGGCCCCACGCACTCCCAATCGAGGAGGATTGCATGCGAAAGCTTGGGTTGATCGGCGGCGCGCTGGGTTTCTTCTGGTTCGGCTGCAGTGAGGTGCGCCAAGGCGGCGACGGTGAGGACGGCGAGAGCAACCTTCCGGCCGACCCGCCTCCGCAGGTCGACCCGACGCCGCAGATGACCACGACCGACAAGGTCGATCTCCTCTTCGTGGTCGATAACTCGATCAGCATGGCTGACAAACAAGGCGTCCTCGCGCCGAGCGCGGTGCGCCTGGTTCGCGATCTCGCCAATCCGCCGTGTGTCGATGCGAACGGCGTGCGCCTCCCCGACGATCAGCAACCGGCGTCGCCCGCGATCGATTGCCCGACGGGCTCGACGCGCTCTGGCACCCCGGTCTCCGATCTGCGGATCGGCTTCATCAGCTCCAGCCTCGGGGCGCTCACCGCGAACAATTGCGCCAGCGGGACCGGCGACGACAAGGCGCACCTCCTCACCCGCGGCCCCAGCGGCACTACGGTCCCGACCTACCAGAGCCTCGGCTTCCTCGCCTTCGATCCGGCGCAGACGATGAGCCCCCCGGGCGAAGCCGACCTCGCTGCGCTCGAAGACAAGATCACGGATCTGGTCGTAGGCGTGGACGAAACCGGTTGCGGATACGAGATGCCGCTCGAGGCGATGACCAGGTTCCTCGTCGATCCGGCACCGTACGACTCCCTCACAGCCGGCCCTGATGGCTTCCTCGTGCAGAACGGCGTCGACGCCGTGCTGCTCCAGCAGCGCGCCGACTTCATCCGGCCCGATTCGCTGGTCTCGATCGTAATGCTGGCCGACGAGAACGATTGCTCGATGGACGTCTCGGCGCAGGGCTACCTCACGCTCGGCGGGGCGCCGTTTTACAAGTCCACCTCGGCGTGCGAGATCGATCCGAACGACCAGTGCTGCACGAGCTGCGCGCTCCCCGTCCCGGTTGGCTGCGCACCGGATCCTGCTTGTGGCCCCGACCAGGGCACCGCGCAAGCGCCGAGGTACGCGTCCTACGAAGATCACCCCAACCTGCGCTGCTGGGATCAGAAACGGCGCTACGGCATCGATTTCCGGTACCCGATCGAGCGGTACACGAACGCGCTTTCGCTGCCGGCGATCGATCCGAACGTGAGCAGCCTGGCGCCCGCGGGCGGCGGCATCGCGAACCCGCTCTTCGCCGGCGGTCGTCCCGCGTCGTTCGTCTCGTTCACTGCGATCGTCGGCGTCCCGTGGCAAGACCTCGCGACCAATCCGAACGATCCGGAGAGCCCGAACAAGACGACCTCGCAGATGGAGGCCGACGGCACATGGAGCTTCATCGTCGAGGGCGGCGATCCTTTCATGAGCGAGTCGATTGGACAGCGAAGCGGGACCAATCCGGCGACCGGTGCCTCGGTGAGCGGACCGAACGCAATCAATGGCGGCGACCGAACGGTCTACGACAACGACGACCTCCAATACGCCTGCATCTTCGGTCTCGAGGAAGCGGAGCCTTCTGGCCCCGATTGCGGCGATTGGTGCGTCCAGATGTCCTGCGATGACCCACTCTGCAATGGGGCGGAGCAGATCGGCGCCAAGGCCTACCCCGGCGTGCGCCAGCTCTCGCTGGTGAGGTCGCTCGGCGATCGCGGGATCGCCGGATCGATCTGCCCCTCGGATCTGCCGGTCGGCGCGCCGCCGGTCCAGACCACGCGAGTGCAAGGCTATGACCAGCCGATGCTCGATCTCGAGGCCCAGATCTGGCAGCGCATCACCCCCAAACCCTAACGGACATGTCAACCGGCTCCCCCCTCACGAAGTGAGGGGGGTCGGGGGGGTGAAATGGCGGCACCGACGTCATCGACCACGCGCACGCGCCAGGCTAGGTCAGTAGGCGCCGGCGCGCGTCGGTCGTTCTCCACTCCATTACGGGGTCGCGCGGCCACACGGGGCCGTCGAACGGGAGCGAGAACGCTGCGTCGAAGTCGGTCGTGCCGCCGGTCCGCACGTAGATGACCTTGCGCATGATCGGCGCGAAGAACAGAAGGAACGGAAAGAAGTTCTTCACGATGACGATATCGGCCTTCCAGGGATCGAGGCCAACGTCGCGATAGAACGCGGGCATGACGGCGAGCGCCTGCCCTTCGGTGAGGACGAGCTTCACCGACCCGGCGTCGATGACGACCATCCTGCCGAGGCCGTGGTGAGCGACTTTCTTGAAGAGCTTGCCCTCGATCTCGAGCGCCTCGTCGCGAGCCGGATCGAGCTTGCCGCCGACCGAGACGCGCACGTGGCTGCCCTCGGGCTTTTCCCAGAGCGCGGCGACGACGACGGGATCCCGCAGCGGAACGTAGCTCTTGAGATCCTTTCCTTCGGTGAGGAGCGCGGCGAGGAGCTTCGTGCTCTCGCCCGGCGCTCCTGCGGAGACGACGTCGGATGCATCGGCCATCACGACGACACCTGTCGCGCGCGCAATGCGAGCGTCGCGCGCCGCGCGGATGGCTTCGATCGGTCCCACGAACTTCGGCGGCTGGTGATGCCGCACCGCCCAGCAGCGCTCGGCGAGCTCGTCCGCGAGATCCTCGGCGAGCGCGGGCTCGTTGTCGGTCGTCACGATGGTGCTCCACCCGAGCCTCGGGTCCGAGTTCCAGGGGTGAACCATGAAGGCGCTCGCGCTGAGGACGCGCGGATCGCGGTGGAGCGATCGGAGGCGTGAGAAGATCGAGCGGACGGGAGGCAGGATGTCGACCGTCGATCCGCCGCCGAGGATCATCGGGAGCGATCGCCAGGCGGTCGTGGGGCGAGACCTCCGTCGAAGCGTCGAGACGAGCGCGCGCGCTGCGGTGCGACCGGCCGCGCGTTGATCGCGGTGCGGATTCGTCCTGTACGCGACGATCGCGTCACATTCGTCGACGCGACCTTGGGTGAGGTTGCCGTGAAGATCGTGGGTGACGACGACGCGTGCTCCCGGAGCTCCGCGATGAACGGCCTTGACGATCTCGGTATCGGGATCGAGGACCCCACGGACACCCATCGCGCCGTGCAGCGCGAGCACCACACCATCGAGCGGCCCGCTTCGCCGAAGGCCTTCTTCGAGGCGGCCGACGATCTCCTGGAACGCCTCGGGCGTGAGCGGCCCGCCGGGGATGGCGAGCGCCGACAGGACTGGGATCGCCTCGATGTCGCGGCTCTCACGGAGCACGTCGAGCGCGCCCGTCAGCTCCGCGTTCTTGATGTAGCCTTCGACTTCGGCAACGTCCTTCGAGCACACGCGCGCGAGCGCTTCGCCCTCGAGGAAGTGTGCCCGCCGGAAGTCGTCGACCGTCGTCTCGACGGGCGAGAGGCAGTTCGACTCCTGCATGAAGCGGGCATAGGCCACACGTAACATATGGACGAACGTACGGTTCTTGGCGCCCGGGGGGAAGCCCCGTCTCACGGCTCCGGTTCTGTTAGCCTCCGTCTCCCACCAAACCCGGGGAGTGGATTGGCAACCTTCGTCAGCAGGGAAGTCGAGCGGCGCGTCGCGGAGCTGGAGATTCCTTTCGGTCCTTTCGGGGTCGATCCGTACGGGATCTCGAAGAAGCACCTCGCCGTCGGCTTCTCGATGGTCGAGCCGTTCTACAAGCACTACTTCTCGGTCAAAGCGATCGGCACCGAGAACGTGCCGCCGCGCGGCCGCGGGATGCTCGTCGGCAACCACTCCGGCGGTGTCGCGATCGACGGCGTCATGACGATCGCGTCGATGTTCTTCTCGAAGAACCCCCCGCGTCTGGCGCAGGGGATGGTCGAGAAGTTCATGAACAAGATCCCGTTCGCGTCGCTCCTCACGTCGCGCACCGGGCAGCTGACGGGATTGCCCGAGCACGCGATCCGGCTCCTCGAGGACGACAGGCTCCTGATGGTCTTCCCCGAAGGGGCCAAGGGAACTGCCAAGCTCTACAAGGATCGCTACTCGCTGGTGCGCTTCGGAACGGGTTTCATGCGCCTCGCGATGAAGACGCGCTCGCCCATCGTTCCGTTCGCCTTCTTGGGCGGCGGCGCCGCGTTCCCGACGGTGACCAACGCCGTCGGCCTCGGGCGGCTCGTCGGCGCACCCTACGTTCCGATCACCGCGTACCTCTTGCCGGTGCCCCTCCCGGTTCGCCTCGAGGTGGAGTACGGCGAGCCGATGGTGTTCGAGGGGACAGGCGCCGAGGCCGATACGGTCATCGAGGGCTACGTCGAGCAGGTGCGCAGCAAGATCGCCGACATGATCGAGGCGGGTCGCAAGCGGCGCGAGAGCTTCGCCGAACAGACCCTCAAGTCGCTCCGCGATGGACGCGGCCAGCAGCCGGGAGCGCGCTAGGGATGCGGATCCTGATCACCGGCATCGCGGGCGCGACCGGCCGGATCGTCGCGATGAGGTTGCTCGAGTCCGGCCACGAGGTCGTGGGTATCGATCGCCGCTCGTGGGACGAGGCCTCCGAAGGCATCGAGATGCACCGGGTCGACATTCGATCGCGCCCGGCCGAAGACGTCTTCCGGACCTCGCAGCCGGACGTCGTCGTGCACATGGCGACGGTCACGCACCTCGTCGCGCGAAGCGAGGATCGATACCGCATCAACCTCGGCGGCACGCGCGCCGTGTTCGAGCACTCGCACCGCTACGGCGTGAAGCACGTCGTCTTCGTCGGCCGTCACACGTACTACGGCGCCGGACCGGACTCGCCGCTCTATCACACCGAAGAAGAGCCCCCGATGGCGATCTCGAGCTTCCCCGAGCTCGCGGATCTCGTCGCCGCCGATCTCTACGCCGGCTCGGCGCTGTGGCGCATGCCCGACATGACGACGACGGTGCTCCGCATGGTCTACACCCTCGGCCCGACCGGCCACGGCACCCTCGCGAGCTTCCTCCGCGGGCCGCGCGTTCCGCTCATCGTCGGCTACGACCCGCTCTATCAGTTCATGCACGAGCGCGACGTCGCCAAGGCGGTAGAAGCGGCGATCCGGGTCCGCCTCCGCGGCGTGTACAACGTCGCCGGACCGAAGCCTGTCCCGCTGTCGCTCCTGATCAAGGGCACCGGCCGCTCGTCGTTCCCGATCCCCGAGTTCGCGTTCCGAGCCGCGCTCGGCCGCTTCGGCCTGCCCAGGCTGCCGCCGGCGGCGCTCGCTCACATCAAGTACCCCGTCGTCATCGACGACAAGGCGTTCCGCAACGCGACCGGCTATCGCAACGAGGTCGGTGAAGAAGAAGCGATGCGCGAATACCGGAACACCTTTCCCGTACCGACGCGTTGAATTGCGAAGCGCGATTCGGCTTCAGGCTACAGACTTCAGCCTTCAGGAAAGACCGGATTCTGCCCTGAAGCCTGGAGCCTGACACCTGAAGCCTGACGAGCTGGTACCCTCGGGGGCGGATGGCAGCTCTGGAGGAGAGCACTCGATCCACGAAGCCGATCAAGCTCGTGGGTCGGTACGCGATCTTCGACCGCATCGCGGCCGGAGGCATGGCGTCCGTCCATCTCGGCAGGCTCGTCGGCGCCGCAGGCTTCTCGCGCACCGTCGCCATCAAGCGGCTGAAGTCGAACTTCGCGAAGGACCCGAAGTTCGTCACGATGTTCTCGGACGAGGCGCGCGTCGCCGCGCGCATCCGGCACCCCAACGTCGCTGCGACGATCGACGTCGTCAGCGACGCCGACGAGCTCCTCTTGGTCCTCGAGTACGTCCACGGCGAGTCGCTCAGCCGGCTCTCGAAGCTGGGCCCGGCGGGTCGAGCCGTGGAGCCGAAGATCGCCGTCGCGGTCGCGATGGGCGCGCTCCACGGGCTTCACGCGGCGCACGAGGCGAAGAGCGAGCACGGCGAGCGGCTCGGGATCATTCACCGCGACGTCTCGCCGCAGAACATCCTGATCGGCGACGACGGCGTACCCCGCGTCGTCGACTTCGGCGTCGCCAAGGCGGCCGGGCGCATGCAGCGCACCGACGCCGGCCACGTCAAAGGCAAGCCGCGGTACATGGCGCCCGAGCAGCTCGAGGGCGACGAGTTTCCGATCGACCACCGCGTCGACGTCTTCAGCATGGGCACCGTGCTGTGGGAGGCGCTGACCGGTAAGCCCCTCTTCAACCACGCGACGTTCATGGGCGTGCTCGCGCAGGTCGTGAAGATGGAGATCCCTGCGCCGCACGAGGTCGAGCCGAGCATTTCGCGCGCGCTCTCTCGGGTCGTCCATCGCGCGCTCTCACGGGACCTCTCGAAGCGCTGGGCGACGGCGCTCGAGTTCGCCGTCGCGCTCGAAGAAGCAGCGGCGAGCGAGGGGTTGATCGCGACGCAGCACACGCTCGGAGCCTGGGTGCGCGAGCGCGCGGCGCCCATCCTGGCGGAGCGCCAGACGATCATCGAGTCGATCGAGCGACGGACGCTGTCGCTCCGCGATCCGCCGCGCATCTCCGACCCGGATGAGGATGCCGAACCTTCGGCATCATCTCCGTCGTTCCCCTTGCCCCCGCCCCTCGAGAACCGGGCGCCGGAGCCGGCGCCGACACCGCGCCCGCGCGTGGATCGGCCGAGCGACGTGCTCGCATCGATGAAGACGATCAAGATGCCGCCGAAGGCCGCCGCTTCGGAGGACGACGAGCCGGATCGGCCGACGCTCGAGCAGGATCGACCG
This sequence comes from Polyangiaceae bacterium, assembly GCA_041940405.1. GTDB lineage: Bacteria > Myxococcota_A > Polyangia > Polyangiales > Polyangiaceae > Xiheicaenibacterium. The sequence goes on from JBGTSH010000011.1 coordinate 21,537, forward strand.
ACGCTCCCGACGCGGATCCATCCGGTGCGAACGACGGACCTCATGCCGCCTGAGCCCGGCGAGGCGGGAGCGCCCGTCGGGCTCGACGAGCCGGCAGAGCCTGCGTTCGCGCGCATCCAGGTGCCCGCACAGGCCGAGCAGGCTGCCGCGTTCTCGAAGCTGATGGAGACGCCCTCGGACACGCCGCCGCCGACGGTGGCCGCGCCGCCGCGGCGGGTCCCGTGGCTCTTGGTCGCCGCGATCCTGTTGGCAATCGCCGTGGTCCTCGTCATGCTGCTCTTCAGCGAGTTGGGTCGCTCGTAGTCGGAGGAACGCTCGGATGCTCTGGTACTTGATGGCGTCGGACAAATGGCAGGTCTGGGAGCAACGGATCGGGACCTGGTCTGCGCGCTGTCAGTCCTGTCAGCAAGAGGCTTGGCAGCTCACCTTCCGCATGTGGCGCACCAAGGGGACGCCGGCGAACCCTCCGACGCCGTGGGGCCCCACCTTGGCAGGAGAAGCGTTTCAGGTGCGGTGCTCGAGCTGCTGGGTGGCCGCGATGGTCGGCCACCCGCACACGTGGGTCGCGCACCAGGCACCGGGGTTCATCCACGAGGGGCACCACCCGCCGATGATGGCCAACCCGACCTACATCCCGATGGCCGTCCCCGCGTTCCGGTGACTGCGACCCGATTCGCAATCCTTACGATTCTGTCATATTTTCGATCGCGCTCTTCGGGATCCAAAAGCTCGCGCCGTCGGGTGCTCCGATGCGCGAGCCGTATCCGCGGATCTCCACGTAGTCGCCGCGCTCGGAGAGAACCATGACCTGCGCGCCCTTGCGCACCGTGATGCCGGGCGACGGCGCGTAGTCGGGGCCGTCGCCGACGATCACCGGCGTAGGCCGCGCGACCGTAGAGAGGCTCGGGTGTCCGCCCCCGCAGCGGCTCATGCCGCAGCCTGCGAAGCCCATGCCCGCCATGGAACCCCAGTCGGCATCGAGGTGGGCGCTCTTGGCCCACACGTCGAACTTCGCTTTCTCGGTCTCGAATCGGACCCGCATCCACTCCGGCTTTCGCTCGACGACCTCGAAGCTCACGGGCAGCGCCTCGTCCTTCTTGCCGATCGTCGTGATCGCGCTGCCGCCGGGCGACCGGTACAGGGTAAGGAGCTCGACGCTGGGGCTCGCGTACTCGAGCTCCACCTCCATCGCGGCCGGGTCGGGCTCCGGCTTCGGCGGAGCGGGCTCGAAGAGGAGCGCGTCGCACGGAACACGCGCGGCGACGCTGTCCACGCCGGGCAGCGTGTCCTCGAACGACACCGCGACGCCCGTCTTCTCGGCACCCAGGATTCCGACGGGAATCCCCTGCTTCAACCACACGTGCTCGTCGACGATGCTCACTTCACGCAGCAGCGTGAACGTCTCTTTGGAGAGGTCGGCGAAGCCATCCAAAACGAAAGTGTCATCTTCGTGGTGGACCCATCCATGGCCCTTGCCCGGAAGGACGCCCCACGCGACCTCCGCGCCCTCGGGGTTGAACGTCGCGATCGCGCGACCGCCGGCTCGCACGTCGTGCACGACGGTCATGTGCGGATTGCATTCGCTCACGAGGCCCGTCCCTGCTCCGTAGATCGCGCACGCCACGCCTTCGGGCGCCACCGGACGCGGCGGCGCTTCCGGCTTCAGCTCGTCGGCCAACGCCAGCCCGAAGAACGGTCGGGGCGCCTCACCCTCGAGGTGCTTCGGGATGAAGACGTCCCACGACGAGCGCCGACGGCCCGGCGGCTTTGCGGACGGGCCGGCCGCCGCCTTGGCCGCCACGTGCTTCACCGGCTCGACCGAAGATCCCGCCTCCGCGGGCGCCTGCGACGAGGTCGCACACCCGGCGACCAACGAAGAAAGGACCACCAGCCGCCAGAGCACGACGGTTGGTGTACCGAAGACGGGAAAAGTTCCCGGCGGCGGGCGTGGGCGTGGGCGTGGGCGCGAGGGCGGCGCGTGGGCGCGGGCGTGGGCGTGGGCGTGGGCGAGTGTCGAGGGCATCGGCCGCGAGTGCACAAGAACGGAGCAGCCAGGCTCGATGACTGACCCGTCGAGTGTGAAAGCCCCCTTCTTGTGCAGTCAGATGAGATGCCGGCGCAAAGCCGGCCGGCGCCCCCGACGCGACGCGCCCCTAGAACGCAACCCCGAGACCGAGGGACGCGATCAGCTGGATGATCGACGCCTTGTCGTAGAACGAGACCTCGTACCGGCCCGCGCGGAGGGTGGTGGCTTCGGCGAGGGCAAAGCCGATGCCGACGCCGCCGGCGAGGTTGAAGCCGACCTCATCGCCGAAGACGGCGGAGCTTCCGATGCCGAGGCCGAGGATCGGTGAGACGAGATCTTCGGAGGCGACGATATCGTCATCTTTGCTTTCGCTTCGACCGGGATCGGTGAGCGTCGCTTCGTAGGCTTCGAAGCCGACGATCGCTTTGGCGTAGAAGCCTTGGAGCGCCTCGCCGGTGAAGTAGACGAGGAAGTTGGCTTGGAGCGCGCCGCCTTGGGTGTCGAGGTTCTCGGTGGCGGACGCGAAGATCCACGAAGGCTCGGCTTCGATCGAGAGCGGCCCCCAGAGCTTGAGCTCGGCTTGGAAGGAGAGCCTTCGGAAGATGAGATCGAAGGGATCGAAGCGGATGCCCATCCGGCAGCAGCTCGGCTCTTCGGGCTCGAGCGGCGGAGGGGGCGGCGGACCGGGCGGCGGCCCTCCCCACTGGCCTTGCGGATACGCGGGCTGGGTCAGCGGGGGCGGACCGGCCGGCGGCGCTGCGGGCGGGGCGGGGGTGACGAGCGGCGGCTGAGCGGTCGGGGGCTGGGCGCTCGGCGGCTGACCGGGCGGCTCGTTCGCCGGCGGCTGCGCCGGCTGCTCGGCGGGCGGCTGCTCGGCGGGCGGCTCTGTCGGCTGCGGCGCCGCTGTCGGAGCCCCCGGAGCGCCCTGCGCAAAGCTCGCCGACGCGACGAGCGCTACCGATAGCGCCAAAAGGAAAGCCGTGGCCGGCGCACGCATACGGGGCGAGCGTACTCGAAAACCAGGTCGATCTTCGCGGGCTTTCGTACGCCCGGTCGTGCTAGGGAAGTCCGCAAGATGCGCCGTACCACCCCGCACTGCGAAGCCGTCGCACGCGCGCAGCGGGCATTCTTGGACGGCATCGCCGGACTTTCCTCGGCCGACGTCACCTCGATGATCTCGGCGCTCGAGCCTTTCGCCAACGAGGCTCGCCGCGAGCGCCTCAAATCGGTCATCGACGCGCGTCTCGGCTCGGTGACCGTGCTGTTCGATTCGCCGCACGATCCCCACAACGGCGCTGCGGTGCTTCGGTCGTGCGACGCGTTCGGCGTGCAGCATCTCCACATCGTCGAGCGCTTCCAGACGTTCCTCGCCTCGCGTGAGGTCGCACGCGGATCGCAGCGGTGGGTCGATGTCTCCACCTATCCGGCGATCGCGCCCGCCGTCGAACGGCTCGAGGCCGAGGGCTTCGAGCTCTGCGCGACCCATCCCGAGGGCGAGCTGCTGCCCGAGACGCTCGCCGAGATCCCTCGCGTCGCGGTGGTCCTCGGGAACGAGCGTGACGGCATCGCGGGCGAGATCGCGGCGCGCTGCAAGCTTCGCGTGCGCGTACCAATGCGCGGCTTCGCCGAGAGCTTGAACGTCAGCGTGACCGCGGCGCTCGTGCTTCGAGCGGCGACGACGGGTCGCCCCGGTGACCTTCCCGCTGACGAGCGAGCGCGACTCTACCTTCGCGCGCTCGGGCTGACCCTCCCGAGGGCGCCCGAAATCCTCGCGGCGCGCGGCTTCGCCGCCGCACCGCTCTTCTCCAACGAAACGGCTTCTGTGTCGGAGGGAGCGGAATGACACTGCGCGCGCTCGTCACCGGTGCCTCGAGCGGCATCGGCTCGGCCCTCTCGCGGCGCCTCGCGCGCCGCGGTTACGAAGTGTGGCTCGCCGCGCGCCGTCTGCCGGAGCTCGAGAGCGAAGCCCGCACGATCGAGAGCGAAGGCGGACGCGCGCACGCGTTCGCGCTCGACGTCTCCCGCCCCGAGGAGACCGAGGCGCGCGTCACCTCCCTCGATCGCGAGGTGGGCGGCTTCGATCTGGTCGTCGCGAACGCCGGCATCGGCGGACGCCAGAGGCCGGTCGCCAAGCAGTCCTTCAGCGACTTCCGCGAGGTGATGGAGATAAACCTTCTGGGCGCCGCGGCGACCATCCTTCCCATCGTCCCGGGAATGGTGGAGCGCGGGCGCGGCCACATCGTGGGCGTCTCCAGCTTGGCGGGCGAGATCCCCCTGCCCGCAGGCGCCGACTACGGAACCAGCAAGGCCGCGCTCAGCTTCTTCCTCGCTTCGGCGGCTGCGGATCTGATCCCGCGCGGCGTCTTCGTCACCGACGTGCATCCCGGGTTCGTCAGGACACCGCTCACGGCGAAGAACAAGTTCCCGATGCCATTCCTCGTCGAGCTCGAGGACGCGGCCCGGATCATCGACAAAGCGATCGAGAAGAAGAAGCGCGTCGTGCGCTTCCCGGTGCCGCTCAGCGCCGCGATCAGCGGCGGCAGCTTGCTCCCGGACGCGTGGCGCGACGCACTCGTGAACAAGAACCGCCCCGTCTGAGGCGGGCGGCTCAGACCATTCGCGCGAGGAACGACTCGACCTCGGCGAACATCGAGGCGCGGTGCGCGTGGAGCAGATACGTGTGATCGGCGTCGGGAAAGAACCTGACCGTCACCTGATCGCGCCGGCTGAGGTTCGGGAACATCTCATCGAACTGCGACGGGTGAACGTAGTCGGACCAGCCGCCGGTGTAGACGAAGAGGAGCTTGGTGCCGCGAGCGAGCGTGCGCTCGAGCTCGACGCGCACGTCCTCTCTCGGCGGCCAGTCTTGCGCGAAGATCTCGGCGGCGTCATCGCCCGGACCATCCGCTCCGGCGGCGTTCGCGGCGCGCACCGAGTCCGGCGCGTTCTCGGTGCGGTCCCAGGCCTTGCCCGAGAAGAGCTGCTTCGCCCTCCTGATCGCGGCGGGCCACATCTTCGGCTCGGCGGCTGCGGTGACGATGCGATGCCGCCAGAACGCCGGCGTCCGGTAGGCGTAGCCGTCGAGCAGGCAACCGCCGACGACGCGCTCGTCTGCAACCGCGACACGGTGCGCGTTCATCGCGCCGGCGCACAGCCCGCCGACGACGAAGCGCCGAGCCTCGTAGCGCTGCTCGAGAAAGTCCATCGCCTGCTTTGCGTCGAGCACGCTCCGATCTTCGTACGAGAGCCCGCCGCGCCGAGGGAGGCTGTCGCCGAGCGCCGACTGGTCCACCCGCAGCACGAGGAAGCCGGACTTCGCGAGGCGGCGCGCGAGCTCGACGTGCATGCGGAACGGGCCTACGCGATGCACGAGCCCCGCGTTCAGAAGCACGACCGCGGGGGCGTCCGGCTTCGCCGTCTCGGGCATCGTGACGACGCCGAAGAGACCCGAGTCGTCGCCGAAGGTATGCGCTCGCTCGACGCTCACGCGACCCTCGCCACCAGGGCGTCGGTGATCGCGCGTATCGCATCGCCGGGCAAGAGCAGCTCCTCGATCTGAGACGGATCGTTCCACCGGCCCCGGGCGTCGGTCACGCGGCGCTCGACCTCGTGCCCCGAGGCTTCGAGAGCCCGCGCCAGATCGGCCGAGCCAGGCTCGCCGGAAGAGTCCAAGACGACGGCACGCACGCGGGGCAGCTTACCCAGGAGCGTTTCGTCGATGCTCGCGATTTCTTCGAGGAGCGACGTAGAAAACTGAAAGCCGACGAGCTCGCCCGGAGCGCTCTTTCGCTCCTGCGTAAGCTCGGGCATGGCAAAGCCCAGGGCGGAGCGAACGGCCTGAGGCCACGCGAACCAGTAGCGCTTCTCGTCGGCGACGAGCCCGGCTTGGAGCGCTCGAAGCTGCTGGACGTAGCGCCCGCCGTCGACGACCGGGTCCCAGAACACCATCACGTTGGGCTTGATCTTGGGCGCGGCGAGGGCGGCGAGCGCGGCGCCCATGCGGAGACCGACCACCGAGAGCTTACGCAGCCCCGTCGCGTCCTTGAGCTCCTGTGCGGCGCTCTTCGCGTCCTGCGTCCATCGCTCGAGCGACGCGGCCTCGAGGTCGCCCGCCGAGTCCCCCACCCCGAACCAGTCGAACCTGAGGACGTGAAAGCCTGCACGGCCGAGCGCTGTCGCCACCTGGCGCAGCGCCCAGTGCGAACGCACGTGCTCTTGACCGATCGGGGGACACAAGAGGACGCCGTGCCCGCGCTCGGCGCCCGCCGGCGGCTCGGTGAGGGCTCCGAAGAGGGGGCTCGCCGAGTCGCCGAAGAAGAGCGGGGTCACGCGTTAGGGCCCTTCTCGATCGCTTTGGCCGCGTCACCGAGGGACGAGAGCAAGAGCGTTCGGGGCGACAGGCGGATGCCGGTTCGGTTCTGGATCTCGACCACGATCTCCATGCTTTGGATCGAATCGCCGCCGAGGTCGAAGAAATTGTCATGAACGCCGACCTCACCCGCCTTGAGCGCGCGCATGAAGAGCTCGGCCAGGAGGCGCTCGGCCTCGGTCGACGCGGGCACGACCTCACGCTCGCGGCGGCGCTCGCCGGCGCCGAGCTTGGCGAGCGCGCGCCGATCGATCTTGCCGTTGGGCGTGCGAGGCAGCGCGGGGAGCTCGACCAGCGACTGCGGGATCATCGGCTCGGGCAGCGTCCGCCGCAGGTGCTTGCGAAGCTCCGTGACGGTCACCGTCTCACGGGGCTTGGGGACGACGAGCGCGACGAGCCGCGCGTCGGAGCCGGCCTCGCGGACGACGCCGACGGCACCCTCGGCGATCGAAGAGAGCTTGCTCATCGCCGCTTCGATCTCGCCGATCTCGATGCGGTGCCCGCGCACCTTGACCTGATCGTCGTTTCGGCCCGCGAACTCGAGGAGGCCGTCGTGACGGAAGCGGGCCTTGTCGCCGGTCTTGTAGACGCGGCCGCCGTCGTGGAACGGATCCGGACGGAAGCGCTCGTTCGTCAGCTCGGGCTGGCCGAGGTAGCCGCGCGCGACGCCGGCGCCGCCGATCAAGAGCTCGCCGAACACGCCGACGGCGCACGGCTCGCCGCTTGCATCGACGATGTAGACGGTGGTGTTATCCATCGGCTTGCCGATGGGGATCGCGCCGCTCGGAGCGCGCGACCCGAGCGGATGAAGCGTGGACCAGATCGTCGTCTCGGTCGGGCCGTAGCAGTTGACGACCGTCGCGCCGGACTCGACCAGCCACGCCGCGAGGTCGACAGGAAAGAGCTCGCCGCCGACGAGCGCCTTGAGCCCCTTGGGATCGAAGCCCGCCGCCTTGAGCAGGCGGTACGTCGAAGGCGTCGCTTGCAGCACCGTCGCGCCGGCTTGCTTCATGAGCGCGGCCAGATCGCGGCCGTCTTGCGCCGTCTCGCGATCCGCGACCGCGATCGTCGCTCCCGACGCGAGGGGCACGTACATCTCGTAGCCCGCGATGTCGAAGGAGAGCGTGACGACGGCGCAGAGGACGTCGGACGGCCCGAGCCCGGGGTCGCGCCGCATCGAGCAGACGAAGTTGAGGAGGTTCTTATGCATCACCTCGACGCCCTTCGGCACGCCCGTCGAGCCCGAGGTGTAGAGCACGTACGCGCGCCCGGCCGCGCTCGCTTTTCGCGGAGCCGAAGTATGGGCCGATGCTGCTTTCACGAGGTCGGCGAGGAGGACGACGTCACGGCCCGCCGCTTCCGCGGCCTCTTGCGACTCCTCGTCGCAGATGACGAGCTTTGCCTTGTCGACCATGAGCGCGACGCGCTCGGCCGGGTACTCGGGATCGACCGGAATGTAGGAAGCGCCGCTCGACATGATGCCCAGTAGAGCGGCGACCATGTTCGCGGACCGATCGACCGAGAGCGCGACCAGATCGCCTTCGCCGATGCCGCGCGCTGCGAGCGCACCGCCGATGCCCTTGCTGAGCGAAGCGAGCGCCGCGTAGGAGATCTTGCCGTCCGGCCCCCACACGGCCGTCTTGTCCGGATGCTTCTGCGCTTGCTCGTCGAAGAGATCGAGCACCGTGCCGTCGGGGATCGCGCGCTCGGTCCGGTTGTTGTCGACGATGAGGCGGCGCCGATCGACCTCCGACAAGACCGGGAGGCGATCGCACTTGGTGTCGGGCGCCTCGACGAACGCGCGAAGCAGCGCCTCGTAGGCGCCCAGCCACGAGAGGATCGTCTCGCGATCCCAGAGCGCCGTGGAGTACTGGCACTCGAGGACCACCCCGCCCTTCGACTCGAAGGCGTTGAGGAAGAGCTCGAACGTCTCCGAGACGCGCGGGTTGGCGCGGAAGGTCACGTCGAGCCCGTCGAACACGAGCCCCGCTCCCTCCATCCCGGTGTCGAGGTTGAAGAGCACGGAGCAGAGCGGCAGGCGGCTCGGATCGCGCGGCAGCTTGAGCCGCGAGAGGACGTCGCCGAGCGTGAAGCGCTGGTGGTCGTAGGCGTCGAGGACGAGCTTGCGCGCCTCTTTCAGGACGTCGCCGAAGGTGCCGTCCAGGTTCCACCGCGCCCTGATCGGCAGGAGGTTCGCGCAGTGCCCGACGAGCATCTCTTTGCCTGTGGCGCTCTGGCCGGCGGCGGGAACGCCGACGACCATGTCGCGCTGGCCGCTGAGGCGGGCCATCAGGACGCCGAAGGCCGAGAACAGGGTCACGAAGAAGCTCGCCCCGTTCTTCGCTCCGGCCTTCTTCAGCGCGGTGACCAGCTCGAGCGGCATCGGCCTGTCGACGCGCTCGGACGCTACGGTGCGCATCGCGGGCCGTGCCCGATCGGTCGGTAGATCGAGCGCGTCCGGCGCCGGCTCGAAGCGGCCGAGCCAGTACTGCTCCTCCTTCGACGCGTCGCGCGCGGCTTCCTCGCGCGCGTAGTCGGCGAACGAGCAGGGCTCCTGGAGCGTGGCCGTGCGGCCTGCGCGCTTGGCCGAGTAGAGCGGCGCGAGGTCCTTGAGCAGGACGGCGAACGACCAGCCGTCGCAGACGATGTGATGGGAGCCGAGAATGACGCGATGGTCATCGTCGGCCATCTTGACGATCGCCGCGCGGAGGAGCGGCCCCTTCTCGATGTCGAACGGGGTGCTCGACTCCTTGTGGACGATGTCGGCGAGGCGCTGCTCGCGATCCGGCGACGACGAGAGGTCGACGAGCGGCACCGGCACGTCGACCGAGGTGGCCACGCAGAGCGACCGACCGTCGCGGCTCAACGTCGCGCGGAGCGACGCGTGCCTGCCGGGCAGCTCGCGGATCGCGGACGTCATGGCCGCCACGTCGAAGCTCCCCTTGCACTCGATCGTGATCGACTCGTTGTAGGCCAACGAGGCGTCATCACCCATCTGTGCGGCCACCCAGATCTCGCGCTGCGCAGCCGTCGTCGGCGACGCATCGACGAGCTCGCCGTCGGCGAAGGGATCGAAGTCGACAGGGGAGAATGCGCTATCGCTCACGGGGCACCTTGGACGCTTCGGTAGAGGAGGTACTTCCCCGGCCGCGCCGGGTCAGGAACGAACCAAGCAGGCGAGCCGTCCTGGTTCTTGCCGAGACGCGCGCCAGGCGCCGGCGGGACGGCGAAGGGATCGATGCGCTTGGGCTTGGGAAGGAAGCCGGCCGCCTGCATTTCGAGGACGCTCGACTGGAACGCCTCGCGAATGAAGGCGATGTCCGCGTCGGTGTGCTCCGTCGTCAAGAAGGCGACGCGGCCGTCCCAGATGTGGAGGCCCTTGAGGCGGAGCCAGAAGAAGATGAGCCCGCCGAACGGGAGCTCGTCCGGGTACGAGAGCTTGAACCAGGAGCTGCAGGTCGTGAGCTCGAAGGGAGCCTCCACCCGCTTCATGAACGCGTTGATGTCGGAGACGAGCGCCGCAGTCTTCTCGGTCGCGCGCTTTTGGAGATCGGGCCCGGCCTCTTTGAGGTGCTGGAGCGATGCCTTGCAAGCCGCGAGCGCGAGCGGGTGGCGCACGAACGTTCCCGCGAAGTAGGTGACGCCCACCTCGGGCACCGAGGCGTCGCCGTAGCTCCACGCGCCGCCGTCGAGCGCGTCCATGAACTGCGGCGAGCCGGCGATCGCGCCGATGGGCAGGCCGCCGCCGAGGATCTTGCCGTACGTCGCGAGGTCGGCCTTCACGCCGAAGTACTCCTGCGCGCCGCCCGGACAGAGGCGGAAGCCGGTGATGATCTCGTCGAAGATGAGGGCGATGCCCTTTTCCTTCGTGAGCGCGCGGAGCTTCTGCAAAAACTCGCGCGGCTGAAGATCGGGCCGGCGGCTCTGCACGGGCTCGACGAGGATCGCGGCGATGTCGTTGGCGCGCTCGGCGATGATCTTGAGCGCGCTCTCCTCGCCGTAGTCGAGCACCAGATTGTTCTGGACCGCCGACGGGAGGATGCCCGGCGCGCCGGGGATCGACCGCAGGCTCTTGGTGCCGCGGATGATCACCTCATCCAGGATGCCGTGGTAGTCGCCGGTGAAGCTCACGATGAGCGGCCGGCCGGTGACGGTCCGTGCGAGGCGCGTCGCGCCGAGCACGGCTTCGGACCCGGTGTTGCAGAAGATGACGCGCTCGAGGCCGGTGAGCTCGCGCACGAGGCGCGCGCAATCGCCCGCGAGCGGGTGCTGCGGACCGATCTCGAAGCCCGTGTCGAGCTGCTCGTGAACCGCCTTCACGACGTACGGCGGGCGGTGGCCGAGGAAGTTCGCGCCGAACCCGCAGGTGACGTCGACCCACTCGTTGCCGTCGATGTCCCAGAGGCGCGATCCCGCGGACTTCGAGACGACGATCGGGTAGACGATCTCTTTCCACATCGGCTTGAAGCCGGTGACGACGCGCGGGTCCGCGAGCATCGATCGGTTCTCTGCCGTGTACGCCTTCGAGCGCGCAGTGCGCATGACGTACTCGGCCATGAACTTCTTGAGCGCTGCAGCCTGATCCTCGGGCAGCGCGGCGCCGGTGCGCTCGATCTTGGCGCCGGGGCCGAAGGTCTTCTTCGCTCCTGCCTCTTCGGCGGCGTCCGGCTTGGCGGCCGCCGGCGCTGCGCCGCCGTTGGCCTTCGGCTGCGCAGATCCATTCGTGGGCGCGGCAAGCTGCGCGGTGGCTTGCGCGGCGACCACGGCTGACGGCACGGCGGCGGTGACCGACGGAAGCGGCAGCGCGGCCGCGTGCCCCGTGCCGACCGCTCCGCGCAAGAGATCGATCTGTCGCGCCATCAGATCGAGCTGCTGCGCGACGATCCGCACGGCCTCGGGCGCGGCGGAGAGATCGGCGTGCGCTCCGGTGAGCGCCGACATCGCGCCGAACGCGGGCGCCGAGGGCAGCGGCTGCACGAGCGGGGCTTGGGCGGTCGTTGCGGCGGGCGGAGCCGCAGGCGCCGCCTTCTCCTGGTAGGCGTCCGGAGGCAGCGTCGCGTCGAGGTGCGCGACGAGCGTCTCGAGCGAGCCCAGGTCCTCGACAAGCTGGCGGAAGGTGACGTCGCACCCGATCCGCTTCGAGAGGAGCTGCGCACACTGCGTGAGCGACAGCGAGTCGAGACCGAGCTCCATGAAGGTCGCCGCCGGGTCGGATCCCTCGAGCTCGACGCCGGACGCCTCTTCGAGAACGACACGAACGGCTTGAAGGATCGCGGGTCGACGAGAGGGGGCGGTCATGGCAGCGGGCTCCGGGGCGGGGGCTTCAGGGGACGTGCTCGGTGTGGCGAGCGAGGGGGTCAGAAGCGAGCGTGAAGCGACGGCGCTGGAGGTCCCCGCAGCAGGCGGATCGACCCAGTATCGCTGACGCTCGAACGGATAGGTAGGGAGTGCCTTCTTCTTTCGTGGCTCGGCGCCGTAGAAAGCTTGGAAATCAAAGGGAACGCCGAGGCACCACAGCGCGCCGGCGGCGCGCAGGAAGCTCGCCGGCTCGTCCGGGCCGTCGAGGGACGCGAGCGCTACCTGGCGCTTCGGATCCTTGGCTGTCTGCTTGGCCAGGGTCGCGAGGGTCCCGCGCGGACCGACCTCGAGGACGATGCGATCCGGGTCCTCGGCCCAGATGGTCTCGATGGCGTCGGCGAACCGCACCGTGCCGCGCATGTGCTTGGCCCAGTACTCGGGGCTCGTCGCCTCGGCCGCGGTGAGGAGCCGGCCGGTCAGCGTGGAGACGATCGGCAGCTTCGGCGGCGAGAGGCGGAGCTTCTTCACCGCCTCGAGGAACGGACCGACGGCGCCGTCCATCATCGGGGAGTGGAAGGCGTGCGACGTACGGAGGCGCGTCGACGCGATCCCGTCCTTCTCGAGCGCCGCGGCGAACGCGAGGACGTCGGCCTCTTCCCCGCCGACGACGCAGAGCTTGGGCGCGTTGATGGCCGAGATGCCGAGGCCCGACGGCAGGCGCGGCTCGATCTGGCTCGCGGGCGCACGCACGCTGAGCATGACGCCGGGCGGCGCGGCCTGCATCAGGCGCCCGCGCTCGACCACGAGACGAAGGGCATCTTCGAGGGTCATCACCTCGGCCAGGCACGCGGCGACGATCTCACCGACGCTGTGACCACAAAGGATCGCCGGCTCGACGCCGAGCGAGCGCCAGAGCTCTGCGAGGGCGTACTCGATGCAGAAGATCGCGGGCTGCGTGGTGCCGGTCTGGACGATGCGCGCTTCGGCGTCGGGCTCGGTTCCTGGGGCCGGCGCGAGCACCGGACGAAGGTCCATCCCGATGCCGTCGAGCACCGCGAGCGCGCGGTCGAGCGCCGCTCGGAACACCGGCTCCTCGGCCGCGAGCGCGCGGCCCATCGCCACGTACTGCGAGCCTTGGCCGGTGAACGCGAAGGCGACCGACGCGCGCGGGCGCGCAGCCACCGAAGGCGACGGCGCGCCGAGGAGCTTCGCAGCCTCATCGCTCGAGCGCGCGACGACCGCGCGCCGCTTCGCGAACGCGCGCCTTCCGACGGCGAGCGTGAAGGCGGCATCGGCGAGCTCGATCGGATCGAGCGACGCGACGCGCTTGGCGAGCCGCGTCGCGTGCGACGCGAGCGCGTCGTCGCTTCTCGCCGACAGAAGGAAGAGCTGCGCGCTCCGCGCCGGCGTTCGCGGCTCGGCGGGCTCGGGCGCCGCCTCGATCACGACGTGCGCGTTGGTGCCGCCGACGCCGAACGAGCTGACGCCCGCGCGCCGCTCTGTCCCTGCATCGAAGCGCGTCGCCTTGTCGACGACGTAGAACGGCGAGCCCTCGAGGCCCAGCTTCGGGTTCGCGCTCTTGAAGTGGAGCGTCGCCGGGATGACGCCGGTCTTCACCGCGAGCGCCGCCTTGATCAGGCCCGTCGCGCCTGCCGCAGCGACCAGGTGACCGAAGTTCGACTTCACCGAGCCGATGCCGCATCGGGCCGGCCCGCCGCCCGCGAGCTCGAAGGCGCGCTTGAGCCCTTCGACCTCGATCGGATCGCCGAGCGGCGTCGCCGTCCCGTGCGCCTCGACGTAGCCGATGGTGCTCGGATCGACGTCGGCCTCGGCCAGTGCGCGGACGATCACGTCGGCTTGCCCCGTCGCGCTCGGCGCCGTGAAGCTCATCTTGTTCGAGCCGTCGTTGTTCGTGGCGGCGCCACGGATGACCGCGTGGATCGTGTCGCCGTCGCGGACGGCGTCCGAGAGGCGCTTGAGGACGACGAAGGCGCCACCGTCGCTGAAGATGGTGCCGCGCGCTTCGACGTCGAACGGCCGGGTGTGACCATCGGGCGAGAGCATCCCGCCGTCCTGATAGAGATAGCCCTGTCGCGGCGGGCAGGTGATCGCCGCGCCGCCGGCGAGCGCGACGTCGCATTGTCCGGCGCGCAGCGCGAAGAAGGCCTGGGCGACCGCAACGAGCGACGTCGAGCACGCGGTGTGGATGCTGAGCGCCGGCCCGCGGAGGTCGAGCTTGTGGGCGATCCGCGTCGCGATGAAGTCCTTCTCGTTGCCGACCATCGCGAGGAACGCGCCGGCGCGCTCGACGACATCGGGCCGCTTGAGGACGTGCTCGAGGTAGTAGGTGACGTTGTACTCGCCGGCGAAGACGCCGATCGCCCCGTCGTAGCGTGCGGGATCGCACCCCGCCGACTCGAGGGCCTCCCACGCGAGCTCGAGGGCCAGGCGCTGCTGAGGGTCGGTGATCTCGGCCTCGCGCGGGGCCATCCCGAAGAAGCCCGCGTCGAACGCGGCGGGATCCTCGAGCACGCCGCGAGCGCGCACGTACGACGAGCTCTTTACGACCTGCGGATCGATCGCCGGATCGATCGTGTCGAAGAAGCTGACCGACTCGCGCCCTTCGAGGAGGTTCTGCCAGAACGTCTCCACGTCGGGCGAGCCGGGAACGCGGCAGGCCATGCCGACGATCGCGATCGGCTCGCCGTGCTTCTTCCGTCGCTGCGCCGCTGCCCGAGCCGCGTCGTCGCTTCGCGAGCCCGCCGGCGGCCTTCGAGACGCCTGGGACTCGAGGTGCTTGGCCAGGGTCTCGACGCTCGTGTGCTCGAAGAGCTTCACGACCGGGACCGAAACGCCGAGCTCTTCCTCGATGTGCTGCGCGGCGATGACCGCGTCCAGCGACGTCCCGCCCTCGTCGAAGAAGTGGCAGGTAGCCGAGACGCGCTCGCGCCGGAGCGCGCCCGCGAACGCGCGGGCGACGATCTCTTCGAACCTGCCGCGCGGCGCGACGAACGGACCGGCGTCGGCCGCCTCGCGGGCCGCGGTCCAAGGATCGGGCAGCGCTTTGCGATCGACCTTGCCGTTGCCGGTCATCGGGATCGCCGGCAGCGCGACGAAGACCGAGGGCACCATGTACTCCGGCAGCGCGGCGCGCGCGGCGCTGCGTAGATCGGCGGGCGACTTGTCGCTCACGACGTACGCGACGAGCACCGTCTCGCTCGGCCCCTTCTTCGCCGCGAGGACCGTGACGTCCCGGACGTGCCCCGTCTTGCGGAGGGCGGCCTCGACCTCACCCGTCTCGATGCGGAAGCCGCGGATCTTGACCTGTTGATCGATGCGACCGAGGTAGTCGAGCTCGCCGCTCGGGAGCCTGCGGACGAGATCGCCGGAGTGGTAGATGCGCTCGCCCTGCTTGAATGGGCTCGCGACGAACCGCTCGGCCGAGAGCTCGGGCCGCTGCCAATAACCGCGCGCGACACCGGCGCCGGCGACCAGGAGCTCGCCGGGGACGCCGACGGGTACCAGCTCCATCGCGTCATCGACGACGTAGCACCTCAGATCCGGGATCGGCTCGCCGATGACGCTCGCGAAGCCCGCCTCGAGATCGGACAGCGTGATCGGACGATAGGTGACGTGCACCGTCGTCTCCGTGATCCCGTACATGTTCACGAGGCGCGGCTTCTTGTCGCCGTAGCGCGTGAACCACGGCCTCAGGCTCTCGAGCTCGAGCGCCTCACCGCCGAAGACGACCGTGCGGAGCGAGAGCGCGTTGCGACCGGAAGCGCGGCCGTCCGCTTCGATGAGCTGGCGGAACGCGGACGGCGTCTGGTTCAGGACGGTGACCCTCTCGTCGGCGAGGAGCTGACGGAAGTCGTCGGGCGATCGCGTCACCAGGTACGGAACGACGACCACGCGCCCGCCGTAGAGGAGCGCGCCCCAGATCTCCCAGACCGAGAAATCGAACGCGACCGAGTGGAACATCGTCCACACGTCGGAGTCGTCGAAGCCGAACCAGGGATGGGTGGCGTCGAAGAGGCGAACGACGTGACGGTTGTCGATCAGGCAGCCCTTGGGCTTGCCTGTCGAGCCCGAGGTGTAGATCACGTAGGCCAGATCGTCGGGCGAGCCCTTGCGCTCGACGGGCTTCGCAGGCGCGCTCGGGTCCAGCGTGTCGAGGCGAAGCAGCGGGACGTTCGTCCCCGCGAGGGTGTCGCCTTCGACCAGGACGACCTGCGGCGCGGCGTCCTCGAGCACGAAGAGAGCGCGCTCCTTGGGCTGGGTCGGCTCGATCGGAACGTACGCGCCGCCTGCCTTGAGGATGCCGTAGAGCGCGACGATGAGCCGCTCGGTGCGGTCCATCATCACGCCTACCTTCACGTCGGGACCGACGCCGCGCGCGATGAGCTCGTTGGCGAGGCGCGTCGCCCGCGTCTCGAGCTCGCCGTAGGTCAACCGCACGTCGCCGCAGACGACCGCGATGTCGCCGGGTCGCCGCTCTGCAGCGGCACGAACGCGCGAGGCGATGGTGTCGTCCGACGCGAGCGTCAGCGACGGGTTGACGCCGACCGTGAGGAAGGCGCGCTCGACCGGGGTGACCAGCGGCAGCTTGGCGACCTTGGCGCTCGCGTCGTTCGACATGCCGCCGAGGAGCATCTCGAGGTGACCGATGAGGCGAGATGCGCGCTCGCGATCGGTGAACAGGTCGTCGGACTCGACGATCTCGATCGCGATCTCGTCCCCGCGCCGAACGAACGAGAGCTCGAGATCCATCGCCGAGCCGCTTCGGGCGAGCGGGCGCGCCTTTGCTTCGAGCGGGAGCTGCGGGCGCTCGTCGTACGAGAACAGGATCTGGAACACCGGCGACCGGCTGGGATCCCGAGGCGGAGCGAGCGCGTCGACCACGGCCTCGAACGGCACCGCCGAGACGGCCTTCGCCTCGGCGAGAGCGGCGGCGACGGCGGCGACGTGATCGCCGACGTTCGCGCCTTTACCGACCGACGCACGAACGATGACATCACTGTCATCAGCTACGGAGCGCCGCCCGAGCACCACGTCCGGCCTGCGGGTGTAGCGGGACACGAGCAGGCTGACGGCAGAGAGCAGGGCCGCCTCGACATCGACGCCGGCGCGCCGCGAAAGGTCGAACGCCGCCTGGGCGGCCGCGGGCGAGAGCGCCGCGACATGCGAGCGCGCCCGCTGGGTCTGCACGACCGGACGCACGCGGTCGCCGGCCAGCTCGGCCGGCTCGTCGATCGACGCGAGCGCGCGGCGGGCCCGACCGATGGCCTCTTGAACGAGCTCCGGCCCCGGCTCGGCCGGGCGTTCGGGACGCGGAGGCGGCGCGGCGCCTGCGAGCTCGAAGAGCGCCTCTTCGAGCAAGCGGTCGAGCAGGGCGGCACCGGCGACGGCGCGGTGCGCGGCGAGGCCGAGCTCGACGGCACGGCCGTCGGTGACGACCACCGCACGCACGAGCCCGCCTTGGGCCAGCTCGAACGCCGGGAGGCTCTCGACCCAGGCATCCAAGGGGCCGGCCAGGCGAGCCGCCACCGGGGGCGAGCCGTCGAAGAGGACCTCGAGCTCGGCGGTTCCGGAGAAGCGCGCGCACAGCTCCGGGCGCCTCGCGAGCACGCGCTCGAGGCACGCGGCGGCCGCCGCAGCGTCGACGCCGGCCTCGATCCGAACGGCCCTAGCGACCTCGGATGCGCGATGGAAGGCTCCGAGACGCTCGAGGAGCGCGAACCTTCGCTCGCGCACGGAAGCGGTGCGTGTCGGATGCCTCGCGGTGCTCATGGGACGACGTTCGGTCAAGGCGCACCCCCTCGGCAATCGACGTGCCGAATGCCGCAGCTCTCAAGCACGCGATCTATCTGCACGCCGCACGTGGCAACGTGACAAGACGGTCTCTCTGCGCGGGCCCCGAGCGCCACTTTGCCCCAGCTTGTCACTTTGCACCGCTTTCGGGCGCCAGCTCAGGGTGCTCGGTGATCGCACGCAGGCACTCCGGGTTCTTGAGCGCAGACACGTTCTTGGGCACGAGGCCGTTCGCGGCGTCGCGTACCGCTCGCTCGCTCAGCTTGCCGTTGTGCGTTCGCGGGAGGTCGGGCACCTCGAGGACGAGCGCGGGCACGTGCGCCGGCGAGGCGCGTGTCGCGAGCTCTTTCTTCACGCGAAGCACGAACGGTCGAGCAAGCGATCCGGGCTCGGCCAGCACGACGAACAGAAGGAGGCGACTGCCGCCCGGCTCGTCCGGCGCGCTCTGCTCGACAGCTGCGGCCGCGCGGATCTGGGGGAACGCCTCGAGCACGCGGTAGATTTCGCCGGGCCCGATCCTGACGCCGCGCACGTTGAGGACGCCGTCGCTGCGGCCGAGGATGCGCGCGGTTCCTCGACTCGTCAGCTCGACGGTGTCGCCGTGGGTCCAGACGCCCTCGTGCTGCGAGAAGTAGGCGTCGTGAAAGCGCGAGCCGTCGGCGTCGCCCCAGAGGCCGACCGGACGGGAGGGGAACGGTTTCACGCAGACGAGCTCGCCGGTCACGCTCCCTTCGCTCGGCGCCGCGGCGAAGCGCGTCGCGCCGCCTTCGGCGATCGCGGCGCGGACATCGAGGCCGAGGCTCACCGAAGGGCTCTCACCTCGGTAGACGGGTAGGTTCGGCGAGCCGAGGACGAAGCAGCCGACGATGTCGGTGCCGCCCGAGATCGAAGCGAGCGGGACGTTCGCGACGTTCTCGCGGAAGAAATCGTAGAGGTGATCAAACAGCACCGACCCGGTCGAGAGCGCGAGCCGCATCGCCGACAGATCGAGCGACGCGTTGGGCGAGACGCCTGCGTCTTTGCAGTACATCAAATACGCCGGGCTCGTCCCGAACACGGTCACCCGCTCGGACGCAACCGCGCAGAAGAGGGAGTCGTTCTCGGGGAACGAGACGGAGCCGTCATACAAGACGACGGCCGCCCCGGTCGCCAGCGCCGAGACGAGCCAGTTGTACATCATCCACCCGGCGGTGGTGTGGAACAGGATCCGATCCGAGGGACCGAGATCGCAGTGAAGGCGCAGCTCCTTCAGGTGCTCGAGGAGCGTCCCGCCCGCGCCGTGCATGATGCACTTCGGCAGCCCTGTCGTCCCGGACGAGAACAGGATGAGCAGCGGATGATCGAAGGCGAACCGAGGAAGCTCGCCGGTGAGCGGCGCTTCGCGCGCGAGCTCGGCGAAGGCCTCGACCGGGACGGACAGGCCCTCGAGCGTCCCCTCGCCCAACGTGACGACCCGCTCGAGCGAAGCGAGCGCGCGCACGATGCCCACGAGGCGCTCGGCGTTGTCGCGGCGAGCGCCGTGGTACGGATAGGTGACATCGGCGAAGAGCACCTTGGGATCGACCTGCCCCGCCCTGGCGACGAGCAGCTCGGTTCCCATGTCGGGAGCGGCGGACGACCAGGTAGCGCCGATCGCCATCGTCGCCAGGTACGCGATCGCCGTCGTGACGGTGTTGCGCGCCAGACCGACGACGCGATCGCCCGGGCGGACGCCGCGCGCGGCGAGCGCCGCCGCGACGCTCCGGACCCGGGCGTCGAGCTCGCGGCGGGTGACGACGGTTCGCGCGCCTGTCTCGTCGACGCCGATGAGCGCGGCAGCGCCGGGGTCGACGGACACGCCGGGGGGCCGCAAGAGATGATCGACGTAGGAGAGCGTCGCGTCGGGAAAGAAGCGCGCGGTCTGCACGCGATCGCCTTCGAGCGCGACGTCCGTGCTGCCGCCGAACCGGATCTCGGCCCAGGCGGCGAAGGTGAACCAGAAGCGGCCGACGTCTTCCACGCTGAAGCGGTAAAGGGCGTGGTCGTCCTCGATGCGGACGCCGGTGCGCTCACTCACGAAGTGCCTGAACGCCGTCATGCGCGACGCGCTCGACACCTCGGCCGCCGGCTGGTGGAAGACAGCCGGAATCAAGCGGACCCCTTGTAGTCCTTGTGACTCGAGACGTAGCGGACGATCTTGCCGAGGCTGTCGAAGTTCTCGCGCGAGAGGCTCTTGCGATCGATCTTCATCGCGTACTTCTTCTCGAGGAAGAGGCAGAGCTGCACGAAGCCGAGGCTGTCCAGGATGCCTCCGTCCATGAACGACATCTCGTCGTTCTTGATGAGCGTGGCTGCATCACCGAAGTGATAGTTGTCGTCGAGCCATTCGATGACGCTCTGTCGTAGCGCAACTGCGTTCATGGGTTCCTGACCGTCTGGTGAAGAGGCGTCGTCGTCGTGCTTGCGGGTGTTCCCGCTGCACTTTCACCCCCCCGGCCCCCCTCACTTCGCGAGGGGGGTGCCATCGAGAGTCTCTTGAAATCGGCCTCGATCGAGAGATCTCCCCCCTCACGAAGTGAGGGGGGTTGGGGGGGTGAAATCATGGGAATCACGCTCCGAGAGAGGGACGGTGACTTTCTCCAGCACATGGTCAGAACTGCGCGTAGATGAAGGTGCCGGCTCCGACCGGCGCGAAGATGACGAGCAGGACGACCGTCACCCCCAGCGCGAGCCCGCGAACGGGTGCCGGCAGAAGCGCCAGCCGTTCGCGCGCCCGATCGAACCACGGAAGATGCGCGATGTGCCAGCCGATCACGAGGAGCGCCGCCATCATCGGGTGCGCCGTCGAAGCCTCGGGCGACTCGGCGCCCCCGACGACGAGCCCGCGCAGGAAGTCACCCACCCCGTGGATCGAGGTCGCCCGGAAGGGGATCAGCGTCAGGACGAAGAAGCCGATCGAGAGCGCCCAGCCGGCGAGCTTGTAGCCGGTCGTCTTGCGGCGCTGGACCCAGACGCGGTCCTTCCGGCAGAGCGACTTGTAGAAGAGGTCGTACTGGTGGTGGGCGAGGAGCCAGGCGCCGTGGAGTGCGCCCCAGAGCACGTAGTTCCAGGTGGAGCCGTGCCAGACGCCCGAGACGATCATCACGACGACGAGGCCGAGCCCGATGCGACCGCGCATGAAGCTGTCGCCGGTCACCATCGGCGAGTACACGTAGTCGAAGAGCCAGCGGTTGAGCGTCATGTGCCACCGCCGCCAGACGTCCATCGGCGTCGTCGCCAGGAACGGGAAGTTGAAGTTCTCGGGGAGGCCGATCCCCAAGAGGCGGGCGACGCCGATCGCGATCAGGCTGTAGCCGGCAAAGTCGGCGAAGACCTGGATGGCGTAGCCGACGATCGCCAGCACGTGCGCGCCGCGTGTCATCTCGCCCGGACGAGCGAAGACCGGATCGACCCACGCGCTCCCGACCTGGGCGGCCACGTAGATCTTGAGGACGAAGCCCGTCGCGAGCTCGGCGATCGCCTTCGTGAACTCTGCCGGCTTGGGACGGCGAGGTGCTTCGTACTGCGCGAAGAGCTCACCGCCGCGGCCGATCGGGCCGGCGATGAGCTGCGGGAAGAACGAGACGAACGCGAACCAGGTGAGCGGCGAGCGAACCGGCTCGAGCCGCTCGTAGTACGTGTCGAGAAGAACGCCCATTCGCGCCATCGTGTAGAACGAGATCCCGACGGGCAGGATGAGGCGCAAGACGGGCAACGGCGCGCCGAGGCCGACGACGCCGAGCAGGTCGTTGAACGAGTCGGCGAGGAAGCCGACGTACTTGAACCAGATGAGCGCGCCGAGGTTCGAGGCGAGGCCGATCGCGAGCAGCAGCTTGCGCCGCCCGGGCGCGGGCGAGCGCGCGAAGCCGCGGATGATCGCGTAGTCGATCGCGGTCGACAGGACGAAGAGCGGCAGGAGCTTGAGGCTCCACGTCGCGTAAAAAAATAGACTCCCCAGGATCAGCGCCGCGTTCTGCAACGACGCCTTGCGCGGCAGGATCCAATACAAAAGGAGGAATACCGGGAAGAAGAAGGCGAACTCGACCTCGGACAAGCTCATGGGAGCGTCCCCCCGGCGACTCGGTCACCCTCGGCCAAGAAGGAGAGCTCGCCCTCGAGCAGCCACTCGCTGAAGCGCGCGTGCGCTTCCGGCGACAAGTGATCGAAGTCGAGGAAGTCCTCGTTCTTCACGTTGTGCACGAACGTCGCGTCGACGAACCGAACGCCGCGCTTCTCTGCGAGGGCGCGCATCGCCTCCTGGAAAGGCTTCTGCACGTGCTCGCGGTCGTCGTCGTCCACGGTGACCGGCATCATCGGATAGAGCATCAGGGTGACGTCGTATCCGCGGTCCTGGCCCCAGGCGAGGATGCGCTCCGCCGCGGCGAGCTCTTCGGGGTGCAGGCCGCACTTCTTGCCCTGGTGCATGATCCCCTTCCAGCTCTCGAGCTTCCACTCCCACTGCTTGCGCTTCGCTTCCTCGGACGGCGGCCGGACGCGATCGCGCAGGGCGGTGATGAGGTGACCGTGCCCGCGATCGGAGACGAGGATCGAACCGTGCCACAGATCGCCCCACCGCGACGTGACGTAGTTGCGAGAGTGATCGTCGAGCCCCTTGTCGATGACCGCTTGCTCGAAGTGGTCGAAGGTCCAAGCACGCGACGGCAGGTTGAACACCGGCGGATCGCCGTCGGTCCAGCATGCGTCCCACCAAGCGGTGAGCAGGATGAACCGTTTGAGGCTCGGGCGCTTCTTACCGGACGCGTTAGCGGCCGGATCAGAAGCAGAGCCTGACGGCCCCTTCTCGTCGATGAAGGTCTCGATGCGGTTGTGAAGCAGCCACTCGTACGATCGAAACTTCCCCCACTCGAGAGGCACCGCGAGGATGCGTTCGCGGCCGTCGGTTCGATCGCGGATGATGCCATCCATCACGTGGAAGGTTCGCGCGTGGCTCGAGCCGAGGACGAGCACCGTCGGATCCTCGTGCTCGTAGTCCTTCATCGCGTCGGCGACCTCTCGGACGTACTTCGGCGGACTGAGGCGACGAAGCACCAAGTCCGCAACGACCACGACCGAAAGTGCCACGCCCAAGAGGACGATGAGCGAGCGCCAACCGGTCAGGCCGCTGTGCTCCGAATGCTCGTCCACCATTTCGCACAGATTGACGAGCAGGCACTCCGCGTCAACCTCCACGCGAAGCTACAAGCGTGTGCTAGCTTGCCCCACCGCCCTCGGCGTTGGTCCAAGCCTCGCATGGGACCGCGCACGTCTCGAAAAGGTCGCAATCGGTGTCGTTAGCCAAGAAGGCCGCCGCAGGGTTCCTGTGGACCACGCTCGCCAACGTCGGTGGCCGCCTCGTCACGATCGTCAGCACGTTCTTCGTGGCAAGATTCGTCCTTCCGTTCGATCAGGGCGAGTTCAACAGCGCGTTCGTGATCGTCTACACGGCGAGCAACGCGACGCAGCTGGGCGTTCAGCAATACCTCGCGGCGAACCCCACGTCCGGCCGAGAGGTCGCCTTTCATGGCGGGGTGTTGACGCTCGGCGCGGGGCTGATCGGGTGCGCGATCGTTCTCGCGTTGGGGGGGCCCATCGCGAACGTCATCGGGTCGCCGGGCATCGCCCACTACATCCCCGGGCTCGTTGCTGCTCACATGATCGAGCGGGTTGGCTGGTTGCCACGGAACGTGCTCGTCCGCGACATGCAGTTTCGCAAGGTCGGCATGCGCGCCTTTGTCGGCGAGGTGACATTTGCCGGCGTCAGCGTGGCGCTCGCGGCACGAGGGTGGGGCGGCGATGCTCTCCTCTTCGCCAACCTCGTCCGAGCGGTCGTCGGCCTCGCCTATCTCGTGAGCGTCACGTCGTGGCGAGAGTACTTGGAGCCGTGCCGCCTCAAGCTCGAGACCTTCCGGTCGATGCTCCGCTTCGGGATGCCGATCTCGATCTCCATGTTGTTCCACTATGGAGCAACCACCTGGGACAACTTGTTCATCGCATGGCGGTTCGGGCCCGCGACGACGGGTCTCTACAACCAGGCCTACAAGCTGGCGGAGCTGCCGGCGACGTACATCGGCGAGCAGATCAACGACGTGCTCGTGCCCACCTTCGCCCGCGTGAGCGACCCCGAAGCACGGGCCCGAGGCTTCCTCCGCGCGGCGTCGCTGATGGCGCTCGTCGTCTGTCCCCTCGCCGTCGGCCTCGGCTCGGTGGCCTACACCGCGGTCCAGACCTTTTATCCGCCGACGTACGCCGGGGTAGCGCCGTTCCTCGCCGTCCTGGCATCGCTGAGCATGTTCCGTTCGATCGGCGTGCTCTCCGCCGGTCTCCTCCAGGTGGTGGGACGGACGCGCATCCTCGCCGTGATCGATCTGGTCCTCATCGTGCTCCTGCTCGGCTCGATGCTCATCCTCTCTTCGTTCGGCGCCGTGTGGGCCGCCGTCGGCGTCGGCATCGCTTTCTTCCTCAACGCCGTCCACGTCGTCCGAGAGCTCAAGCCCGAAGGCATCCTGTTGCGATCCGTCGCGGGCGCGCTCGTCGGTCCCATGCTCGCATGCTTGCTCATGGCCGCCGCCGTGTTCGGCGTGCGCCAGCTTCTGGAGCCGGCCGGGCTGCACGCCGCGCTGCGCCTGACCATCGAAGTGCTCGTCGGCGCGGTCGCGTATGTCGCGAGCGCTTTCGTTGTCGCCCGCCCGATCGCCCAGGATTTTCTCGCCTTGGCGACCTCGATCCTCCAGCGGCGGAGGGGCGCACCCGCCTCGGGATGAGCTAAGCTTCGTCTCGATGTCCGCCGCGGTAGAGGACGAAGACCTCGAGCGATGGCGTGCCCGCGTCGGTACGACGATCCGCGGCAAGTGGACGTTGGACAGCCTGCTCGGCGTCGGAGGGATGGCCGCCGTGTACGCGGCCACGCACAAGATCGGCCGCCGCGACGCCATCAAGATCCTGCACCCCGAGGTAGCGATTTCGCGGGAGCTCCGCGCGCGGTTCGAGCAAGAGGCGCTCGCCGTCGGAAAGCTGGGCCACCCGGGCGCGGTGCAGGTGCTCGACATCGACATGACCGAGGACGGGTCGCCATTCCTGGTCATGGAGCTCCTCGACGGCGAGAACCTCGGCCAGCGCGCCTACCGACTCGGCTCGATGCCGGAGCAGGAGCTGCTCGGCTACGTCGATCAGCTGCTCGACGTCTTGGGCGCCGCCCACGCGCTCGGGATCATCCATCGCGACATCAAGCCCGACAACCTGTTCATCACCAAGGACGGGCGGCTCAAGGTCCTCGACTTCGGCATCGCGCGCATGAAGAGCGGCGGAAAGGGCCTGAAGACGCGCACCGGTGCGATGATGGGCACGACCAGCTACATGGCGCCCGAGCAGATCCACGGGCAAGAGATCGACGGCCGAAGCGACATCTTCGCGATCGGCGCGACCATGTTCCGGATCCTCGCGAAGAGGCGGCTGCACGAGGCCAACACCGACGCCGACCTCCTCGTGAAGATGGGCACGACCCCCGCTCCGGCGATCGCCTCGGTCGCGCCTTCGGTGAGCGCCTGCACCGCACGTGTGGTGGATAAGGCGCTCGCTTTCGACCGAGCACAGCGCTACCCCGACGCTGGCGCGATGCGCGCCGACGTCCAAGCTGCGCTGCGCGAGCTCCCGGCCATCGTCGTGAGCGCCCCGCTGTCCGGCCCCGTCTCCACCGGTGCTGTATCCTCCGGCGCCGCATTCTCCGGAGGGCGCGAGGCGACGGCCGCGACGCACGCTGCCCCCGGCGACCCTGCGCTCGCAGCGATCGCTGCGCGCACGGCGATGCCGACCGCGGCTCCCATCGAGCCCACCTCGGTCCCGATGGTGATCGCGCAGCCGACCATCTCGCAAACGAAGGCGACGACCGACCGTCCCCCGATCGCGCTCTTCGCCGCGATCGGCGGAGCGATGCTCCTTCTGGGAGTCGGCTTCGGTGCCTGGTTCATGCTGGGTCGCGACGCGGCGAACGCGTCGGACCGCGTGGTCGCGAGCCGCTCGACCGAGGCCGACGACGAAGAGACTTCGAGCGAGGAGCGCGCTTCTCCGGAGAAGAGCGCCGAGCCGACGACCCCCACCGCCGATCCGGAGCCATCCGCGGATCCGACCTCCGAGCCGCAGACGGATCCCGGCAAACCTCTGCCCCGGCCGACAGGCACGCCGGTGGTGCCCGGCAAGCCGACGGGAGGCCCGATCAAGACGAAGCCTCCCGAGAAGAAGAAGCCCGACAAGAAGAAGAAGGGCAAATGGAAGGGCGACCGCGACTGATCAGTACTTGAGCTTGAGCGCGCCGAGGCGGCGGCCATGCTCGAGCACCCGTCGCGCGATCTCCTTCGACTCGGCGCGGCGATCGAGGTGCTTCGGGATGATGCCGCGCTCGGCGGCCTCCCACAGCTCGGTGTGGAACACCGGCGGCGGCGTGCGATCGAGTACCTTCATGTTCACCTCGAGCTGAGGCAGCGGGATCGGCGGCTGCGGATCGCGCAGGTAGTGCGGCGAGATGCAGCTCGAGAGGTCGTTCGCCGCCATGACGCGCTGGTTGATCTGCGGAATGCCCCAGCGCGTGCACGCCGTCTTCATGACCGACACGTGCTCGAGCTGCGTCGAGATGGCGCAGCCCTTCTTTACGAACGGGCCGGCGACGATGCTCGGCACGCGGAAGCCCATCTGGCGGAAGTCGTCTTCGTCGTCGTCGGTCTGCGGCGGCGGCACGTGGTCGTAGAAGCCGCCGTGCTCGTCGTAAGTGATGACGAGGAGCGAGCTGCCCCACTGCGGGCTCTGCGCCATGGCGGCGTAGACCGCCGCGATGAGCGCCTGACCGAGCTGGATGTCGTGATCCGGGTGGTCGTCGTTCGCGCCGCTCCCGAAGAAGCCCGGGTCGATGATCGAGAAGTTCGGCAGGCTGCCGGCGCTCGCGTCGCTGAAGAACGTCTCGATCGTCGAGAGCCCGCCAGTCTTGAAATAGCCGCCGGTGCACCAGGGCACGTCGCTGTAGTAGTTCCGATGCGAGATGCCCGCGTCCTCGAGCAGGTCGAAGATGCTCTCGAAGCCGAAGTTCGGCGTGTTGCCGGTGTTGCCGTTCGACGTCGCGCCGTGCAGGTAGAAGCGGTTGGGCCACGTCGGACCCATGACGCTCGAGAACCAGCGATGGCAGATCGCGTACGCATCGGCGAGCGCGTAGGTGATCGGGATCTGCTCGCGGATGTGGTAACCCATCACCTCGGCCTGGTTGGGGCCCGCGTGCTCGATGACGAAACCGTCATTCGCTCCCATGTTCCACTGAGCATGGCACGCGTCCCAGCCGTGCGGCGGATCGACGACGGTGAAGTCGTTGAGCTGGAAGACGGCGACGTCACCGCCGCCGGGCTGCGGGTTGGTCTCGTTCCCTTCGAGGCCCTCGATGTCCATCCGCCCCTCGATGAACTTCAGCGAGCCGAGGTAATGGTCGAAGGATCGGTTTTCCATCATCAGGACGACGATGGTGTCGATCTGCGCGAGCAGGTCCTGGGGCGAGAGCGACGGGTCGTCACCGCACGCCTCGATCCTGCCGCCGCCTTCACCGCCGCCGCCCGCGGTCGACGAAGACGAGGAGCTGCTCGACGTGGTGCTCCCGTCGGAGGTCGAAGGCCCCGGGCCTGTGGTCCCCGCGCCGCCGGCGCCCCCGGTCCCTGTCGTGCGTCCCTCGTCGTCGGAGCAGCCCAAGGCCACCGATGCCGCAACCCCGCCGATCCCTTTCATCGCGCGTCGACGGCCCAACGGCGGACGCTGCCCTTTTTTGCTCATGGAGACTGGATGGTCAACCAACTGGGCCGCGGCGACAAGCACCCCGAAAGGGGCCCTGAGCGGCCGCGACCGGGCAGCGACAGGATCTGGTACCTAGTCCCCATGCGCCGATGCTCGTGGGTGCTCCTCCTTCTTCTCGGGTGCTCGTCCGAGCCGGGACCCGCCGCCGGCGGACAGGCGGCGTCGGCAAGCGCGGCGGCGCTCGGCTCGGCATCCGGGGCTGCCCGGCCCGCCGTCACCGACAAGGATCGCGAGAACGTCCTCGCCTTCTTCGGCGAGGTAGGTGATCGCACCGCGGAGGCCCTGAAGAAGGTCGCGGACGAAAGGCCGAAGAGCAAGATCGCGTACGCGGAGCCGCTGCTCCTGACGACGCCGGTCGCGTTCCCGATGCACTCCGACCTTTTCGAGAAGCATGGGCTCACCCTCGACGTGTTCACCGACGTCATGGCCGATCCGGCGTTCGAGGAGCGCGCGCTCGCGACGGTGCAAAAGAAGATCGAGCCGTACATGACGGCGATGACGCAAGCGAACCTGCCGGAGGTCGACGCCGAGGACTGTACGAAGCTCGCGAGACGGATCATCGAGCTTCGCCAGGTGGGACCGAGCACCGCCTCGCTCGGCAGAACGCTCGCACAGCAGTCGTTCATCCGTTGCCCGCCCGTGCTGCCGAAGCACGTGTCCGAGTGCTTGCCCAAGCCGACCAAACCCTCGACCCTGCAGGAGTATGACGCCTGCGTCGCCAAGGGAGCGCCGGCCAAGAAGTGACCGGCGGGGCGCTCACCCTCTTTCAGATCGCGTGCGTCGTCGTCGTCGCGCTCACGCTCCTCGCGATGACGCGGCGCCGAGCGAAGAAGGCCGTGCTCACCGACTACGCGGCGCTGGCGCTCTCGGGGTTCGTCGGCGAAGAGACGTGCATCGCGTTCTACGGCCACTACAGCTACGCCGCAGGCTGGCACCTCCGCATCGATCACGTTCCGCTGCTCATTCCCCTCATCTGGCCGCTCGTGATCCTGTCGGCGCGTGACGTCGCTCGTTCGCTCTTCCCCGACCTCGGGCTCGTCGCGCGAGCGGCGGCGGTCGGGTCGTTCGTCGTGCTCGACGCCGCGCTCATCGAGGTGCTCAGCGTTCGAGCCGGGCTCTGGCAATGGGTCGAGCCAGGTCTGCTCGACGTCCCGGTGATCGGGCTCCTGGGTTGGGGCTTCTTTGCGTTCGGCGCTTCGATCGGGCTCGATGCCCTCGGCGAGCGGCCCGCGCGGATCGCGCTCGTGCTCCTGCTCGGGCCGCTGGCGACCCACGCCTTGATCCTCGCATCCTGGTGGGCGTTCTTTCGCTGGACGCTGCGCTCGGACGTCGGGGGGCTCGGCCTCGTGGTGCATGCGCTGTTCTGCGCCTCGCTTGCGACGGTGGTGCTTCGCGCTCGCGCGCGCGGCCGCGCGGTCGAGCCCGACGTCTGGCTCCCGCGCGCAGGCGCGACGGCGCTCTTCGTCGTGGTCTACGCGTGGGCCGCACTGGACAGCTGGCGGCACGCGCTCGTCCTCCTGGCGACCGCGGCGCCGTACCTCGCCTCGCTCGAGCTTCCGAAGAACGCGCGGCAAAGGACGACGACTACCAGGAAGCCACGGGGAGCAGATCGCGATCGCGAAGGGCGCTGAGCGCGAGCCGATCAGTTCTCGTGCGCTCCTCTGTCATCGACGATCCGCAGCTTCGATTCGAGCCTCGCGGCCTCTTCATGGAGGACGCTCAGCTCCCTCGCGTTCTCCTCGTCGAGTGGCTGGACGGCGAGGTCGTTCAACGCGGCGCGGAGAACCTTCAGCTCGCTCTTCGCCAACTCCGTCTGCTTCGCCACGAGCAAGTTCTGACAACGCAGCCAAGTCGTCGCTGCTTGAAGCAGCTTGAGGACGATGGCCGCGCTGTCGCGCGAGGCGCTTCTCGATCGCAAGCGACCGTTGGATCCGTCGCCGGAGCTCATCGCAACGGCAGAATGCAGCTCGTGTGCCGATCCCACGCGCCACATTCGAGCGGTGCGCTCGGTGCTCCGCGCTCGCAGCGTCATTGCCGAGCGGCCTCGCTGGGGCAGCTTGCCACTCGCCGGCGCGGGATCGGGTTGCATGCGAAGCCCAAGAGCAGCGCCTTCGGGTCTACACGGCCGAACGTTTCGGTCCACCGGGACCCGTGATACGGCCGGCCGATGCTCCGCAGCTTCTCGGTCGCTTCCTCCCTCGGCTTGGTGCTCGCACTTACTGCGTGCGGTGACGACACGTCTTCTTCGGGCGGCGGCGGCAGCGGCGGTGAGGGCGTAACGGTCGGGCCGACCACGACGGTGACGTCGTCGACCAAGGCGAGCTCGACCAGCAGCACCGTGACGAGCGGCGGGCCGGAGTGCGGCAATGGTGAGCTCGAGGCGGGCGAGTCGTGCGACGGCGCGGACCTCGGCGACGCGACCTGCGAGACCCAGGGCTTCCCGGGCGGCACGCTGGGCTGTACCGACGCCTGCGAATTCGACACCACGCTCTGCGAGACCGAGGCCGAGTGCGGCAACGATCTCGTCGAGGGCGCCGAGGAATGCGACGGCACCGACCTCGACGATCAGACCTGCGTGACGCTCGGCTTCGCCGGCGGCACGCTCGCCTGCGACGCGTGCTCGTTCGACACCAGCGGCTGCACCGACTGCGGCAACGCGGCCATCGACGCGGGTGAGGACTGCGACGGCGCCGCGCTCGGCGGCGAGACCTGCGTGTCGCTCGGCTACGACAGCGGCACGCTCGCCTGCGACGCTTCGTGCGTCTTCGACGAGTCCGGCTGCGACTTCGTCAGCTGCGGCAACGCGCAGATCGACGCGGGTGAAGACTGCGACGGTGCCCAGCTGGGCGGCGCCACCTGCCAGACCGAGGGCTTCACGACAGGCACGCTCACGTGCGCCGTCAACTGCACCTTCGACACCGGCGCTTGCACGACCTGCGGCGACGACATCGCCGAGGGGACCGAGGCGTGCGACGGAACCGACCTGGCCGGCGAGACCTGCCAGAGCCTCGGCTTCTCGAGCGGCGCGCTCGGCTGCTCGGCGGCCTGCGCGTTCGACACGAGCGGCTGCTCGAACACGCCGGCGCCCGGCCCCGGCGAGATCATCATCACCGAGATCATGCAGAACCCCGCCGGCGACGACGCGACCGTCGGCGAGTGGTTCGAGGTTCGCAACCCGAGCGGCAGCGTCACCTACCAGCTCGGCGGCTGCGTCGTCGAAGGCGCGATGCCGACCGAGAGCTTCACGATCGCCGGCAGCCTCACGATCCCGCCGAACGGCATCCTCACGTTCTCGAACGTGGCCGCGCCGGGCTTCACGCCGAGCTACGTCTGGTCTGGCTTCACGCTCACGAACGGCGCCGACGCCGTCCGCATCTACTGCGACGGCACCCTCGTGGATGAGGTCGCCTACGACGGCGGCACCGAGTTCCCCGATCCGGACGGCGCGAGCATGAGCCTCAGCGCCGGTCTCGACGACGTCGCGAACGACAGCGGCGCGAACTGGTGCACCGCGCTCGTCGCCTCGCCCGGTTACACCGGAGGCAACCTCGGCAGCCCGGGGGAGACGAACCCCGCCTGCCCGATGGGCTACTCGATCGACTTCTGCCGCCTGCAGTTCCCCACGACGATCGACGACGTCGAGGGCACGGCGGTCACGGTCTACGGCCGCTTGTACATCGCGGGCCTGACCGACCAGTCGACGGCCAACAACCTCGCTCCCAACGTCATCGCGGCCGTCGGCTACGGTCCGGATGGATCCGACCCCGCCCTCGGCGGCTGGACGTGGACCTCCGCGGTGCCGAACCCGGGCTGGGACGGCGCGGTGGCCGGCGAGCCGAACAACGACGAGTACCAGGCATCGATGACGATTCCGTCATCGGCAGGATCGCCCTACGACTACGCCTACCGCTTCAGCGGCGACGGCGGCGGCAACTGGACCTACTGCGACGGCGACAACGCAGGCAGCTCGAACGGCTACGCGATCGCCGACGCCGGCCAGATGGTCAGCCAGTCGTCGGGGGGCAACCCGACCGAGATCCTCTGGTGCTTCCAGGATACGGCTGGCGTCTTCACCACCACGGTGACGAACGGTATGGGCACGTTCTCCTACGGAGCCGGGCTGACCGGTACGGGCAGCGCCGGTGGCGGGCCCAACGTGACCGGGTGCGTCAGCACCAGCCAGGCCCCGACTGCAACCGGCTGGAACACTGCGACGACCTTTGCAGGAGCCACGGTTGCCAACGATTGCTATCAGTTCACCGTCGCAACCGCGGACGGCCCATTGACGCTCTACTTCGACGACGACGCCTCGGGGACGGGGCCCGTCTCCTGGGGTGTCGAAGCGCGGCCGGACTCGGGCGCTCTGTTCACGACTGTCGTCGTGGATCAGGCCACACACCAAACCTTTGGGCCGAGCCCGATGAACACCGTGATGCTCCCCGCATCCCTCGCGAACCAAGCTGCCGCCGAGATTCGGATCTGCGGCTATGGCGCGAGTGGTAGCGGCGGCACCTGGCGCGTCGACAACCTGCGCATCGAATCGCCCTGAGTGGCGCCGCTACTCCTCGAACAACCCCGGCGCCGGCTCCCACCCGTAGGTCCACGGCGTGCGCGCCCGGTGACGGCCACCGATCGCGCCGGGGAGCCATGGCCCGTCGACCGCGAAGTGCGCCGCGAACGCATCGCGCAAGACGACCTCGGCGAGCTTGCCGCGCGGTGAAAATCCCCACGCGGCCTCTTGCGAGACGTCGTCCGGATCGGCGTAGTAACGCCAGACGAAGAAGCCCGCGCATGCGTCCGAGTGAATGAACGGACCGAGCAGCGCGGCGTAGGCGGTGGCCTGCGCCTCTTCGTCGACGGTGACGCCCTTGATGTCCTCGGGCCACTTCCACGGCTCGATGGCCGGATCGGGGCGGGTCGTGTAGCCGACCTCGGTCAAGACGACAGGCTTTCCGATCGCGTCGGCGAAGGCCTCGACCCCGGCGGCGACGCTCCGCCCGCCTGCCGCGAGCTCGGCGAACCCCGCGCCGTTCTTCTCGGCCAGCGGATAGAACGCGTTGATGCCGACGAGGTCCACCGCATCCCAGAGGAGGGTCTGCTCGACGTCGTCCCAGTTCGCCGAGTAGGTGAGCAGGCCCGGATAGACCGCGCGCACGTCGGCGACGATGGGCAAGAAGAGCTCGACCCGCGGCGTCGTCACCCAAGTCCTGAGCTCGACGCCGACGCTGAGCATGTCGGCGCCGCTCTCTTTCGCGACGCTCGCCCACGCAAGCAAGAACCGGCGGTACGCCTCGGCCCACGCTCGCCAGCCCTCGTCGGTCCCGGGATCGATGAGCGCGCGCCACTCGAACGACTCGACCCACAGATGCGGGACGATCATCACGCGCAGGCCGCGCTCCTTTGCCTGCTTCACCGCGGCGATCACCGCGGCGCGGTTTTCGTCGAACGGCGCTTCGAAGCTGAGATCGATCCCCTCGGGCGTGAGGTCCTTCACACGGCCGAACGGCGTGAGGCTGATCCAGTTCGCTCCGAGAAGCACGGCCTCGTCCATCGCACGGCCGCTCGCCTCGGTGCCGTACCCCTTGCCGGGATGCCGCGCGCTCTCGATCGGCCCGAGGGTGACTCCGCGGATGCCGCCCGCCCGCGCGAACGACCATGCGTCCGCCGTCGGCCGCAGGCTCTTCGGGAGCTCGGGCACGTTTGCGACGGCGAGGGCGAGGTGGACCCCGATCGCAGGC
Organism: Polyangiaceae bacterium; assembly: GCA_041940405.1. GTDB lineage: Bacteria > Myxococcota_A > Polyangia > Polyangiales > Polyangiaceae > Xiheicaenibacterium. Next base: position 54,616 of record JBGTSH010000011.1, read on the forward strand.
AGCAGCATCCGCCCCATCGAATCGCAGGGTCGCGCCGGGCGGGCAAGCAGGAAGACGCAAGAAAGCGTCAACCAACGCGCGCCCGAGCGCGACATCGCTGCCAGGGGGTGCGCACGCCGATTCGCTCCTTGCCCCGTCGAATCGGCCGAGAGGTACGAACGTCGCCGTTGGCCCCGCGCGTGCTTTGGGTCCGCGTACGAAAACGGAGACCCCGATGAGCTTTCTCACTTCGCTTCGACCCTACGCTCTCGCGCCCGCCGTCCTCTCCCTGCTGTCGGTCGGGTGCTTCGCGGACGCATTCGAGGACATCGCGTCCGACATCGGATCGTGCCTCCAAACGACGATCTTCACCGGTGAGCCCAACACGAGCGAGTCGGGCCGTTCGGCGCTGCGCGGCCAGTCACTGGTTTCCCCCGCGCCGACCGCGCTCGCGACCAACACGAGGGAACAGTTCACCCTCGAGTCCGAGGTCGAGCTCGCCTACCTGCCGCGCCCGGGCGGAACGCTCGAAATCGCATCGGCCGAAGAGCAGTGCGAGTCCGGCGGCCGCACCTTCTACGACGTCGAGCTCGAGACCGGTGCCGCCGAAGAGACGCGCAGCGTGATCATCCGAAGCATGAGCGACGACGAAGAGGACCGCATCGTCATTCGCGTCCTCCGGCCCGCAAGCATCGAGCTCTCGGTACTGAACGAGCCGATCCGGTGGGGGGTCGCCAACTCGATCTGTGCGAGCGTCAGCGCCGAGGACGGCACGAAGCTCTTCGCGGCCCGCTCCCTCGAGTGGGCTTTCGAAGGCGCAGCGCTCGTGGACGACGACGCTCCCTGTGTGGAAGTGACGCCGGCCGCCGAGGGCCCGTTCCAGGTGACCGTGACGGTGGGCGGGTTCTCCCAGACCTTCGAGCTCACCGCGACGTGAGCCGCCCGGGCGCGTTAGAGTGCCCTCGTGAGCGCGAAGAAGCTCATCTTCGAAGACATCCCCAGCCTGCTCCGGCTGCACATCGTGCTGGTCGCGCTCCTGGCACAGGTCGTCTTCGCGTGGCTCTTCACCGGACGGTACGCGCTCGTGCTCGTCCCGTTCGTCGCCGTCGACTGGTTCGTCATCAACCTGGTCAATCGCGTCACCGATCTGGCAGAGGACGTGGCGAACGGCGTGCCGGGCGCCGACATCGCCGCGCGGCAGAAGCGCTGGATCGCGATCGGGAGCGCCGCGTTGTTCTTCGGCACGCTGGCGATCTCGCACTTCTTCGTCTCGCCGGAGCTCACGCCCGTCCGCATCATCGTCGAGGCGATCGGCCTCTTCTACAACCTCAAGTGGATCCCTCATCCGCGCGGCTGGACGCGGTTCAAGGAGATGTACTTCTTCAAGAACACGATGAGCGCGCTGATCTTCGTGCTCACCTGCGTCGTCTACCCGCTCGCGCTCGCGGGCTACGCGCCCATCGTCAGCTGGTCGACGATCGCCGCCGTTACCGTCTTCTTCGTCCTCTTCGAGCTGTCGTACGAAGTCCTCTATGACTTTCGCGATCTCGAAGGCGATCGTCGCGAGGGCGTGCCGACCTATCCGGTGGTGCACGGCCCCGGCGTGGCGCGCCGAATCCTCGATGGTCTGGTCGCAGGCTCCGCGATCGTCCTCGGTGCGGCGTTCCTCCTGCGTTTCATCGGGCTGCGCGAGCTGTTGATGGTCGGTGCGCCCATCGCGCAGCGTGTCTTTTACGGTCCCCGGATCGCACGCGGCCTGACCCATCGCGACTGCATCGTGATCACGCACCTCGGGAGCGCGCTCCTCTTGTTCTACCTGGCGGGAACCGCCATCTGGAACGCCGCTGGGCTTCCGGCGAACGTCTTCATCGGGAGCTGAGGCGGGCCTCGGCCGCGAGGCCGCTCGACCGCTACGCCTGAACGGAGCTGCGCTCTGGCATCTGCGAAACCATACCACCTGAACTAGCGTATTCGACCCCGATGACGGCATCGTTCGGCGGCTCCCAGCTACGAGATACCTCCCAAGGACTCTGGACCTTCGGGCAGCAGCTCAAGGTGATGGGCGCCGAGATTGGGGCGAGGATGACGGTCGTGCGCCTCGACGGAGGCGAGCTGCTCGTTCACTCGCCGATCCGCTGGACGAACGAGCTCGGACGGCAGCTCGACGCGCTAGGAGCGGTGCGGCACGTGCTCGTGCCCAACCGCGACCACGTGCTCTTCGTCCGGAGCTTCGCGGAGCGATACCCAGAAGCTCGCTTCTACGCAGCGCCGGGGGTCGCGAAGAAGCTTCCCGACCTGAGTTTCGAGGAGCCTGACTGGGATCGACGCGGCAACGAGGCTTGGGGAAGCGAGCTCGAAGCGCTGCGCTTCCGCTCCTCGTCGGAGCTCCAAGAGATCGTGCTGTTCCACCGGGCGACACGGACCCTCATCTCAGCCGACCTCGCCTTCAACATCCAATCGAGTGAGGGCACCGTCTCACGACTTCTGCTTCGTCTGAACGACTCGTACAAGAGCTTTGGACCCTCGCGCGTCTGCCGCATGCACATCACCGAGCCGGCCATGGCGCGCGCCGACCTGGACACGATTCTCGCGCTCGGCGCCTCGCGCCTCATCGTCTCGCACGGCGAGATACTCCGCTCGGAGGTCGAGGCAGCGCTGCGGCGTGGATACGCCTGGCTGCGGTAGCTGCCGACGCCTCGAAGGGCGGACCAGCGATGGCTTGACATAGTATTCAAGTAGTCTATTGAATACTCGACCATGACGGCTTCCGCAGCGCATCGCCGGTTCAAGGACGGCCTGTACGCCCAGCTCGCGCGAATCGGGAAAGCCGTCGCCAACCCGCACCGCCTGGAGCTTCTGGAGCTGCTCGCGCAGACCGAGCGGACGGTCGAGTCGCTCGCGAAGGAGACGGAGATGACGATCGCCAACACGTCGCAGCACCTCCAGGCGCTGCGTCAGGCGGGCCTCATCGAGAGCAGAAAAGACGGCCTCTACGTCCACTACCGCCTCGCCGACCCGACGGTCGCCGACCTATCCAGGTCGCTGCGGGTCGTCGCCGAGCAGCGCCTGGCGGAGCTGGAACGACTCGTTGCCCGCCACTTCACCGGCCGCGCGGAGATGGCGGCCGTCGGGATGGAGGAGCTGCTCCAACGGGCGAGTGAGCCTGATGTCGTGATCGTCGACACGCGGCCGAGCAGCGAATACGAGGCCGGGCACATCGCGGGCGCGATCTCGCTGCCCTTCGACGAGGTCGAGACGCAGCTCCGCAAGCTGGCGAAGAACAAACACTACGTCGCCTACTGCCGGGGCCCGTACTGCGTCTACGCGGACCGCGCCGTCGAGGCGCTGGTCGCGAGCGGGCGCCGCGCCAGCAGGCTCAAAGAGGGCTTTCCCGAGTGGCGTTCTGCTGGTCACCCAATCGAGTCGGGCCCACCAAAGCCGCGGAGCAGCCGTATCACAGCGACGAGGCCGTCATGATCGTTCGACCCTATTACTACTTCGACACCGGCTGCGCTGCGTACCTCTTCGGCTGCGGCGGGCTGGGAAAGTGTGCCGTCGTGGATCCTCACGAGCGCGACGTGGACGCCTACATGGCGTTCGCCGAGGCAAAGGGGATGAAGATCACGCACGTGTTCGAGACCCACGTACATGCCGATCACCGCTCAGGCGGTCCGAAGCTCGCCCAGGCAAGCGGCGCGCGGTATTGCCTCCACGAGGCGGCCGACCTTCGCACGCCTTTCGAGCCGCTGCGCGACGGTCAGGAGATCGAGCTCGGAAACACGCGGGTCCGTGTCCTTCATACGCCGGGGCACACGCCAGAGAGCGTGAGCTTGGTGGTGACGGATCTTCGCCGCGGTCCCGACCCTTGGTTCGTTCTCACCGGGGACACGCTGTTCGTCGGCGCGGTGGGGCGGCCTGATCTGCCCGGTGACGCGCGCGAGAACGCCGGCCGCCTCTACGACAGCATCCATCAGAAGCTCTTGACCCTTCCAGATGATCTCGAGGTCTACCCTGCACACTTTGCCGGCTCTGCTTGCGGCGCCGGAATGAGCGGAAAGCCGTCGAGCACGCTCGCCTTCGAGAAGCGCTGGAATCCGCTTCTCTCCTGCTCGAAAGAGGAGTTCGTCGCGGCGCTCGCCGACGTGCCCCCTAAGCCGGCGGAGATGGAAGCGATCATGCGCTTCAACAAAGGCGAGCCCAACGAGCGGGCCGCTCGGTGAGCTCGCGGCCTCTTCGGCTCGGCATTCGGGCGAACCTCGCGCAGTTCACCCTCCTCGTCGTCGTGAATGCGTGCGTCGGCGCGATGGTGGGGATGGAGCGCAGCATCCTGCCCGCGATCGCCGAGGGAGAGTTTCATCTCGCTGCGCATGCGGCCGTGCTGTCGTTCATCGTGGTGTTCGGGATCACGAAGGCGCTCACCAACTACGTTGCAGGTCACCTCTCCGATCGAGTCGGACGCAAAGGCGTTCTGGTCGTCGGCTGGCTCATCGCGGCGCCGGTCCCCTTCGTCCTCATGTGGGCGCCGTCGTGGGCTTGGATCCTCTTCGCGAACGCGCTCCTCGGTATCAGTCAAGGTCTGACCTGGTCCACGACGGTCATCATGAAGATCGATCTCGCGGGTCCGGAGCGGCGTGGCCTCGCGATGGGACTGAACGAGTTCGCTGGCTACTTCGCAGTTGCAGGGTCGGCCCTCGCGACCGGATGGATTGCGGCCCGCTGGGGCATCCGGCCTGAGCCGTTCTATTTGGGCGTAGGCCTGGTCGTGGTGGGCGGCGCACTCTCCGCGCTCGCCGTGCGAGAGACCCGCGGTCACGTCGAACGTGAGACCGGCCTCTCGACGGTCGCATCGAACCCCGCCATCAGCGCAAAGGAGATCTTCTGGAAGACGACGCTGTTCGACCGCAACCTGTCGAGCGTGAGCCAGGCGGGCCTCGTCAACAATCTCAACGACGGCATGGCTTGGGGGCTGTTCCCGCTCGTCTTCGCTCGAGCCGACATGGATCTGGCGCGCATCGGCGTGCTTGCTGCCGTCTACCCAGCCACCTGGGGCGCAGCGCAGCTCGTCACCGGCGCCGCGTCCGATGCCGTCGGACGAAAGTGGCTCATCGTGTTCGGTATGTGGATCCAGGCGGGAGGAATCGCGCTTGTGACCGTGGGAAAGTCGTTCGGGGTATTCGTCCTCGGGAGCGTGCTCCTCGGGATCGGGACGGCGATGGTCTACCCCACGCTGCTGGCGAGCATCGGTGACGTGGCGCACCCTTCGTGGCGCGCGTCCGCAGTCGGCGTCTACCGTCTCTGGCGAGACGCCGGCTACGCGGTCGGAGCGGTCATCGCGGGATTCACCGCGGATGCGTTGGGGCTCGATGCCGCCATGTCCGTCGTCGCTGCGCTCACGTTCGCGTCCGGTCTCGTGGTCGCGGTTCGGATGCGCGAGACCATGTCACGGCCGCGTCCGTCTCAAGCGCTGCCCGTATCGGGCTGAGCTTCGGCGATGCCGGCAAACATCCCCAGGAGCTTGCCCCAATCGCCCTCGGTGTCGAAAACGCGCCGCATCTTGTCGCGGTGCTCGCCATAGCGATCGAGCTTCCGGTGCTCTAGCTCGACGCGCGTGGTGCTCTTCGTCTCGGCAATGAAGCGCACCTCGATCTCGGTCCCGAGACTGGGATCGTGCTGCCAGTTGGCATCGATATCCCAGGTGATGACGAGTCTCGAGGGAGGCTCCCACACCAGCACGCGGCCCCAATCACAAGTGCTGCCGTCCTCACCCCGCTCGTACCAGCGGCCACCGACCTGCGGCTCGAGGACGGCGTCGACCGCGTTCGCCTTGCCGATCTTGTAATGCGCAAGCGGCCACCAGGTTCCCATCTTCACGGTGAAGACGCGCCAAGCGACGTCGATCGGCGCACGGACCGAGAGCGACTTCTTGACGCTGTTGGGGTCATCCATGGGCGGAGAGACCTTGTCCGTCATCAGCTTCCTTCTTTCTCTTGATGGCTGGCCCGGCGGAGGCTTCTTCTGCGAGCTCGGGGAAGAAACGAGATCGAATGCGCTCCGCGTAGGCGACGACCTCTGGTTTCGCACGAAGGAAGTCGCGGATCGGGGACGCGATCGGGGTGAGGACCGTCGACGCCAGCGTGCCGAAGACGGTGGCATCGAGACCAGTCGGCTTTTCGCCGAAGAAGAACGGGCCCTTCGACATCACCGAGAGGACGCCGGTCCAATCGGCGATGGCAGCGCTCATGATCTCGTCGTGCGAATGGCGGAGGAGCCCCTGCTGCCAGAGGATCGCCTTGACCTGCTTCTTCACGGCCCGAGCGACGAAGGGCCTGATGAACGCGGGGATCGCGTCGAAGCGCGAGCGCGTGTAGCGCAGGCCTTCATCGTGGAACAAGTGCGTGTACGCGAGCACGAAGGCGTAGTGCTCCTCGAGCGTGCGTTGAACGAGCAAGAACACCGAACGCTGAGCGGCGTCGAGGTGCGCATCGGGATCGACGCCTCGCGTCCGCTTCAGATGATCGATGATGTGCGCGGTGTCGGCGATGCGCTCGCCACCGTCCTCGATGAAAGGCAGCTTTCCGCGCGGGCCCTTGCGCGGATCGGACGTGTCGACCACCTCGTACGGAACGCCTGCAATGCGGAGCCACGTCTCCATCTTGCAGCAGAAGGGGCTCAGGTTCGGGATCGCGAACATCCGCGGGAACTGGAAGAGCTTGATCGGGCGCGCGGCGGTGCTCATGTCTCACTTTCCTTTGCAGCTTCACGCTCGGCAGCGTCCTTGAAGGCAGCGAGCGTCTCGTCCCAGAAACCGTCGAGCCATTTCTGCGCGGCCTCGATGCCTCGACGGTCGACGGCGTAAAGACGGCGCGTCCCCTCGGCGCGATCCGTCACCAAGCCTGCGGCTTTGAGCACCTTGAGGTGCTGGGAGACCGCGGGCCGGCTCACATCCAGCTTTGCTGCGATGTCACCGACGGATCGGGCACCCGCGCGCAGCCGTTTCAAGACCGCGCGTCGGGTGGGATCACCGAGCGCGTCGAGCACCCGCTCTCCGTAAGCATTCACTTACCGTAAGCTGCCACTAACGATGGCCGTCGGCAAGCGCGTCGTTTCCCCGCCCACGATTTTCGCCTGTTGGCAGATTGACTGACCCAGTCGGTCGGTTATTGTGAGTGCGTGGCTCGAACGATTCCCGAAGGCCGGTTCGCTCAGCTCGTCGACGCCGCGACTCGTACGTTCGTCACCCGCGGCTACAGGCTCACACAGATGTCGGACGTCGCCGACGCGCTCGGCCTCGCCAAGGGAACGCTCTACGGCTACGTCGAGTCGAAGGAAGCGCTGTTCGACGCAGCGGTTCGCTTCGCCGACGGTCAGACCCCGCCGCCGAAGATCGAAGCGCTGCCTCTGCTGACACCTCCTCCCGGCAGTACCGTCGCTTACGTCCGCGATCGCCTTGCCGCCGAAGCGACCGAGCTAGAGCTGGCTCGCGTGGCGTCTCTGCCGAAAGGATCACGCAAACCCCCTGACGAGCTCGAGCGCATCGTCCGGGACCTCTACCAACGAATGTGGCGCAACCGGCGCGCTCTGAAGCTGTTGGATCGGTGCGCGGTCGACTATCCCGAGCTGGCTTCGGTCTGGTTCGAGGAGGGGCGCTGGGCACAGGTCTCTCTCCTCGCGGGCTACTTGGAGAGTCGTATCGCCGCGGGTCGAGTGCGCCGCGTCCCCAACGTCCAGCTCGCCGCGCGGATGGTGCTCGAGACGATCGCGCTCTGGGCGATCCACTTGCCCTGGGACGCCTCGCCGCGGCCGTACGCCGACGACGAGGTGGAGTCCGCCGTCGTCGACATGATCGTTCACGCCTACGCGAAGGAGAGAGCAGCATGAGCGCAGCGCGGATCTCGCAGGCGATCAATCGTCAGGCAGCGTCACCGAGCGGCCTATTCGGTCGACTCCTCGGCTTCATCTGGCGGCGCGATCACGCTCGACTCAACGGCGAGGTGCTCGATTGCCTCGACGTTCGTCCCGGTGACTCCGTCCTCGAGATCGGCTCCGGCCCCGGGTACGCGCTCGCCGAAGCAGCGCGTCGCTCCGGTGGGCGCGTGGTCGGAATCGACATTTCGGAGCTGATGGCCAAGCTCGCACGCGATCGGAATCGTGACGCCGTAACTCAGGGTCGGATCGAGATCCGCGTCGGCGATGTCGCGTCGATACAGCTCGAGCCCGCAGCCTTCGATCGGATCTTCTCGGTTCACTGCGTGTATTTCTGGCGCGATCTCGACGCTGTGCTGGGGAAGCTGGCGGCGGGGCTTCGGCCGGCTGGAAAGCTGGTCCTCGCGTTCCGGCCCGAGAGTGACGACATCCATGCTCGCTTTCGCGATGCCACGTACAGGTTTCCCCGGAGCGAAGAGGTCGAACGGGCTCTGGAGAGGCACGGGCTCGATGGAGTGAGCACGAGCGGCTCGTCGATCGATCCCCATTGCGTCCTCGTTCAGGCCTCGAAGCGAGCATGATGCAAAGCCAACCCGTTCGTCGGCTGGTTCCTACCGCTCGTCGGCAAGTCGGGCTGGGAGTCGGTGGGCTTCTACCAGAGGCGTATCCTGACGAGATGGAATGGCGCGCAAGCTCACCAGCGTCACGGCCGCCGCGTGCCCTCTTGCCGCGCTGGACCGCGCTCACCTACCTGGTGTCGCCGCCCTTCCTCGCGGTGCTGCTCAACCCGCGGATCTTCGAGCTCGACGGCCACGGGGTCGCGATGAGCCTGCTGACTGTCTGGATCCATACGGTGAGCATCGGCGCGTCGCTCCATGCAGCATTCACCTGGGTTGTTCCGCGGATGGTGCCCGAGGGCGCGGGCAAGGCACGACGGCTCGCGGTTTACTCCATCGCCGTCGCCGCTTGTTCGGTCACGGCGCTCACCGCTTCGCGGTGGATCGTCCGCGACATGTGTCCGCCCAACCGTCAGCCAAGCGGTTTCCACGAGCTCTATTCGGCGCTGCTCATCTCCGCTGGATTCGTCACCGCCCTCATGACCTACAACCGGCTGCGTGAACATCTGCGTGAGGTGGAGCAGCGCGAGGCACGAGCGGTGCAAGCGGCGTTGCAGGCGGAGCTGCGAAGCCTGCAGTCACGAACGAATCCTCATTTCTTCTTCAACGCTCTCAACACCGTGGCGGGTCTGATCACCGAGAACCCTCGACGCGCCGAAGAAGCGATCGAGCGAATCGCCGACATCTTTCGGTACTCGCTGAATGCTTCACGACAGAAGAAGGTCCCACTTGGAGATGAGATCGAGGCCGTGCGTGCCTACCTCGAGATGGAGGCGTTGCGGTTCGAGGATCGCTTCGAATGGCGCATCGACGTAGATGAAGACGCCGCCGCGACGCCGGTTCCTCCGCTTGCCCTGCAGCCGCTCGTGGAGAACGCGGTTCGGCATGGTGTCGAAGGGCGCGGCAGCGGAAGCGTGAAGGTCACGTCGTACCGGGAAGGCGGCATGCTCCGAATTTCGATTCAGGACGATGGCCCCGGACCTGGCCGGTCGGCCCATGCCGGCACCCGCACCAGCTTGCGCGAGCTCGGCGAGCGGCTGCGTCTCTTGTACGGCGGCCGCGCCGCGCTGGACGTGGCCCGCGGAGCCCGCGGCGGCTGCGTCGTGCAGTTGGCGCTACCGGCAGACTGATCGTGCGCATCCTGGTGGTCGACGATGAGCCCATCGCGCGCCGGCGCCTGTGCCGGATGCTCGAGGAGATCGGCGACGTCGAGGTCGTCGGAGAGGCGTCCGACGGGTTGGAGACCATCGCAAGGGTCTCGGAGCTGCGACCGGACCTCGTGCTCCTGGACATCCGGATGCCGCGGCTCGACGGGCTCACGCTCGCCCGCACACATGCCGAGCTGCCGCCGATCGTCTTCACGACGGCCTACGACCAGCACGCGGTCGAGGCCTTCGACGCGTGCGCGGTCGACTACCTCCTGAAGCCGATCAAGCGCGAACGCCTGGAGCGCGCTCTTGCCCGTGCTCGGCTCTCCCGAGGAGACGACGCTCGGGTGATCAAGCTCCTCGGCAACTTGCTCGAGACAAAGACTGCCGCCGGTACGCGCGTGCTTACCCGCGATGGGGACACTGTGAGGGTCTTCGACGCCTGCGAAATCGTCCGGTTCTATGCTGCCGACAAGTATTCGGCCTTCCTCAGCGCGGGCCGGGAGCATTTGCTCGAGGAGAGCCTCAACACCCTCGAAGCGCGGCTGAGCGCTCACGACTTCATCCGGACTCATCGCGCCGAGCTCTTGTCGTTGAAGCACATCATCTCCTTCCACGCGGAGCGGACTGGGGGTCGGGTGGAGCTCAGCGACGGGCAGCGCGCGCGTGTCAGCCGCCGGCACGTTCCCGCATTGCGACGCGCGCTCCGCCTCGATTGACTGGGCGCGCCGCTCGTCGGCGAAAGAGGCTCGTTCGTCGCGCCGGACGAGCGACGGCGCCTCGCAGACTCCAATCTCTCGGAAGACGACCTTCGAGGAGACTTCGATGAGAGCTCAGGCATTGCTGGTGCTGTTGCTGTGTGGGATCGCGTCATCATGTGACGACTCCGAAGAGACGGCCGAGCCTGTCGCCGAAGCGGAATGGGAGACGCTCGTCGGCGCGGACTGGACGCTGCCACCGGGCACGGAGGGGTACGTCTGTGCTCGCAAGACGATCAGCGAGGATCTTTGGGTCAGCGCGTTCGGCGCGGTCGCGCCGCCGGGGACTCACCACACCGTCCTCACATACGGTCCGCCCACCGAGCCCGACGGGGTCTTCGATTGCAACACAGCGATCAACCACGACGTCATGATCTACGGCTCTGGCGTCGGCTCGCGGCCCTTCACGATGCCGGAGGGTGTCGCGGTGAGGATTCCTGCTGGACAGCAGCTGCTCTTGAACCTCCACCTCTTCAACACCACCGCACAGGAGCTGAGCGGGTCGTCCGCGATCACCTTCCAGAAGCTCACCGACGAAGCGCGCGAGCAGACGATCGAAGCCGAGGCGATCCTCGCCGGTCCGACCTCCCTCGACATCCCGCCGGGAGAGCACTCGATCACCGGTGGCTGCACGTTGAAGAAGGACGCAACGCTCTTCGCCGTTGGGCCGCACATGCACCAGCTCGGTGTCCACATGACGGTCACCGCCCACTCGAGCGATGCCGGTAGCCGGACCATCCTCGACGTTCCGTACTCCTTCGACGACCAACAGGTCACGCCGATCCCCGAAGCGGTGCCGATGCGCGCCGGAGACTTCGTCGAGGTGCGCTGTGACTACCGGAACAACACGAACGACACCGTCACGTGGGGGGAGAGCAGCCTCGACGAAATGTGCTTCGCGGGACTCTACCGATACCCGCGCGACCCAGAGGCGGGGTTCGTTTGCTTCCAGTGAGCCCCGACGATGATTCGACCGAGCAGATTGGTTTGGCTCGCCGTCGCGCTGGCGTGGGCCGTCGCCCTCGGTGCCTGCTCGCCCGTGCCACGGGTCGACGCCGCCGGGACCATCGCCGGCTACGAGCTCCACGGCCCCGTGGATCACGAGCTGGCGCGCGACTACCTCGAAGGCAGGCCCTTGCCTGCGGCGCTCAGCGAGCTACGGCAAACCCTTCTCGCCTCGGGCACCGTACCGACACGGGACGCGCTCGCCTGGGTTTCGGCAACCTACTCGCCCGACGTCGCGACGCTGCTGTTCCTGGAGACGTCGGCCGAAAGGCCCGCAGCACGCAATCTACGCAAGCGGTTCCAAGAGGAGCTCGCCGTCGTTCGTCGCATCGGCTTCGTGCAAGCTCGCCCAGCTCCGCCCGAAGACCTGCTGGTGCTCATGGTGCCGGGCTGGTTCTACCGCTCGAACGGCAGCGAGACCAACGCCGACTTTCGGATCCAGCGGGCGCTGTACGAGCAATGGGGCATCCCGCACGAGCTGGTGGCCATCGACGAGAACGGAACCGTTGAAGAGAACGCTCAGATGGTCGCCGACGCCGTCCGGAAAGCATCGGTGAAGCATCGGGTCTTCCTTGTCAGCGCGAGCAAGAGCGGCGCCGAGGTCGCGCTCGCGCTCGGGAGCGTTCTCGATGCTCGCGAGACCAGTCGTGTCGTGGGCTGGCTGAGCATCGTGGGCGCCGTACGTGGGTCGCCGTTGGCCGACCGCGTTTTGGAGCCCGACATGTGTTGGTTCGTGGAGCTGCAGCTGGGCGTGAAGGGCTTCGATCTCGACGGGCTCAAAAGCATGCGCGCCTCAACCTCGCGTCCTGTCTTCGACCGCCTGAGCTTTCCTCCGCACATCGAGATCGTGTCGCTGATCGCCGTCCCGCTGTCGGGCAACATCTCGGACCGCGGCTCCTTTGGCTATGACCGCATGCGCGAGCTTGGACCGAACGACGGGCTCACGTTGCTCGCCGATGAGCTCGTTCCTGGAGCTGTCCCCCTCCTCCTTCCCGGAACGGATCACTTTCTCGGGCCTGAGGATCAGCGGTACTGGAGCACAGCGCTATTTCGGGTGCTGGTGAACGGGATGGAGCGGGGCTCTCCTTGACTGACATCGACCGCTCGCTCGCCTCCGCGCAGGTGCGACGTTAATCTCCCATATTAGGCCGGGCACGATAGGTGCTCGACGCACAGCCGATGTCAACCCGCCCACCCCGCCAGCCGGTACCAGAGTCGTTGCGGGCGTCCGGGTTGCTGCTGCGTGCTTCATCGTTGCTGCTTCACTGCCAAGAAGCCCAGCAACGTTCGGATCGAAGCGCGGCCCTCGCCTACCTTTGCGATCTTCGTGAGGTGATTCGAGAGCTGGAGGGCGTCGAGCAGCCGCTGGAGCGAGAGCTCGCCAGGCTGAGGTCGCACGAGTCGAAGCTCGCCCGTGCCCTCTCGGAATGAGCGCCAGCGCGCCCCAGAGAGCTCCGGGTCGCCGATGCGCCCTGGTCCTGGGCGGGTACCGACTTCTGCGAGTGCACCGTTCCGGAACCGTCGTCCAGATCGTCCGCCCCGCGTCGGCTTGATCGGCCCGCTTAGTAGTCGTCGTCCTTCGCCCGCGCGTTCTTCGGAAGCTCGAGCGCGAGCGGCGTAACCGCGGCGTCGCCGCCGGCGAGCCACTGGTAGCGCGCGAAGTTCCCCATCACGCGGACGACGTAGTTGCGCGTCTCTTCGTACGGGATGCGGGCAACCCACACGTCGGCCTCGTGCTCCTTGGCGTTCTCGACCCAGCGCGAGACGGCCGTGGGGCCTGCGTTGTAGCCGGCGGAGGCGAGGACGGGACTCCCTTCGAAGGTCTTGAGGAGCTTGCCGATGTAGAAGCTGCCGAGCCGGAGATTCACTTCGGG
>JBGTSH010000012.1:0-65545 GCA_041940405.1 Polyangiaceae bacterium
TCGCTCTGGCCACCCGCCGCCGCAAGCTCTACGCCAGCGCGGCGACGCCGGCCGACTCGGGGCCGACCGTGACGATCCCTTCGGGGACCCTGCGGGCGGGCGCGAGCTGCGGCGCGGTGCCACGCGTCACCAACGAAGAGCTCGTCCACCCGTCGATCGCGATGAACGAGTTCACAATCGACGTCTACCCGTACCCGAACGATCCGAAGCAGCCGCCGAAGACGGGCGTCACGCGCGATGAAGCTTCGAAGCTCTGCGTCGCGAACGGAAAGCGCCTGTGCACCGAGCTCGAGTGGGAGCGCGCCTGCAAGGGGCCCGACAACCTCACCTTCGAGTATTCCGGAAGCTACGACAAGGCGGCGTGTGCGACGCCCTCACCGCTCGAGCCCGGCAAACGATCCAAGTGCAAGAGCGCGTTCGGCGTCGCCGACATGCACGGGCTCGCCTACGAGTGGACGTCGAGTGCCTGGGGGCGCGGATCCGGCGCGAGCCTCGCCGCGGTTCGCGGCTACAAGGGAACCGGCAACGTGGTGCGCGAGCGCTGCGCGAGCGGCGTCGGCCGCGACGCGAACAACACCGGCACCGACGTCGGCTTCCGCTGCTGCTCGGGCCCCGAGAACGCCGCCGTCGTGGATCTCTCTCTCCTTCGCCGCCCGACGCTCACCGAGGACGAGCGCGTCGATCAGGATCTCGCCCGCGATCTCATGAAGCAGATGCCGCAGGATCACCAGAACGTCGACGGGGTGAGGCTCTCGTTCGACAAGGTGTGGCGGTGGCACCCCCGCGACAACGAGGAGCTCGTCGTCGCAAGGTGGGTCGGTCGACCCAGCGAGGGCTCGCCGTTCTACGAGATCGCAGTCTTCAAGATCTGCGGATCCACGCCCGGTCGGATCGCGCGTATCCGCGGCCCGGTAGAGCGGATCGATCGCGTGCGCGAGCAGGACTCGCCCGAGAAGCTCGTCATGGACGTCTCCACCGACAAGGACAAGGGTGAGGTGAAGCTCGCCTACTGGTACGGCACGGTCACGGTGACGCAGCCGGACTTCATCAAAGAGGGCAACCAGCTCAAGAAGCAGCGCAAGAAGCTGAAGCCCGGACTGCCGATCAGAAAATGACGCGACCGTCACTATCTCTCGGGGCGTGTCTACTCTTCGCGTGCGGGGGAGACTCGGGCTCGACCTCGAGCGCCGGGAGCGGCATCACCACCTCGGTCGTCTCGAGCACGAGCGAGGGGGCCACGACGTCGGGCGCAACCACCGGGGCCGGCGGCTCGGGCGGATCGGGCGGATCGGGCGGATCGTCGAGCGCAGCGACATGTCCGTCGTGCGGCGATCCGACGGCCGCGTTCGTTCCTGCGAGCGCTCTCATCGTCGAGGCTTCGGGCCTGGTCGCGAGCGCGACGCACAAGGGCTCGTTCTACGCGCACAACGACTCCGGCGACAGCGCCCGCTTCTTCGCCTTCGGCGACAAGGGTCAGGACCTCGGCACGTACGTCCTCTCGGGCGCGTCGGCGATCGATTGGGAGGACATGGCGCGTGGGCCGTGCGCCGACCCATCGAAGAGCTGCCTCTACTTCGGCGACGTGGGCGACAACAACGAGCAGCGCGCGACGTACACAATCTATCGCGTCGAAGAGCCGGCGAAGCTCGGAGCCGGCGAGACCCAGGTGCCCTTCGAGACCTTTGGCTTCACGTACCCCGACGGATCGCACAACTCGGAGACGATCCTGGTGCACCCGACGACCGGCGTGGTGACCGTCGTCACCAAGGATCGCAGCGACACGAGCGCCTACGAGATGCCGCTCCCGCTGCGCTCCGGAACGACGGTGGTCCTGAGCGGTCCGGCACCCGTCGTCGTGAGCGGGCTCGTGTCGATGGTGACCGGCGGTGACGTTCATCCCCAGGGCTCGGCGGTTCTCTTGCGAACCTACACCAGCGTCTTCTTCTATCCGATCGGTCCAGGCCAGACGGTGAGCCAAGCTCTCGGGAAGACGCCGTGCGACATGCCGGCTCCTACCGAGCAACAGGGCGAAACCATCGCGTGGGATCGACAGGGAACCGGGTACTCGACGCTGAGCGAAGGCGAGATGAAGCCCCTCCATCACGTCGCCTGCCCCTGAGCTTCCTTCTGGCGCCATCTCGCCTCGCGCTGCCCATTCGGCCCCGGCGCTAACCGCGCCGGTGAATTTCGCTCGTCCTCGAGGCATGGACTCGCCGGCTCGCTTGTTGGCTCTCTCGAGGGTTTCGGGGGCATGCCCATTCAAGGTCGCCCAGTCTTTCGAACACAGCGCTTCGCTCTGAAGCTGGGCTTCGTCGCGATCCTCCTCCTGGTCGTCGTTTCGTTCGGCTTTTCCGTCTACGAGAACAACCGAGCCGAGCAACAGGCGGGTCTGCTCGTGAACCAGGCGCGCGAATCGGCGTTCTTGATCGGGCACACCGGACAGCAGATCGCCCTCTTGCACGCGTGGACCGAAGAGGCGGTTCTGCACGACAGTGGCGACTTTGCAGAGAGCATGCTCCGCATCGATGAGGTCGAGGACGACCTCGATGCCGATCTCCGCGCGCTCGCGAAGGTGCTCGGGGGTGAGGAGGCCGAGCGGTGGAAAGAGATCGCTCCGCTGGTCGTCGAGCTCCGGTCGAACCTCGACGAAGTTCTACGCCAGGCAAGAGCGGGACGCCGGACCGAGGCAGCTGCCATGCTCGCGCAGACGACCCCCACGTCGGTGCGCCTGTTCGATCAGCTCGAAGCGCTCTACCGCAGCGGTGATCTCGAGACTCAGGCGGCGCTCGCCGTGGCCCATCAACGCGCCCGCCTGGCGCGGCATCTCGAGGTCACCGCAGGCCTCGCTCTCTTCCTCTGCACCGCGCTGGTGGCGTACGCGGTCGCGCGGATGGCGGCTCGGGACCAGTCGCGGCTCGATGTCTACATCGACCGCGTCGAGTCCTCGAACCGCGACCTCGAGGCGTTCGCGGGAAGGGTCGCGCACGATCTGAAGAACGTGCTGTCACCGCTGCGGCTCGCAGGACCTATGCTCCTCGCTGCCGCGAACGAGCCGGAGACGGTAAAGTCGATCGCCGAACGGACCGACCGCGTCACGCGGCGCGCTGTCGACCTCCTCGAAGGGCTGCTCGCTTTTGCACGCGCAGGGGCGGCGCCGTCCTTCACCGAGAAGGCGTCGGTGAAGGGCGAGCTCTCTGCGGTGCTCGAGGAGCTCTCACCGCTCATCGAGAGCGTCTCGGGACGAGCCGAGGTCACGATCGACGACTCGCTCGAGGTTCGCTGCTCACCGTCGCTGCTCCACGTCTTGCTCATCAACGTCGTTTCGAACGCGTTCAAGTTTCTGCAAGGCCAGGGCGAGCGGGTCGTGCGCGTCCGGGCCCGGTGCGAGGGCGCGGTCTGCGTGATCGAGGTCGAAGACACGGGCACGGGCATCCCGCACGCGGCGCTGGATCGGGTGTTCGAGCCGTTCTTCCGAGTGCAGGGAACGCGCGCGCACGGCGTGGGGATCGGGCTCGCGACCGTGCGACGCATCGTCGAGGCCCACCAGGGAAAGGTCTCGATCCAGTCGACCGAAGGCGTGGGGACGCTCGTTCGGGTGGAGCTTCCGTCGAGCACGCCGACCGCGATCGAGGCCGCCCTCGAGACGGCAACGGATGCGGGCCGGGCGTACGGTCAGCCCCGTCAGCGCCCGGCTACCTGAGGCGCCGTCAGCACCGCCGCGAGCTTTCTGGTCCCTTCTTTTGTCGACGCCTCGTCGAAGAGATGAGGCAGAAGAAACGCGCGCGTCTGGAGCGATGCGAAGAGGCGGAGAAGGCTGTCGCGCTGCACGGTCTCTCGCAGTGCACGCCGCGCCCCGGCGACGACCGGGGCGTCGTGCGACGACTCGGCGCGCTTCGCCGCCTCGATGGTGAGAAGATCCGGGTGCGCGAGGAGGCTCGAGCGCTCGGCGTCGTCGAAGAGCGGCGGAATCACGCCGTTGACGACCAACCGAAGCACCGGCATCGAAAGCTCCGACTCGATCGCCCGAACGAGCTCGACCGTCTCGGTGACCGGCATCTCTTCGGGCAAGGTCACGACGAGGATCCCGCTCTTGGTCGAGTCGCGGAACAGGTCGACCGCGCGCTCGGCGTCACGCCGGAGCACGCCGGGCGGCGCGACGTCCAGGATGACCTTCGGCACGCGCAGCATGTCGAGGCCATGCCCCGTGGCCGGCGCGTCGAAGATGACGACATCGTAGAGATTGGTGCCGCGCGCCGTCTGCTCGGTCGTGTGGAACCACGCCTTGCCGAGCATCGCCCACTCGTACATCCCCGGGACGGCCCGAAGGAACGTCTTGATGTAGTCGTTGCCGAAGACGGCGCCGGCCAGAGCCTTCACGCGCAGGACCATCTCACCGTACTCGTAGAGCGCGCGCTCCGGGTCGACGTTGACCGCCCAGATCCGATCGCCGACGGGCGCAATGTCCGGCCCGATGGGGCGCGTGCCCAGGACCGCCGAGAGGCGCTCCTTGGTGTGCGGCATGACGATGAGGACGTTCTTGCCGCGCTCCGCGAGCGCGAGCGCGAGCGCCGCGGACACGGTCGTCTTGCCGACGCCGCCTTTGCCGGTAAGGAACAAGAATCGCCGATCGGCGATCTCGTCGATGGGGCTCGAGGTCGTCGTAGCGCCCACCGAGGTCAGGAACGAGGCGTCGAGCCGCCTCAGGAACTCGGACACGGCCGGCGACTCTACCCTAGTAGCGGCTCCGCGTTCCACCTCGCTCAGATCACGACATCGATCCCATGATCGTGCGCGTCGGTGAGGATCTCGAACGCAGCGCGACTTTCGCTAGAGAGCCGTAGCGTCGGCTTCCCCCGACGTTCCACGACGAGATCGCAGCGCGCGATTTTCGAGTTGAGGCAGGTCTTGGTGCCGCCGGGCGGGTTGTCGTAGGTGAGCCCGACGAACGCCGAGCGGGGAGCAGAAAATGTCGCCTGAACCCGGACCCCGGGCGCCCCCGACTGAATCTCCCAGCGGCCGGGCTCGAAGCTGCCCTTCGCGCGCAGGCCCCGATCGAGGCCGGTAAGGTCCACCGTCTCACCGTCCAGGGTGAGGACGAGGAGCGTGAAGGGCGGCGTCCAGAGCGGGCCGAGCTTCACCCGCGCCGTCGTGCACTCGACGAATACGTCGGGAGCGCCGTCGAACCCCGCGACCTGGCCCCACGCGTAGCTGTCGGTGTGGCGCGAGCCCCAGTTGTGGTTCTGGCTGCCGGTCCAGCCGTCGACCGTCCAGTCGATCGAGCCCGAGCGCACTCGACCCTCGAAGCGGGCGAGAGGCGCGGGAACGAGCGACTTGGCGCGCGGGAACGGCGCCGTGTAGAGCGCCGCGGGGAGGAGCAAGAGCGGAGGCGACTCGGCGCGCTCGAAGCGCAGATCCCATGAGATCGTGTCCCTTCCCGAGGTGGCTTCACCCACCAGCGCGCCGCCCTCGAGACGCGCGTCGCCGATGCGAACCGCGAGGTTGCGATCGGCGAACCTGCACTGATCGATCGGCACGAAGGTCTTCGTCGCAACGTGCCGGCCGGCCTCACCGTCGAACAGGATCGCCCAGAGCTCGCCGACCGCCGATTCGGGCCGGCCGCGCGGAGAGAAGATCGTGTAGCGGATCCAGAACCCGAGCGGACGCGACGGGTGGTTTGCTCGAAGGAACCAGCTCTCGTAGTGGCCGCCGCGATGACCGCTCTCCAATCGGCAGCCGTTCGTCGCGTCGAAGCTCGAGAGGTCCATCCCCCCCATCGTTACTCCCGTCGCGGCGCGCCCACCATGACCTCGAGCGTAGGGGACCTCGCGCATAGGGGGCTGGCGGAGGGTCGGGCTTGCGCAACGACCTCGGCCGGAGAAGACTCCGCGATTGGTGCTCGTCAAAACCGCCGATCTCGCCCCGCTCGCGGAAGCGCTGGCGAAGAAGACCCCGCTCGAGATCCTCGCGCTCGTTTCCGAGGTCTTCGGCCCCCGCGTGGCGATCCTCTCGTCGATGCAGCGTGCGGGTACGGCGCTCGCCCACATGGCCGACCGTGCCGGGCTGAAGATGGACGTCCTCTTCGTCGACACGGGTGTCCTGCATCCCGAGACGCTCGCTACCCGCGATCGCTTGCAGGCGACCCACCCCAACCTGAATGTCCGCACCCTCCACCCGGCTCGATCGTTTGCAGCGCAAACGAAGGAGTCTGGCCTGCTCTACCTGAGCAAAGAGGGGCAGGAGCGTTGCTGCGAGCTTCGAAAGAGCGATCCGCTCCAGACGGTACGCGGCCAGTATGACGCGCTCGTCGGCGCCCTTCGGCGCGACGAGGGCGGACGGCGCAGCTTGATCCAAGCGGTCGAGCTCGACAGGGAGCTCGGCCTGCTGCGCGTGCACCCGATGGCGCACTTCAGCCGTGCCGACCTCGACGCCTACCTCGACGCTCATCCCGACGCCGTCGTGAACCCGCTTCACGAGATGGGATTCGCGACGATCGGGTGCTTTCCCTGCACGACGCCGGTCCGGCCCGACGAAGAAGAACGCGCGGGAAGGTGGAGGCACCTCGCCGATGTAGCGTATTGCGGCATCAACCCGACCGATCGCGGTCCGGCCGACGATGGCGTCGATCTCTCCGACCGCTACGGTCACTTGCTCGCCGCCGTCGGGCGTTGACCCAATGCGACAAAGTCGATCGCGCCTCACGGTGATTGGCCGCTGGCGCCAGATCGTCTATTCCTTCTTGCTGGAACCAAAGCACCGTGGACGCCCGCAACCTCGTCGGAAGCACGATCGACAGCCGCTATGACGTGACTCGCGTCATCGGCGCGGGCGGGATGGGCGCCGTCTACGAGGCAGCGCACGTCGGCACCGGCAGGCGGGTCGCCATCAAGGTCATCTCGACCGGCGACTTCACCAAAGACGCGCAGCTCGTCGGTCGCTTCCAGCGCGAGGCAAAGGCTGCGGGCGCGATCGATACCCAACACATCTGTCAGGTTCTCGATACGGGTACCGATCCCAACAACGGCTTCCCGTTCATGGTCATGGAGTACATGCAGGGCGAAGACGTCCAGCAGCTGCTCCGCCGCACCGGACCGGTGTCCAGCGAGCTCGCGCTGCGGATCGTCGCCCAGGTATGCATGGGCCTCCAGAAGGCGCACGAGGCGAACGTCGTCCATCGCGATATCAAGCCCGCCAACATTTTTTTGGCGAAGAGCGACGGCGGCTCGGTGCTGGTCAAGGTGCTCGACTTCGGCATCGCCAAGGTCAAGATGGAGACGGCGAGCGAGGCGGGGGACGCCGGCCTCACGCGGACGGGCACGATGCTCGGCTCGCCGCTCTACATGTCGCCGGAGCAGGCGCGCGGGTCGAAATCGATCGACCATCGCGCCGATCTCTGGTCGCTCGGCGTCGTCCTCTACGAGCTGATCTGCGGCCGGACGCCGTTCCACCACATCGAGGCGCTCGGCGAGCTCATCATCGCGATCTGCTCCGAGGCGCCGAGGCCGGTTCAGGACTTCGCGCCGTGGGCCCCGCCCGAGGTGGCTGCGATCATCCACAAGTCGCTCCGCGTGAACGCAGCCGAGCGATACCAGACCGCCGCCGAGATGCTCGAGGCGGTCCGCGCGCTCTTGCCGTCGACCTCGGTCGAGGAGTCGATGCTCGTCAGTCTCTCGGAGACGCAGCGGAACGCCGTCGCACGACGGCTCACGCTTCCGCCTCCGAACGAGGCCGTCGCGGCGAGCATGCCGCCGCCGAACCTTTCCCAGCCCCCGCCGCCGAACGAGGGCGGCGGAACCACCGGCGGCATCTCGGCGCCGACCGAGCGCAGGCCGCAGCTCCCACAACGCTCGAGCGCACCGCTCCTCGTGCTGGGCACCGCGATCGGCATCGCCATCGCCGGGGTCGTCGCCTACAAGGTCGTCGGCTCGCAGCAGCAAGCCGGTGCCAACGCTGCCGCCGCGAACATCCCCGCCGAAGCACCGCGTGAGAACGCCGGCGCGTCGACCGCTGCGACGGCAGCCGGCCCGAACGTCAGCCCGGTACCGCAAGAGCGCACGGTCAAGCTCGTCGTTTTGCCGGAAGAGGCAAAGGTCACGGTCGACGGCAAGGAAGCGACCGTCAAGAAGGGCTACGTCGAGATCAGCGGCACGCTCGGGAGCGTCCACAAGGTCAAGCTCACCGCGTTCGGTCGCGACGTCGAAGAAGACATCACGATCTCGGAGAACGGACCTCAGCCGCCGAAGGTCGAGGTCGAAGACACGAAGAAAGCGGCGCCGGGCGGCGCGACACCGAAGGCGCCGTCGACGGCGGCACCGGGGCCGGGGCCGGGCGCGCAGCCGAAGCCGCCGGGCGGTATCGAAGAGAAGTTCGAGTAGCTCGCGCTTTTGGGGGCTCTGGGCGAGGCCGAGGGGCCATCGTGTGCCGAGCCCTTCGAGCTCGAACGACCATGCTAGACGATTGTCGTCGTCAGCCGCCGCCCCCCACGCCCGTACCGCACGGATCTTCCGGCGGCGGTAGCGGCGATGTGAAATCGCCGACCTCTTGAGCCGTCGCGGTAAAGCCGATCCCGAAGCTGATGCCGTCGCACGTGGCGTTGGGATCCTGGGCTCCGTTCACCATGATGTCCGACCCCTGACGGAGCTGGTTGAGCACGCTGTCGAGCGCCGAGCCGTCGCACGAAATCAGTGGCCCCACGACATCTCGGAAGTCGCTCACGAACTCTTCGGTGTCGAGCACGCCGCCGATGACACCCGTGTAGGTGCCCGACGCGTCGACGGTCATGCGGATCCTCGGGCGATGAAGACGCAGTGGGATCGAGGTGCCAAACGACGGAACCCGGAGCTGGAGGACGGCGGTCCCGCTGCCCGATGACCACGCGTCGTTCTGGGTCGTTCCCCCTGGAAACGTAACGAGCGGCGTCTCGCCTGCGAAGGCCTCGGGCGCCTTGAGCCAGGTGGCCCCCATGCGATCGCGGACATCGAAGAAGGCCCCGGCCGATTCGACCGGCTCGTCGCCGCCGGCGATCGCGTCGAATAGGATGGCCCAGCTCGCCTCGCCGCTCGCGATCACCTCGTCGCATGCACCGTCGAGATCGGAGCCGCTGCCGGACGCCGAAGCGGCGGTCTTCATGATCGGGATCATGTACTTGCCCCAGGAGTTGTCGATCCCGGCGGGCCCGTCCGGAAAGACGGAGTTGGGCGGTGCGTTTGCGTACGGCTGGCAGTGGTTCGAGAAATCGTTGGTCGTGACCTGACCGTCGAGGTTGAAGCCGAACGTCTCCCACGCATCGGGACTCTCGACCCCGGTGAACGTCTTTACGCCGAGAAAGACGTGCTCGACGACGACCGTGGCGCCGGGGCCAGAACCGCCTTGCGCCCCGGCACCTTCGTTGCCGGCGCCTTGGCCGTCGTCGTCGTCATCATCGTCATCGTCCTCGTCGTCGCCTGTGCCGCCGGCGCTGCAGGCGATGACGATGAGGGCCAGCGGGATCGAGAAGCGAAGAAAGCGCATGGTCCGGACCTCCTACTTGCGGCGACGCGTTCCTAGGAGCAGCGCTGCGATGACGAGGCCCAGGCCCGCCATGCCCGAGGGCGCATCGCCGCCCGTCCGGCACGAGAGACCGCCGCCCTGCGGGTAGAACCCGGGCTCGAAGCCGCCGCCGGCGCCGCCGCCCCCGCCCGCTCCGCCGGTACCCGTGGCGGTGCCGGTGCCGGTGACCGTTCCACCACCAGCACCACCGCCGCCTTGGCCGACGATGTCGTCGGCGCCGTCGTTCGGATCGGTCTCTCCTTGGTCGATCGCGCCGTTGTGGTTGGTGTCTTCGTCGCCGTCGGTGACACCGCCGTCGTCGGTGTCGGGGTCGATCATGCTCGTCGTCGAGTTGGGATCCGCGTCCTCGATGCAGTTGCCCGCGCTCGGATCGGTCGCCGGATTCGAGCAGTCGTTGCCGAGCTCGGTCCCGTCGAAGAGGCCGTCGTCGTCGCTGTCGGGATCGAGAGCGTTGATCGAGCCATCGCCGTCGGTGTCGTCGGCGAAGTTGGCTTCTTCACCGTCGATCGCGCCGTCGTCGTCGCTGTCGGCGTCGTTCGGATCCGTGCCGATGTTGGTCTCGAGGTCGTCGGAGAGGCCGTCGCCGTCGGTGTCCGTCGGCGGCACGTCATCCGCAGGATCGTTGGGGTCGGTCTCGCCACCATCGACCGCGCCGTCGAGGTTCGAGTCCTCGGCGCCGTCGGGTACGCCGCCGTCGTCGGTGTCGGAGTCGAGCGGATTGGTCGTGGTCGCGCCGCCGTCGGCGTCCTCGACGCAGTGGTCGGCCGCGACGTTCGTGCCCGGGTTCGAGCAGTCGAGCCCGAGCTCGGTCCCGTCGTAGAGGCCGTCGTTGTCGCTGTCCGGATCGAGCCCGTTGATGGCGCCGTCGCCGTCGCTGTCGCTGCCGACGTCGACCTCTTGTCCGTCGGACGCGCCGTCGTCGTCGCTGTCGGCGTCGTTCGGATCGGTTCCGATCGAGGTCTCGACGTCATCCGGCAGACCGTCGCCGTCGGTGTCCGTCCCGTTGCATCCGTTGTTCGGATCGCCGTCGCAGTCGGCGTCGATCGCGTCGTTGCAGGTCTCGACAGCCGCGGGCTGGCCGGGGACGGCGTTGCAGCCGGTCATCGAGGGCGAAGTGCAGACGATGACGCCGGTCGCCTCGCACGCGCCGATGCCGGCGGTGCAGGCGACGCCGGTGCCGAAGCCGTCGTCGATCGTGCCGTTGCAGTCGTTGTCGTCGCCGTCGCACGCCTCGGCACCCGAGGGCGCGCATGTGCACGTGTTGGTCGCGACGTTGCAAGTCGGCGAGAGCCCGCTGCAGTGGGTGTCGTTGGTGCACTCGACGCAGATCTTCGGATCCGCCGTCGTGAGGCACGCCGGCGTCGGCGCCGCGCAGTCGGCGTCGGACAGACACTCGTCGATGTCGTTCGTGGTCGGTGCGCCCGGGTTGCCCGGCGTACCGGTGTTCCAGGTGTCGAGCGGGCCGCCTTGGAGGCCGGCCGCCGAGATCTCGGCCTGGTTCGAGATGGTGCCGCTCGTCGCGGTGATCTGAACGCGGAACTTGAGCGACGTGCTCTCGCCGATCGCGAGATCGCCGCCCGCGAACGCCGTCGCGCCCACGCCGAGGCGAGCGACGATCCCGACGCCGTCGAACTCGGCCTGATCGTCGCCGGCGGCGTCGCTCTTCACACCGGCGTTCGGGCCGGAGAGGATCTCGATCGAGTTCGGCACATACGTCGTGCCTACGGGGATCGGGTCATCCAGGATGAGGTCGATCGCGGCGTCGTTGCCCGTGTTGGTCAGCGTGATCGTGTACTCGATGACGTCGCCGGTCACGAGGTCGCCGCCATTGAGATCGAAGGCCGTCTTGGTCGACGTCGTGAAGTCGGGAAGGAACGTCGAGATCGAGGTGATCCAGGCTGCGAGGAAGTACTGATCCTGGGTGCTCGTCGCCTGGATGGGGGCGCTCGTCTGGCCCGCGACGAGCTGCGCGGTGATGTCGACGACGTCGAGATCGACGCCGCCCATGCTGCCGGCTGCCCCGGTCAGCTGCGGGAGATCGCCGGGGACAGAGACCGCGGTCCCGAGGAACGAGCGCGAGCCGTTGAAGAAGTTGGTCGACGTGTTGACGCCGTCCGAGAGCGTGGCGCCGTCGAAGAGGAGCGAGTCGCCGCTGAGCGAGGCGTCGCCCTCGAATGTGACGACGCCGAGCTTGGCGTCGAAGCCGGCCGTCGGCACGTTGAAGCCGGAGAGCGTGGCGCTCTGGGGGTTGCCGCTCGAGACCTGGTCGAGGCCGTCGAAGAGCGCGAGGTTGCGCGGTGGCTGCGTCTGGTCCTGGTAGAAGACGACGATGTACCAACCGGCGAACGCGGTCTCGTTGGTGTTGTTGTTGAACGAGTCGAACGCGACGCCGCTCACGCGATAGGCGCCGCTGCCGGCGGTTTGAACGAGCGCGGTGATGTCGGCGACCGACTGGTAAGACGAGCCCGCGGTCGCCACCTGTGCGCCGTTGATCGTCTGGTTGGGGTTACCGGGCGCATCGAGTGTGACGGTCGTGTCAGCACCGGCGCCCTGATCGTTGCCGGCCCAGTAGAGGAACGCGTGGGTGACCGTCGCCGCTGCAGGGATCGTGAGCAACGCCGTGGAGCGCGCGTTGCCCTGCGGAATCAGGATGCCCGCTTCGGCTTGGCCTGCGCCGGGCGAGTCGGATCGCCAATGTAGATCGGGCGCCGTGTCGCCGTTCTGCGTGCTGCCGAAGCAGGTGGCGTTGCCCACGACGGGCACCGTCGGGTTGTTGCAGTCGAAGCCGAACGTGTTGCCGACGAGCAAGAAGTCTCCGCGCTGATCGACCTGCACGCGCAAGGTCGGCGCGCCGCTCGCCGTTGCGGCGGAGGTGAGGACGAAGGCCGAGGCCAGTGCGGTGAACCGTCTCGCTGCTCGCATGCGTGGCTCCTAGCTGGAAAAGAATGCTACGACGGTAGAATACAGACCTCGCGAAGCTTCCGCGATGTGATCGATTCGATCCCGCTACTTCTTCTTCTCGATGATGACGAACTGAACGCGCCGGTTCTTTTGGCGGCCTTCGTCGGTTTGGTTCGTCGCGACAGGACGCGTCGCTCCATAGCCTGCCGCGGCGAGGCGCTTGGGGTCGATCCCCCGCTTCACCAGCCAGGCTTTGACGGCCTCGGCGCGCGCCTGTGAAAGCTGCTTGTTGTATTCGGGCGTGCCCGAGTCGTCGGCGTGGCCCTGGACTTCTATGCGTTCGATTTCAGGGTGCTGCAGGATGACGTCGCGCACCTCTGTCAGCAGATCGTCCGACACAGGATCCACCGTCTGATCGAGGCTCGACTGTGCGAGCTTGAAGGTGACCTGCCGCAAGATGACGATCTCGCCCGTCGTGACCCGGACGTCCTTCGGGCAGCCGTGGTGGGTCTTGTCGGTGAGGTTGGGTAGGCCGCGCTCGTTGGGGCAGGCGTCGTCGACGTCCGCGATGCCGTCGCCGTCGCCGTCGCGGGTCGGGCACCCATTCTTCGACGGATCCTCGTTGCGCGAGCCCTTCACCTTCGGGCACGCGTCCTCGCGATCGGCGACCGTATCGAGATCCGTGTCGAGGTCGCCCGGGCAGCCGTTGCGTTCCTTCGTCGGGCTCGAGACGCCCTTCTGGTTCGGGCATGCATCCTCGGAGTCCGGCACGCCGTCGCGGTCGTAGTCCGAAGGGCAGCCACTCAACGTCGGATCGGCGCTCGCGCGCCCGACGAGGCTGGGGCACGCGTCCACGGGATCGGCGATCCGGTCGCCGTCACGATCGGGCGGAGCGCAGCCGTTCTTCTTCGGGTCCTCCGAAGACTCACCCTTCTCTTCCCGGCACGCGTCGACGCCGTTGGCGACGCCGTCGCCGTCGTCGTCCTCGGCCGAGCGGTCCCGCGCGGGGATCGGTGCCCAACCGATCATGCCGACGACGCGAGCCGTGGGCGTCCCGACGCCGTTGCTGAGACCGGGCCCCGCAGCGGCTCCGAAGACGAGGCCGTCGAGGACGTAGAGCTTCGCTCCCCCGAGGAGCTCGACCGACGTGGTCTGCGGCTCGAGGCGCAGCGCGTCGGTCGTGAGCGCCGTCTCGGAGCTCGTGAGCGTGGAGCCGAACACCTCGGCAGATACCAAGACCAGATCGTCGGCGAACGTCACGCCTGCTGCGGCTCCATAGGTCACGGTGTGCGGGTTCTCGGGCCCGCGCATCATGAGCCCACCGGAGCCGGACCAGACGAACGACGTCACGCCGTCGACGCGGCCCGACAGCATCGCGCGAGGCTCGACGCGTGGGCGCCCCTCGCCGGCGAGGCTGTCCTTGCCCGCCGTCGGAAAGAAGAAGCTGGACTGCAGGCCGATCTGGATCGGCCCCCGGTCTTCGCCGTAGAGGCGCCCGCGCAAGCCGAAGCGCATGTCGCCCATCTCGACGTCCTCGGGCGACGTCACCCTCACGCCGCCGACGGTCGGCGAGTCGCCGGTTTGAAAGATCGCGACGGGGATGTCGATCGAGAGGAGCAGCCGGTCATAGAACGAGATCGAAGCGTCTGCGCGGAGGAACGCCTGGTGCGAGACGACCGCCGCGCCGTCGCCGATGACCAGCGGATCGAACGCGTGATCGTAGAGGAGGTGGGCACGCGGAACGAGGTGACCTGCGGCGGCGGCAGAAGGAACCGCGAAGAAGGTGTCGCCTGCGGGCGCCGGATCGAACTGATCGAGCGCGAAGTTGCCGAGCTCTACCTGCGCTCGAGCGTCGAGCGTGAGCGCGAGCGCGGCGGACAAGAGGCCCGCCGAAAGGACGCGGCGAACGATCATCGGCTCCGGGAGCTCCGTGCGCGCCGCCGGCTCGCGAGGAGGAGGAGCCCGAACAGCGCGATCGCCGAGGCGCCCGCGTCGCTCTGACCTGTGCGGCAGCCGCAACCGCCGCCTTCGATCGGCACGGTGGGCGCGGCGCCGCACGCCGGATCGTCGTCGGTCGGACAGGAGTCGCTGGCGTCGGGTACGCCATCGCCGTCGTCGTCGTCGTCGCAGACGTCGCCGATGCCGTCGCCGTCGGTGTCGAGCTGATCGGCGTCGGCGATGTTCGGGCACACGTCGGCGGCGTTCGGGCGGCCGTCGCCGTCGAGGTCGTCGTCGCAGACGTCGCCGATTCGGTCGTTGTCCTGATCCTCTTGGCCGGGGTTGGCGACGTCGTCGCAGTTGTCCTGGGCGTCGAGGAACCCATCCATGTCGAGGTCGGCGTCGTTGACGCCGTCGCTGGCGTCGCCGAGCTCGTCGCCGTCGACGTTCTCTTGCATCGGGTTGGCGATCATGACGCAGTTGTCTTCGTCATCGTCCCAACCATCGCCGTCGACGTCGGTGTCGCAGGCATCGCCCAGACCGTCGCCGTCGAGATCGGCCTGCTCGCCGCCCGGTTGCGGCGGCGCGTTCGCGACCAGCGGGCAGTTGTCGGTCTCGTCGACGACGCCATCCTCGTCGTCGTCGGAGTCGCAGGCGTTGCCACCGTCGTCGAGACCGTCGGTGTTCGTCTGATCGTTGGCGATCGCGATGCAGTTGTCGCGATCGTTGGGGTACCCGTCGCCGTCGACGTCGTTCACGCAGGCGTCGAGGCCCTGCATCGGGTTGAAGATGAGCGGGCAGTTGTCGATGCCGTCGTCGACGCCGTCGTCGTCCGAGTCGGGATCCCGGTAGTTGGGGAGCGGGTCGCCGTCGGTGTTGATCGGGGGCGTGCCGAGATCGCTGTCGCCGGCCTCGATCGGATCCGAATCGAGCAGGGTGTCGTTGTCGCTGTCCACGTCGCTCGCGTCGATCGACGCGTCGGGGTCCGAGTTCAGCGGCGCGGCCGGATCGCCGACCTCGACGTTGTCGGGGATCGTGTCGTTGTCGCTGTCGATGTCGTCGGCGAGCGTCCCGAGCGTGAACTCTTGCTGGTTGGTCAGGGTATCGCCGTCGATGTCCGGATCGCAGGCGTCGCCGAGAGCGTCGCCGATCGACGGAAGCCCCATCCCCTGGAGCTGCTGATCGAGGTTCGCCTGGTTGGGGTTCGACACCATCGGACAGTTGTCGGCGGTGTCGAGGTCGAGGTCGTTGTCGTCGTCGTCGTCGCAGACGTCGCCCTCGCCGTCGTTCTCATTGTCGTCCTGGTCGGGGTTCGCGTCGTTCGGGCAGTTGTCGCAGACGTTACCGTCATTGTCCCCGTCGGCGTCCTCTTGCAGAGGATTGAAGTCCTCGGGGCAGTTGTCGCAGACGTCGCCGTCGTCGTCGCCGTCGAAGTCGTCCTGCGTCTGGTTGGTGACGTTGTCGCAGTTGTCGCAGGCGTTTCCGAGGGTGTCGCCGTCGGTGTTGGTCTGGTTGGGGTTGGCGTCGTCCGGGCAGTTGTCGCAGAGATCGCCGTCGCCATCGCCGTCGATGTCGCCGCCGGCGCATACGAACCCGGTGCAGACGTCGGCGGGCGTGCAGCTGTTGCCGTCGTTGCACGTCGTGCCGGTCGACACCGCGAGATCGGCCGGGCAGCTCACGCTGCTGCCGCTGCACACTTCCGGCGCGTCGCACTGCTGGGCCGACGGACGGCAGGTGCTCGTGCTGTCGAGGAAGAGATCGGGCGGGCACGCCGCGCCCGAGCCGTTGCAGATCTCGGGCGCGTCGCACACGCCGGCGGCGACGCGGCACGTGCCGCTCGAGGCGAACCCGTCGGCGGGGCATTGCGCGCCCGATCCGTCACAGCTCTCGACCACGTCGCAGGGACCGGCAGAAGGACGGCAGGTGCCGCTCGATGCGAAGTCGTCGGTGGGACAATTGGGCCCGGAGCCGCTGCAGCTCTCGACCACGTCACACGGTCCCGCCGACGGACGGCAGACGCCGCCAGAAGCGAAGCCGTTCGGCGGACAGGCGGGCCCGGAGCCGTTGCAACTCTCTGCGACGTCGCAGGGGCCGGCGGCGGCACGACACTCGCCGCTCGAAGCGAAGCCGTCGGCGGGACAAGCGGCCCCCGATCCATCGCAGCTCTCTGCGACGTCGCACGGCCCTGCCGAGGCGCGACACTCGCCGCTCGAAGCGAAGCCGTCCGCCGGGCACGCGGCCCCGGATCCGTCGCAGCTCTCGGCGACGTCGCACGGTCCTGCCGAGGCACGACACTCGCCGCTCGAAGCGAACCCGTCGGCGGGGCACGTCCCCGATGTGCCATTGCATGTCTCGGCGACGTCGCAGTCACCGGCGGAAGCGCGGCACACGGTGCCGCCGGCTACCGCTTCGCAGAAGCCTGTCGTCGTGTTGCAGAACTCGCAGTCGGTCGGATCGCCGCCGGAGCACTGACTGTCATCGGTGCAGGGATCGCCGATGAGCGCGTCGCTGCTGGTCCCGAGCCGTTCATCGCCCGGGTCGCCGGCAACGGGGTCGTCGGTACACGCAGCCAGCCCGAGGGCGACGAGGAGGGAGCACGCCGCCCGCGCGCGGAGCGAGCGGAGAGAGGAAGCAACTGCCATAGGTTTCAGCTAGGAAGCCGCGCCGTACGCGGAGAAGGACGTGAAGAAGACGTCAGCTTGGCATCATACGCGAGAGCGTGAGGGCTCGGAGTACAACATTCGAGAGGCCGCGCATCTTGTCAGACCAAATCGACGGACCTCAAACGGCCTCGCGTCTGTAAGCGGGGTTGGGGCCCCGCGCGCAGGGCTCGAGAGAGAGAGCCGGCGCGTCGAGAGCCCTTCGCGGGTTTTTCTTCTGATACCTTCTCGGCACAGTGACCATTCTTTCGCTGCGCTGCACTGCGGCGGTCAGTCCCTTCCTGTTCGTCGTCGTTGGCCTCGCTTGCTCGTCCTCGACCGAGCCCTCGGACCGCGATGAAGCCGCCGTCGCCCCGGCGAGCGCGTCCCACGGCTCCGGCGAGCGTGCCCTCTCACGCGTGCGCACGACGTTCGGGGCTGGTCTGCCCGAAGCCGCGACCGTGACGCTTCGCGAGCGTGTCACCGGGCGTGGTGAAGAGATGGTCGTCGGGACGGCGACCGCGAAGACGGGCGACATCGTGCTGCCGATGCTCGCGTCGGGCATGACGGAGCTGTCGCACCCGACTTCCGGCGTCGGCGTCGAGATCTCGCTCCTCGGTGCAGCGGACGTTCGCGCCGAGGTCATCGACGGCTTCGTCATCCACCCCGCGGGCGGTCCGATGCAGAGCGACGTCGTCGTACGGCCGACGACGACGGGCCTCGAAGACTACGCCATCTTCTGGGAGCGCCCCGAGAAGGCCGAGCTTCGCTACGCGGTTCGCACCCGCGGCGTGCGCGCGCTTCGCCTCGTCGCGGGCCGGCTCGAGGTGCTGGACGCCGCCGGCGCACCGCGTCTGCGGGTCGAGCCTCCGTATGTGATCGATGCGCATCGAAAGCGTCACGCCGCTCGCCTCGACGTCGAGGGCTGCGCCGTGGATCTCGACACGCGCGTCCCGTGGCGCCGTGAGGTCGTCGGGCTCGACCGCGATCCCGCCCTCTGCGAGGTCGTCGTCTCCTGGTCGGACGCGCTCGAGGCTCCGCTCCTCGTGGATCCCGAGTGGCGGTTTGCCGCGAACATGAGCATCGAGCGCACGCATCACACCGCGACGCTCCTCGGCTCGGGGGACGTGTTCGTCGCCGGCGGCTTCGACGCGGCGGAGGTTGCCGTCGCGCAGACCGAGATCTTCTGTCCCGACGACGTCTGCGCTCCGACCGGCGCCTTCACGCTGGGCCCGTCGCTCCTCACGGCTCGCGGCTCTCACACCGCGACGCGCATTCCCTCGACCGACAAGGTCATCATCACGGGGGGCGGCGCCACCTACTCGCTGACGGCCGGCATGAGCACGGCCGAGGTCTACGATCCCGCCGCCGCGCCGCCGAACGACGTCGTCGCGCTTCCGGCGATGTCGGCGTTGCGCATCGGACACACCGCGACCCTGCTGCCCTCACAGACCGACGTGCTGATCGCCGGCGGAGACGGCGGGACGCCATCCACCGCCCAGGTGTTCTTCGGAGCGACGCAGACGTTCGGCCCCTCGATCCTGATGTCCTCGAGCCGGCGGTTTCATGTGGCCGAGGTCGCCGGCAACGATCGCGTGCTCGTCGCGGGCGGATCGAACGGCGGGCCGGTCGCGAGCAGCACGGCCGAGTTCTTCGATCCGATGACCGGCACGTTCACGCCGCTCGCCAGCACGATGACCGCGAACCGCGCCTTCGCCACCGCCACGCGCGTCGAAGCGAACGGGACGGTGCTCATCGCGGGCGGGACGAACCTGCAGGGCTTCTACTCTGCGAGCGCCGATCTGTTCGTTCCGAACGGCGCCACCGGCACGTTCCAGGCGCAGCCGCTGGTCATGCAGGTAGGCCGCGCGACGCACGCCGCGACCGCGCTCCTCGGAGAGAACAAGATCCTCATCTCGGGCGGCTTCAACTCGACCGGCGTCCTCGCCAATACGGAGGTGTTCGTCCTCGGCGCAGCGCAGTCGGATCTCGCGAGCACGATGGGCGAGCCGCACAACTTCCACCCGGCCGTCCGGCAAGCGTCGGGGCGCCCTGTCGTCTTCGGCGGCGGCAAGGACGGCACCGCGAACGCGCCCGGCTCCGGCAACGTTCTCGTGGCGTCCGCGATCAGCGTCGAGATCCTCTTCCGCTCGAACGGTGAAGCCTGCGACTTCGACGAGGAGTGCTCCTCGAAGCACTGCTACGACCTCGATGGCGGTCCGGGCATCTGCTGCGACGAGACGTGCTCGGACCCGTGTCGCTCGTGCCGCTCGGACGACACGGCCGATCCGCTCGATACCGACGGGTTCTGCAGCGTCGTCTCGGACGGCCATCCCGTCTCGCAGCAGTGCGTGAACGAGGTCGAGTTCGCGCTCGTCTGCGTCGCCGGAGTGATCTCGGTCGACGGCGGGCAAGTGACGCCGTGCAACGGCTACGTCTGCGACGCCGCTGCTACGTCGTGTCTGGTCCAATGCGCGGACGACGGCGACTGCGACCAGGACCACTTCTGCGCCGGTCAGGTGTGCGCAGAGAAGAAGCTCCTGGCCGAGTCCTGCGGGCAAGAGAACGAGTGCCAATCGGGCCAATGCGTCGACGGCGTGTGCTGCAACAGCGCATGCGACCGACAGTGCGAGGCGTGCGACGTCGCGGGCAGCGAAGGTGCCTGCGTCCAGGTCCCGAGCGGCCCGCCGCACGGTGGGCGCATGGCCTGCGACGGCACCGGCACCGAGTGCGAAGGCTCCTGCGGAACGAACCCGAGCAAGTGCGACTATCCCGAGTTCGCGTGCGGTGACTCGAGCTGCGCCGCCGGCGTCGAGAGCTCGGGCAGGTGCGACGGCGCGGGAACGTGCGTTCCCGAGACGGTCCCCTGCGGCGCGTACGCGTGCGACGAGGGCGGCGTGTCCTGCAACGAGTCGTGCGTCGACACGCTCGAGTGCGCCGAAGGTGCGATCTGTCGCGCCGATCAGACGTGCGCGGCGGTCACCGCCGTCGAGTGCGACGACCACATCGTCGTCGATCCGAGCGGGACGAGCATCGACTGCACGCCCTACAGGTGTGACCAGGGAGGGTGTCTCGACCGCTGCACCTCGATCGATGACTGTGTCGCCGGGATGGTGTGCGACGACGGCGGAACCTGCATCGAGCCGCCCCCCGACCCGCCGGCGCCCGACGATTGCGGCTACCGTCCGCTGCGCTCGGCACCATCCGGAGGCTCGACGGTCTTCCTGATCTCGGCGCTCGGTCTCTTGATCTCGCGGCGCAAGCGGCGCGCTGCGGAGGCACGCCGATGAGATCGCTCGGCAAGCTCACCATCGCCGCGCTGGCTGCGTCGCTGGCGCTCTCGTCGATCGCGGGCGCGCAGGACGCCAGCCCGCCGAAGGACCCGCCGGCGAAAGAGGCGCCTCCTCCTCCTCCTGCCGGCGAAGAAGGCGCGCCGAAGCAGGTCGACGCAGCCGCCAAAGCCGACGCCGAGGCGCACTTCAAGAAGGGCCTCGTCCTCCTCGGTGAAGAGGCATGGGCCGCGGCCCTCGCGGAGTTCCTGCGCTCGCGAGAGATCTTCCCGACGCGCACGGCGACGAACAACGCTGCCGTCTGTCTCCGCAAGCTCAAGCGCTTCGACGAGTCGCTCGACATGTACGTGACGCTCCTGCGCGAGTTTCCGAACATGCCGGAGGACAGGAAGAGCGCCGCCCAGAAAGAGGTCTCCGAGCTCCAGCAGCTCGTGGGAACCGTCGACATCGTCGGCGCCGAGCCGGGCGCTTCGATCGTCGTCGACGGCAAGCCGCGGCAAGACTTCCCGCTCCTCGAGCCGCTCCGCGTGAGCGCCGGTACGCACACGATTCGTCTGTTCAAAGAGGGCTTCCAGCCGTTCGAGCAATCGGTCGACGTCGCCGGCGGCCAAACCGTCCGGATCCAGGCAAAGATGCCCGCGCTCGCCGCGTCGGGCCGGCTTCGGGTCGCCGAAAAGGACGGCAAGCGGCTCGAGGTCGTCGTCGACGGCGCCGTCGTCGGCGTCACGCCGTGGGAAGGATCGATCTCGGTGGGCGATCACGTCGTGTTCCTCCGCGGCGACGGCGACATCGGCACGCAGCCCGCCGCCGCGCCGATCGCCAAGGGCGAAGCCACGAGCCTCACGCTCGTCGCCGAGCCCCTCGAGGCCTCGGTGCTCGTCGACGTTCAGCCGCCGTCCGCGAGCGTTCGGATCGACGGCGTTCACGTCGGTCGCGGGATCTGGGACGGCCGGCTCCGCAAGGGCGCGCACTCGATCGAGGCGCACTACGAGGGGTATTTCCCGGCAAAGCGTGACGTCACGCTCGAGCGCGGCGAGCACGAGCAGGTCGCCTTGAAGCTCGAGCGCGACGAGTCGGCCGACCGCTGGCAGAAGCCTTCCAAGGTCGTCTTCGACATCACCGGCGGCGCTGCGATCGCGCCGACGTTCGGCGGCGACGTTGCCGCGTCGTGCGGCGACGACTGCGATGCGGGCATCGGCCTCGGCGGGCTCGTAATGCTCCACGGCGCCTACGAGTTCGGATCCGGCTTCAGCCTCGGGCTCGGCGGCGGCTTCCTCCAGGCATCGCAGTCGACCACCGGGCGCGACTCCACGCTCAGCCCGGTCGGCATCGAGCCCGGCCTCTCGGGGACGGCCGACGACGACATCCGCTTCCGCGGGTACCTCGTCGGTGCCAACGCCGGCATGCGATTCCTCGACGACTTCCCGATCCGGATCCGCCTCGGCGCAGGCGCGCTGATCGCGCAGGCTCGATCGGTTCGGTCGGGTCGCTTCACCACGCGCGCCGGCAGCCCGTACCTCGCGCCCTCGCTCGAGAGCGAAGAGATGGGCGGCTTCGTTTACATCGATCCCGAAGTCAGCGTCGGCGTTCGCATCGCCGAGGTGCTCGAGCTGGGCGCCGGTCTGCAGTCGCTGATCCTGATCGCAGCCGCGCCCCCCACCTGGGGCGGCGACGAGAACCCTTCGGTCGTCGTCGATGGCGACGGTCTCTCGAGCTACAGCGAAGAGGAGACGACGCTCGGACACATGGTCGTCCTCGTGCCCGGCGTATCGGCGCGGGTCTCGTTCTAAGCACGGCCGAAGTCGTACCCGCCGCTTCGATGTTCAGAGATCGCGGGCGAGCGTTCGCGTACGCCGACGCGACTTCGGCGCACGACCGCGACTGAGTCCCGCGAGCACGGTGTGCAGATCCCCGCGCAGGGCGGCGGCTCGGACGCGTGCTACGCTTCGGGTGTGACGAAGCAAGAAGTGCTGCAGGCGGCGCTCGCGCTCTCCGAGGAGGAGCGCGCGCAGTTGGTCGAGGAGCTCGAGGCGAGTCTTCCCGTCGAGGATGACGACGAGTTCGTAGCGATGATCAACGCACGCGTCGCGGCCGCCGAGGCCGGCGCGCCCGGCACGCCTACGGACGAAGTGTTCGACGAGCTTCTCAAGGGATGAAGAGCGAGTTCAGCGACGGCGCCAAGGCCGAGCTCGGCGGGCTCGAGTTTGACGGCTTCGGAGCTGTCGATCGCGGAGCTTCATCCTTGCCTGGGCACTACAGCAAACGAGTGAAGGGCAAGCTCGTGCTCGTGGTCGACCATTTCGAGGGTCGACCGCATTTGCCCGTTGTGTCGCTCCGCCAAGCGGCGTGAGGCCGTAGGCGATCGCCACCTCGTCCTCGAGCTCCTCGGCGGCGCCGGCAGCGATCACCGAGAAGCCGTCCCGGGCGATGCCGCCTCGCAGAGATCCGCCCAATGACTGGCGTTCACCTGCGGGCGAGCGACCGACCCGCGGAGCGAAGCGACGCGGCGAAGGAGCGAGACCGGCTGGTGAAACGCGCGATTGGGCGGTATGCGTCACTTCCTTTCAGGGTGTCTCCAATCCCAATTGGGTCGATTCCTGATTAGCGCCAGAAAATCAGGGGCCGGCAGCACCAAGCCGTGATCATTGTCGATCAAGAGCTGCGGATCGTCGGCAATTACCAGAAGAACGCGCTTGACGGACTCAATGTCGCTGTAGTCGAGAGTGTAGAAGTAGGGGCTTCCCAATCTCGCCCGCATAGCCCCCAGCCGTTCAGGAGAAAGCTCATCTGCAACCTCATCGTTGCGAGATATGTAGATGCGTGACCCGCTCTCGACAACGACAACCCCGCCATCCATTGGCAGTGTCTCGAGGCCAGCGAGCCGCTCTTGAAGCGCCGACTCATAGGGCTGAGGAGAAATGACAACTATCGTTTCCATACTTTCTCTACGGTCTGATCAGTTGCATGAGGAGCTCTTCGCTCGTAACCGGCAAGCCGCCGGCGGCTGCTACAGACTGTTGCACGTGCGGGCCGAGGTCGGGACCGTAGCCAATGACGGGAAGGTCGAACGCCGCTACCGACCGAGTAACTTGCTTCGTGAGCCCGGTGCCGCCCCCTGACTTCACCTGCAGGGCGGAATTTTGCAGCAGGATATCAATGTCTGTAACTAGCTTTCCCGAAGCACCACGCACTGGGAGATTCACGGCGACGACGTGGCCAGGATAGGCCGCATCAATTTTCGTCGCCAGGTCGCCGACGAGCGGGTCCGACGAGAGCCACGTTCGTCCCTTGGCCCCCGGAAGGTTGAACCTCACCGATCCCACTTGCGCCTGGTTAGGCAGCTGCGGTGGGATCTGCAACTCGAGGGTTCGACCATCCACGGTAATACTCGTGGGCGGTCCTTTCGGCGCCGACCTGAGCACGCCGCTTGAGCCCTCGGCGGCCACCACCCCGCCAGCGAGGCCCCCGCTCCCGATGCGAGCTAGCCCAGCGGCCGCGCCAGGACCAAAGATGCTGGCCGCAACGCCGAGCTTGTAGATGTCCTCACCGCTCTCGGCCTTAACCGAGTACTCCCAGTCCTGGCCCCCCGGGGCCTTCGCGCGCGCCTGAACATGAATCTGGCTTGGCGGCGCTTCCGGGGACGGGCGCAGCGTCTGCTTCTGACCGCGAACCTCGTCCGGGCCTCGAAGCTCCGGTCCGCCTGTCGGCGTCGACTTCGGTTCGAGCAAGGGACGAAGGTCCTGCGCGGTGACCAGCTTCGTAGGGCTCGACAGGTAGTCGGCAACCTGCCAAAGGCGGCGCTCGATCTCCGCCTCAGCTCGGCGCTCCACCATGATCGCGGTTGACTGCGGCACCGCGACCTTCATCTCCTCCATGCCGTTCGGGTCCATGAAGACGATCGGCGACCCACGACAGTAGAGGTACAAGTTCAGCCCCGCCTGCAACCCCAGCGGGTCCGCCGACGTCCACCTCCCGAGCCAAGGGGCGTAATACCTTGCGCCGAAGTAGTCGAGCCCGGTCTCTTCGTCCCTCTCCTTGCCCGTGTACCGGTACCTCCTCGCGCTCACCTCCACCGCGCTCGCCGCGCTCCGGTACGCCGAGGTGCCGTACGGGTGCATCTCTTCGTAAAGGATTTCTCGCCGCGCCTTTTCGCCGCTGAAAACCATTCGGCTCGCGCGAAATGGAAGCTTTCGCGCGAGCCGTACTTGGCGCTTGGATGTTCAGCGATCGCGGCGCGCTCGACGCATTGGCGGCGCGCTGCAATGGCAACGCACCTCCGGCGATCGGCGTGCCGTCAGTGCGAGGCGCCGCCGAAGCGAGGCGTCCGTCCGCGTCGAGCGCCCCAGATCGAGAGCACGAAGACCTCGTCGTCGAGCACGATGTAGTAGACGTGGTACTCGGACTTCTCGAGCAGGATCCGCCGGACCACGTTGTTCTTCAGCGTGCCGAAGGCGACGCCGATCTCAGGCGAGCTTTGGAGCGCGCGGACCGCGGTGAGCAGCTCGTCCGTCAGCAGATCGGGAGCGGCGGGACGCTCTGCCCGCCAGCGCGCATCGAGGCGCGAGAGCTCACGCTCCGCGCGTGCGCTGAGGCGCGCCCTCACGGTCTCGCACGCAGGCGCCCGATCGCCTCTTCCGCGTCGACGGTGCGACCCGCTTCCACGTCCTCGAGGCCTTCGAGCAGCGCTCGGTGCAGCTCAGCGCGCTCGTCAGCGTCGAGCTCGTCGCCGTCCGCCAAGACGAGCGGCACCTCCATGCCTTCCGGCAGGTCCGTCGGCTCGTCGAGGACGAGACGGCCGTTGCGGACGCGAGCTTTGAGCGGATGCTGCATACCGCGAGGGTAGCACGCGAGCGGCTCCTCGCTCACGGCTGTGCCTGCTCTTCACCACCAGGAAGCTCGTCTCGAGCTTCGGCGACTAAAGAAGAGAAAAGCTCGTCCTCGGCTGCACCGCCGCGCGCGAGCTCGTGCGGGGCGGCTCGCGCGCTCTTCTCCGTGGTGGCTTCGCTTCGACGTCGCGCAGAGGAGCCCTTCGCCGCCGGCTGGCTCTTCGCGGCCGGGTGCGTGGCCTCGTGCACGCGCTTGAGGTGGCGGATGGAGACCCGCGTGTAGATCGCCGTCGTGCTCGTCTCGGCGTGGCCGAGGATCTCTTGGATGTGCCGGATGTCGGCTCCACCCTCGAGCATGTGCGTCGCCATCGTGTGGCGGAAGATGTGGCAGGCGCCGTGCTTGCCGACCTTCGCCCGATTCACGTACCAGCGCATCAGGTTCGTGAGGCCACCGAGGTTGAAGCGCTCGCCGTGCTCGTTGACGAAGAGCGTCCGCTCCGCGTCCGAGACGATCAGCTCGGACCGAGCTTCCTCGATGTATCTCGCGATCCACCCGAGCGCGCGCTCTCCGATCGGCACGACGCGGTCTCGCTTGCCCTTGCCCTGCCGCACCGTCACCGTCCCGCGCTCGGTGTCGACGTCGAAGAGCTCGAGCGCCGCGAGCTCGTGCCGCCGAAGGCCCGTCGAGTACAGCACCTCCATCATCGTCCGATCCCGCACGCCGAGCGGATCCGACAGGTCCGGCTGCGCGAGGACCTTGTCGATCTCGCGCTCCGACAAGATCGCGCGCGGGATGCGCCGCTCGACCCGCGGCAGATCAAGATCCGATGCGGGGTTCGAGGGGATCGCGTTCTGGCGGGCGAGCCACTTGAAGAAGTTCTTCAGCTTCTGCAGCCGCTCGCGCTGCGACGAAAACGTCAGCGGCTTGCCCGTGCTCTTCCGGTAGTAGAAGAGCCACCGCTGGTAGTGCTCGAGAATCGGCTTGGTGACCTCCGCCGGCCGTTCGAGGCCGCGGTCGTCTGCCCACGAGACGAAGAGCCGGAGGGCCCTCTCCGTGCCCGCAATGGTGCGCTCCGAGTAGTTCCGCACCCGCATGTGCTCGCAGAGCCGCCTCGTCCAGACCGCAAAGCCGTCCGGGTTCGACTCGCCGACAAAGGACTTCTTGTCTCCTCGGCGTGCCATTGCTTCACCTACGACGCCACGGCCGCGCTCGACCCCGGCATTGCGATTTCGGTCGTCACCGACCCTTTTGCACCGTTCGAAGCCCTTTTCTCGCTCCGTTCACGCATTGGCTCACCCCGACCACCCCCCGACCGGGGGCCGACCAGGGGCCGACCAGACCCCGACCAAGCCTCGTTTGCCCCCGACCGATCCCCATTCGACCCCGACCGATCCTCTTCGTACTCGAGCCCGATCATGAAGCGGCCGCCGTCCTTGCCCTCGCCCCCATAACGCAGCTCGTAGGCGACGAGCGGCCCGCGCACCCGGTGACCAAGCAGGTACTCGAGCTCTTCGAGCCGCCCCATGTGCACCTTGAGCTGCGTGTTGCCCCACTGTGTCCGCTCCCGCACCTCGCGCCGCGTGAAGCGCACCTCGTGGCGCTCGAGGCCTTCGCGAGCCATCCGCTCGGTCACCATCGCTTCGATCTCACCGAGCAGGCGCCGCGTCTGGGGCGGTAGCTCGTCGAGGCTCCTCCCGAGCACCGCGTGCGCGAGGCGCGTCGCCACCGCCACGTCCTCCTCCGTCGCCTCGATGTACTCGAGCACCTGGCCCCGCTGCTCCGTCCGACGCAGCGGCCGCTGGTGCTGATGCAGGAGCGCCACCGCGCTGATCAAAGTCAGGTACTTCGTGTGATCGCGACGCGTCCGCGTCGTGTGGTCGGGGAAACGAAGCTTCTCCGCGAAGGGGTTCACCACGACGACGGGTCGCAGAAGGCGCTGCGCGTTGCGATAGAGCCGGCGAATTCGCTTCCGATCCGCTGCCTCGAGCTGGCCCGCGAGGGTGCGCGCTCGACGCTGCCGATCGTGGATCGCCCGGGTCTGCTCGCGGCCCTCATCGACGCTGAGCACGATGCACCGGTTCAGGAGCTCCTCGTCGACCTCGATCGCCGTCGTCGTCAGAAAGATCATCACCGGTCCTTCGACTCGGTACGTCTGCGTCACGAGCCGCCCCGTCGCAGGCTCCTTGCCGGTCGACGCGATCGTCAGCTCGCCCTCGCTCTGGAGCAGCTTGAGCGCGTAGCTCGCTCGCTCCGCGCCCTCTTCTTCCACGATTGCCAGCACCTTGTGCTTCAGATCCTGGCCGCCCATGTAAAACAGGCTCTGTCCCGTCATCGCGGAGTACTGCACCCGATCCTCTTCCGGGATCAGCGACAGCACCGCCTCCATCAGGCTCGACTTGCCAGCGGCGCTCGAGCTCTGGATCACCACAGCGAGCGGTTCGTCCAGCTTCCGGCTCGTCGCCGCCAGGTACGCCACCAGCTTGTTCGTCTCCTCGCCGACAATGCCCGCCCGCTCGAGGTCCTCGAGAAGACGCTCACCGAGGCGCGGGTCCCGGAGCAGCGCCATCGCTTCGTCGCGCTCTTCGTCCGTCATCGTCGGCGTTGTCGCGTTCGTCGACGCCTCCGCCGCGCGATCTCGCTCCATCTCCAGCTCGAGCACCAAGAGACCAAGCTCGCGAGACAGGAGGCGATCTTCGACCTCGAGCTCGGCTGCAGCGTGCTTCAAGAAGACCGCACGTTGTCTCGCCGCGTAGAGGTCGAGCGTGTCGACGAAGAAACGGCGCGACTCGCCCTCGGTCGCGACCATGACGTTGGCGCGGAGCTCGCCAGCGCCGCTCTTGCCTGCAGGACGCACGCGCCATCGGCGCTCGGCGAAGCGAAGGACGCGCTCGTCGCCCTGCGCCTCGAGCTTCGACGGCGCGGCCAGCGCTGCCGCCGGCGCCGGCGAGGGCGGTCCTGCGGCTGTCGGCGGTGCTGCGACGACACGCCCTCGCTCGGCAGCTTCGGCGACTAAAGAGGGATTCTCTTCGGGGCCGAGCTCGACGAGACGACCATCGATCTCAGGCGAGCTCGGCCCCGTCATCTCGACAGCAGCTTCGGACGTCGTGGTGCTCGTCGACGTCGGTGCCGCTTTCGACTTCTTCCCACCTCGCATCCACACCGCCTGCCGCACCGCGAGCTCGAGCGCCTTCTCCGCCGGAGACACCTTTCGCGCATACGCGTTCGCGTCCATGTTCCGAGGGAAGAGCACCCGGAAGCTCTCGATCCCAAGCTCCGAGAGGCGCACCGACAGCTTCTCCGCTCCCTTGTCTCCCGCCTCATCGCGATCGAAAGCGATCATCACCCGCTTCGTCCCTGACGCGACGAGCGCCTCGACGAGCTCGTCCGTCACCCCATCGACGCCGTAGCCGCTCGTCACGTTACGCAGCCCAGCGCACCAAAACGTCAGCGCGTCGATCAGCGCCTCGCACACGATCACCTCGTCACCGCCGAGGCCCTGGCGGTTGAAGACGCCGCGATGCGGGCCTGGCAAGTAGAGGTGCTTCGGCATCCCGGGATTGGGCTTCTCGATTCGACGGCCGTAGAGCCCGACCACGCCGCCGGCAACGTCGAAGAGCGGGATCACGAGGCACCCGGTGAAGTGCTCGTGGCCGCTTGAGCGGTAGACGCCAACCTCCATCAGCTTCGTGCGCAGCGCCGCCCCATCCTTCACGCGGCTCTGCGGGAGCTTGTAGCCCAGTGTCCGGTTCGAGAAGCCGAGACGGAAGTGCTCGACTACCTCGCCGTGCGAGAGCCCGCGATGCGCCAGGTAGGCCTTCGCGTCGGCGCTCTCGCGAAGCGTCGCGTGGTAATGGGCGACGACTCGCTCGAGCACCTCCGCGCCCGCGGCGTCGGCACGAGCGATCGGCTCGAGCTTCCTCCGCAGGCTGTGCTTCGGCACCGCCGTCGTCTCGCGCCGGCTACGCTCGAGCGACGCCCCACCGCGGAGCAGCTCCACTGCGTGCCGGAAGCTCGCCCCCTCCGCTCGCATCACCCAATCGATCACGCTCCCGCCCGTCTGGCACGCGCCCAGGCAGTGCCACAGGTTCTTGTCCGGCGTGATCACCAGCGACGGTTCGCGGTCGTCG
This sequence comes from Polyangiaceae bacterium, assembly GCA_041940405.1. GTDB lineage: Bacteria > Myxococcota_A > Polyangia > Polyangiales > Polyangiaceae > Xiheicaenibacterium. Next base: position 29,269 of record JBGTSH010000012.1, read on the forward strand.
TGGAACGGGCAGAGGCCAAGGAGGTTGTCGCCGCTCCTCGACAGCGAAACGCCGCGCACCTCGGCGAGGCGCACGAGCGAGATCTCTCTCTTTAGCCGCTCGATCTCTTGCTCCGGGATGCGGGCCATCACCGTGCTCCTTGCAAAAGGCCGTCAAGCGAAAACTCGCTTGCCCACGCCTTTCGCGAGGTGATACGTTTTTGGTATCAAACAAGCAAGCGGAAAACCGTTCCCGTCGATCTCGGGGTGTAGCGTCAGCTCGCTACGTTCGGAGATCCGCCTTGAAGAGAAAGCCCGTGACCCCCCAAGGCCAGCCTTTCGGAGAGCGCCTCGCTGAGCTTCGCCGCCGTGTTGGTCTCAGCCAGCGTGCACTCGCTGCCGAGCTCGACATCTCCCAGCGCATGGTCGCCTACTACGAGGGACAATCCGACTATCCGCCGGCTCATCTCCTCGCGCCGCTCACCGAGGTCCTCGGCGTCTCCGCCGACGAGCTCCTCGGCATCAAGCCGATCAAGGTGCCACGTGGGCCCACGAATCAGCGTCTATGGCGCCGCTTTCAGCAAATCGAGAAGCTCCCGCTCGCCGAGCGCCGACAACTCCTCGGCGTCGTCGATGCCTTCCTCGATCGCAATCGCCTCCTGCATAAGGCGAGCTGATCACCGCACCGCCCTCGAGGACTTCGCCGAACTCGCGTTCAAGCAGACGGCTAAGGTCACTCGCGCCTTCGGCGCTCGCTCCCGCCGCTGCTCAACGCGGCGTTCGGCGTCGAGATCTGAAGCGCGGTTGCGAAGCAGGACGCTGGGGGGTTGGCGGAGCTCGTGAGGTTGGCGGTCGCCGCCGGCGGTACCGAGAGGAAGGACGCGGCGAGCATCATCGCGGCGCCTCCGGCGCCGCGATGGTGCCCGCCGCGAAGTAGGGAACGGCGGTGCGGTGGTGATCAGCGTGCGCGCCGCTGACTGACCGCAGGGCGACGAACGGACGGCATCTCCCCGGCACACTACAAAGGCAACGGATTAATCACGACGGCGAAGGGCGCTTCCTCGGGCTGGTCGCCGTGGCCGCGAAAGCAGAACTCGGTTCGCTCCACCGCGATGGTCTTGAGGACGAAGCGCCCATCAGGATCGTATCGCGCCGACTCTTGGACGGGACCACGGCCCTCTTCGCGCGCTCGCAACGGGATGCGGCCATAGGTGAGGTCAGTCCATCCGAACGCGATCAGTGGCGGAATTGGCTCATGCCTTCCGTCGTCGGCGTCCAGCTCGAGGAAAGCTACCATTCGCGCAGTCCCGTGGCTCGGGGCCCACAATAGTGAATGGACCAGCGGACCGTTGGCACTTTCCCGAAGGTCCCCATCTACCGACCGCGTGAGAAGGTAGAGCCCACCGCCAAGAGCCGACAGATTCTCCGCAACAGGCTGCCCGCTCAGGGGGAGTGTGTTCGCCGGTTGAAGGCGACGCAGTCCCGCTAGTGATTGCCAGATTTCATCGATTCTCACTGGGGCCATTTGAAGATCTCCGCTCTTACGCGGCCCGCCCGCAGCGCTTCAAGTGCTTGGGTCTTGAGCGGCCCATCAGGAAGACCGTTGATAGTCTGTTCCGCGACTTTCGTCCACCGAGCCACCTTGTCAGGCGGTATCGTCTTCGGATAGCTCCCGCCTGGCCCGCGGTACTTGGAGTCCCAAAGCACAATGTGCCCGGCGCCGCTCGGATCAAAGGTAATAAAGTCCGCCCTCTTGCCGCCGGTGGTGGGCCCTGGGCGTGCGATCCCCACCTGCCCCAGGGTGTCCGTTGCGTGCTTAAATCCGTGTGCCTCGGCGATTGCGGCATTCTGGTGGGACATCTTCCCACCGGCCAGCCTGACTCCTCCGCTCGTGCCGGCCAAGTTCTTTCGACGCGATCCTCTTATGCCTCGGCCAGCCGCGGCTTTGCCGGCGAGTGCGGACTCCGACATCTCGTGCCGCTCACGCACTCGGTCGTCCTTCGCCCGCGCTGTCGAGCGATCGGCTTCCTCCTCGGTGCCATACGGATGATGGCTGATCCCGGGTTCGACGTGGCCGATCCACACACGGCGAGTCTCACCTCTAGGGATGAGCCCGGTAGCTCGGAGTTCCTTCTCGAACACGTCGAGGTGTTCCTCGCTGAAGCCCAGTTCACGGAGCGGCTCCCGATCAAGCACATACCCATAGCCCTCTGAGTGCGCGTCCTTATGCTCGAACCGTTCGAACAGAGACTCGCCCGTCCACTGCTGCAGCTTGGACAAGACCGCTTCCGCTTTCGCCGTACGCTCCGCGTGCAGTCTTGCAGCCTTCGCTTCCCGCATCTCTTTGCTCTCGAACTTGAAGCTCGGGCGCGCCGCAGGTGTACCACCTGGCGTTGCCCTATCGGGCCAGCGGCTCGCCGCAGGGGCTGGTACCTCCTGCATCCCATTCGGGTCGACCATCACCACGAAGATTTTCTGATGCGACTTTCCTCCGAGGAAACACGGCTTGCCCGCGCGAGATGTCGTTCCTCGTCGAGACGTAGGTGAGCGCGCGCGCGCTCCGCGGATCCGCGGGTCTGCGGACTCGCGCGTCGACGTGCGGCTCACGAGCTCGAGCGTTCGCTCGGCCTGGATGGCGGCTCAGAGTGCGGTACGCTCGAGGCGAGGCCGATGACGTACCAAGATCGAATCGTTCGCGATGCGGGTGTGTGCGGCGGGCAGCCGACGATCCGTGGGACGCGTGTGCTCGTGCGCACGGTGCTCGGCTACTTGGCGCACGGAGCGGCTCCGTCTGCGATCGTGGCTGACTTCCCGAGCCTGACGGAAGACGACGTGCGTGCGGTGATCGCGTTCGCCGCGCAAGCGGCGAGCGAAGATCTACCTGCGCCGAGTCCGTTGCCGCCGGATCTGAAGAAGACGGCGTGAAGCTCAAGCTCGACGAAAACATCGCGGCGTCGGCGAAGCCTCGGCTCGCGGCGCTGGGCTACGACGTGGACACGGTCCTCGACGAGGGTCTTCAAGGCGAGCCCGACGACGAGGTTTGGAAGGGGGCGCAGACCGAAGGGCGCCTGCTCGTCACGCAGGACCTCGACTTCTCGGACGTGCGGAAGTTCGCGCCTGGCACGCACGCAGGCATCGTCCTCGTTCGGATCCCGGACACCGAGCAGTGGCGTGTGGGCGACTTCGTCGTCACGACGTTCGCGCTCGCCGAGGCGCGGACTTGGTCGGGCTGCTTCGTCGTCGTGACGCCTGCGAAGATTCGCGTGCTGCGGCCCGGACCGTAGAGGCCCGCGCCGCAGACGACGATCATTCGCACTGCACGCCGCCCGCCGCTCGGCTCACCAGAGCTCAAGCTGGACGTCGTCGACCTCGGCGCTGCTCGCGCCGGCTGCGGCGCCCCCGTCTTCCTCGGCGGCTTCGGCGGCTAAAGAAGCGAGCAGCGCGCGCTCGAGGGCCGCCTTGCTGCTCTCTCCGTCCGCTGGCGTCTCTGCGCTCGCCGGCGAGGCCTGTTCGTCCTTCGGCGTCGAGAGCTTCGCAGCGGGGTGGGTGGCGTCGTGGACGAGCTTGAGGTGCTGAATCGAGACCCGGGTGTAGATCGCCGTCGTGCTCGTCTCGGCGTGGCCGAGGATCTCTTGGATGTGCCGGATGTCGGCACCGCCCTCGAGCATCAGCGTCGCCATCGTGTGGCGGAAGATGTGACAGGCGCCGCGCTTTTGCACCTTCGCACGCTCGATGTACTCGCCCATGAGGTGGGTGAGGTAGCCGGGGTCGAGACGCCCGCCGTGTTCGCTGAGGAAGATCGCGCGTTCGCTATCGGCGACCGCGAGCTCAGCACGACCGATGTCGAGATAGCGAGCCACCCAAGCGATTGCGCGCTCGCCAATGGGCACAATGCGGTCCTTCTTGCCCTTGCCGAGCCGGACCATCAACGCGCCGCGCTCGGCGTCGAGATCGAAGAGGTCGAGCGACGTGAGCTCGTTGCGCCGCAGACCCGTCGAGTAGAAGACCTCCATCATCGCGCGATCGCGCAGGCCGAGCGGGTCGGAGAGATCGGGCTGCGCGAGCACCTTCTCCATCTCGCTCGCCGTCAAGACGTCGCGCGGCAGGCGTCGTTCGACGCGCGGCAAGTCGAGCTCGCTCGCGGGGTTCGAGAGCAGCACGTTCTGGCGCGTCAGGAAGCGGAAGAAGTTGCGGAGCTTCTGCAGTCGGTCGCGCTGCGACACAAACGTGAGCGGCCGCCCCGAGGGCTTTCGGTAATGAAAGAGCCACCGCTGGTAGTGCTCGAGGATGGGCTTGGTGATTTCGTCCGGCCTGGCGAGGCCGCGGTCGAGCGCCCAATCGATGAAGAGCCGAAGCGCAGCCTCGCTCCCGCCCACCGTGCGCACCGAGTAGTTCCGCTCTGCCAGGTATTCGAGGTAGCGGCGCGTCCAGACGTCGAGGCCTTCCGGATCGCCGGTCTCCGCAATGGCCTTCTTGTCGCCACGTCGAGCCACGGCTTCGCCTACGACCGCCCTCGAGAAGACGACTCCCGAAATGCGATTTCGTCGCTCGCATGAGGAGAGGTGCCATTGGCAGCCTCTTTGCCGGCACTTGTTGCATTCGAGCTAGCCCGCAATGGCGCCGTTTTGGCCCCGTTTTGACCCCGCGAAGGGGCCGCCAACTGGCTCTCGGACCCCGCCAACTGGTCCCTTACCCCCGCCAACCTCGAATCGTACGTGTCGAGGCCCATCATGAAGGGCCCGCCATCCGCACCCTCGCCCGCGTAGGCGAGCTCGTAGAGCGCCATCGAGCCGCGGCTGGCGCGCCCCACGCGGTGGACGTGCACATATTCGAGCTCCTCGAGCCGATCCAGATGGATTCGGACCTGCGTCGCCCCCCAGCGCGTGTGCTCGCGCACCTCGCGCCGCGTGAAGCGCACGTCGCTCCGCGAGAGACTCTCTTGGCCCATCCGTGCCTCGACAAGAGCCCGCACGAGCTCGAGCAGCCTCCGCGTCTGCGGCGGCAGCTCATCGAGGCTCCGGCCGAGCACGGCGTGCGCGAGCCGCGTCGCCACCGTGATGTCCTCGCGTGTCGCCTCGATGTACTCGAGACGCCGGCCGCGGTGCTCGACGAGCCGGACGGGGCGCTGATGCTGATGGAGCAGCGCCACCGCTTGAATCAGCGTCAAAAACTTCATGTGGTCCCGCCGCGTCCGCGTCACGTGATCGGCGAAGCGAAGCTCGGGCGCGAAGGCGTTCACCACGAAGAGCGGCCGCAAGAGACGCTGCGCGTTCCGGTGGAGCCGCTGGATGTGACGCCGCTCCTCGCGGCCCATCAGCCCCTCGAGCGTCTGCGACCGGCGCTGCCTCTCGTGGATCGCCCGCGTCTGCTCACGCCCCTCGTCGACCGCGAGCACGAGACAGCGGTTCAGAAGCTCCTCGTCCACCTCGATCGCCGTCGTCGTCAGGAAGATCATCACCGGCCCCTCGACACGGTACGTCTGCGTCACCAGGCGCCCCGTCGCAGGGTCCTTGCCCGTCGACGCAATGGTGAGCTCGCCCTCGCTCTGCAGAAGCTTCAGCGCATAGCTCGCGCGCTCCGCTCCCTCTTCCTCCACGATCGCGAGCACCTTGTGCTTCAGGTTTTCGCCGCTCATATAGAAGAGGCTCTGCCCCGTCATCGCCGAGTATTGGACGCGCTCCTCTTCGGGGATCAGCGCGAGCACCGCATCCATTAGGCTCGACTTGCCCGCCGCGCTCGAGCTCTGGATCACCACCGCCAGCGGCTCCTCGAGCTTCCGACTCGTCGCCGCGAGGTACCCCACCAGCTTGTTCGTCTCCTCGCCCACGATCCCCGCTCGCCCGAGGTCCTCGAGGATCCGATCCAAGAGATGCGGATCGCGAAGAAGGCGCATCGCCTCCGCCCGCTCCTCGTCGCTCATCGCCGACGCCGAGGCCTTCGGCGCCTGCGTCGCTGCCCGGGCCTTGTCGCGCTCCGTCTCGAGCTCGAGCACCACCTGGCCAAGCTCGCGACCGAGCGCGCGTTCGTCGACAGAAAGCTCCGCCGCCGCCTGCTTCACGAAGGCCGCTCGCTGCCGCGCAGCGTAGAGGTCGAGCGTGTCGACGAAGAAGCGCGCAGGCTCGGCTTCGTTCGCCGCGCGCGACAAGAGCACGTTCGCGCGCAGCTCGCCGACGCCGGCGTGCTTGCCTGCAGGTCGGATCCGCCACTTCCGATCGCAATAGCTCCACGTCCGCTCGCCCTCGGCCACCTCGGCGTGCGGCGCTTCGACGGGCGTCTCCGCTGAAGCGTCGTCCCTGCTCGAGACCTCTTCAGGCTCGAGAGGAGAAGCGACTAAAAAGGGAATCTCCTCCGGCGTCGTCTCCGCACTTCCTCGCTCCAGCGTCGTCTCGGGCGGTGACGGCGGCGCAGACGTCGCCGGCGACGTCGTCTTCGACCTCTTGCCCGCTCGCATCCACTCCGCCTGACGCACCGCGAGCTCGAGCGCGCGATTCGCCGGCGTCATCTTCCGCGCGAAGGCGTTCGCGTCCATGTTCCGGGGAAACACCACCCGAAACGTCTCTATGCCCAGCTCCGACAGGCGCTCCGAGAGCTTCTCCGCTCCCTTGTCTCCAGCCTCGTCGCGATCGAAAGCGATCTTCACACGCCTCGTCCCCGCTGCCACCAGCGTATCGATGAGCTCGTCCGTCACCCCCTCGACGCCGTACGCGCTCGTCACGTTACGAAGACCGGCGCACCAAAACGTCAGTGCGTCGATCAGCGCCTCGCACACGATCACGTCCTCGCCGCCGAGGCCCTGGCGGTTGAAGACGCCGCGATGCGGCCCCGGCAGATACAGATGCTTCGGCATCCCGGGATTCGGCTTCTCGATTCGACGACCGTAGAGCCCGACCACCTGGCCGCCGGCGTCGAAGAGCGGCACCACCAGGCAGCCCGTGAAGTGCTCGTGACCGCTCGACCGGTAGACACCCACCTCCATCAGCTTCGTGCGTAGCGCCGCCCCATCCTTGAGCCGGCCATGCGGAAGCTTGTAGCCCAGCGTCCGGTTCGAGAAGCCGAGACGGAAGTGCTCGACCACTTCGCCGTGCTCGAGCCCGCGATGTGCGAGATACGCCTTCGCATCGGCGTTCTCGCGAAGAGTCGCGTGGTAATGGGCGACCACTCGCTCGAGCACCTCCGCGCCCTCGGCGTCGGCCCGAGCGATCGGCTCGAGCTTCCTGCGTAGGCTGTGCTTCGGCACCGCCTTCGTCTCGCGCCGGCTACGCTCGAGCGACGCACCGCCGCGGAGCAGCTCCACCGCGTGCCGGAAGCTCGCCCCCTCGGCTCGCATCACCCAATCGATCACGCTCCCGCCCGTCTGGCACGCACCGAGACAGTGCCAGAGGTTCTTCGATGGCGTGATCACCAGCGACGGTTCGTGATCGTCGTGGAAGGGACACAGCCCGAGGAGGTTGTCGCCGCTCCTCGACAGCGAAACGCCACGCGCCTCGGCGAGGCGCACCAGCGAAACCTCCCTCTTTAGCCGCTCGACTTCCTCCTCCGGTACTCGAGCCATCGCGCTTCTCCTTCGAAAGAGCCGTCAAGCCGAAAGAGCGCTTGAAAGCGATGGCAGACACGTATACGAAAGATGTATGTCATAGCAAGAGCAAATCCGTGTGCGCGAAATCTCGGGTGTACCTTCCAAGGCTCACTCGATCGCGCCATGCCGAAGAAGAAGCACAAAACCGTGTCCGCCCAAGATGAGTCCTTTGGTGAGCGCCTCGCTCGGCTGCGCAAGCAGGCTGGCTTCACCCAGCAGGAGCTCGGTGAGCAGCTCGGCATCTCGCAGCGGATGGTCGCCTACTACGAGGGCCAGACCGCCCGCGCTCCGGACCACCTCTTGCCGGCCCTCGCAGATCTCCTCGGCATCTCCACCGATCTCCTGCTCGGCGTCCGCACCCCCTCCGTCGCCTCACCAAAGCCCAACAACCAGCGCCTCTGGCGACGCTTCAAGCAGATCGAGAAGCTTCCCGTCCGCGAGCGCAAGCAAATCCTCGCCCTCGTCGACGCCATGCTCGAGCGTCATCGCCTCCTGCAGAAGGCGAGCTGAGCGGCACCGCACCGCCCTCGAGGCCTTCGCCGAACTCGCGTTGGAGCAGTCGGCTTGGTCACTCGCGCCTTCGGCGCTCGCTCCCGCCGCTGCTCAACGCGGCGTTCGGCGTCGAGATCTGAAGCGCGGTTGCGAAGCAGCACCCTGGGGCGCTGGCGGAGCTCGTGAGGTTGGCGGTCGCCGCCGGCGGTACCGAGAGAAACGACGCGGCGAGCATCAGCGCGCCGCCTCCGGCCCCGCGATGGTGCCCGCCGCGAAGTAGGGGATGGCGATGCGGTGGTGATCAGTGTGCGCGCGCTGACGGCGATCGCGACCTCGTCCTCGTGCTCCGTCGCCGGCGCCGAGACGTCTGGTGAAACGCGCGGATTGAGCGGAGGTGGACGACTACACCGAAGGAAGTATAGATGGGCCTTCGTACCTACCGGAGTCCTCCAAGCTGAGCACTAGGGCACGAAACCTCTCAAGTTTCGGCCAGTCGCTCAGATGGGCCAAGTGCAAGTGCACGTAGTTGAACTCGAACAAGGGATCACTCGGGTCGTCCGTCAGATGGCCGGTGGTGTACCAATCGTCCTTGATCGGATGACCGCAGACCGCACAAGAACGGTCCTTCATCCGGCGCTTTCGTTCGTCCACGCGATGCCGAACCTGATCCCGAAGGGGACTAGCCTCAAAGCAATCACGATGGACTGTGGCGTCCGTGAACAAAAAGAGAGGGTCCTTCCTGTTGCGGCTGAAATGCGGGAAAGACACCGCAGATCGGCCAGCAATCAGCTCACCGCAAATCGCGCACTTGGTGCCAGGAGTGATTAGCGCCACTGAACCCTCACGGTTTGTCGCGGACCCTGATCCTCGAGAGGACGTCTGGGAGATCGATGTTTACCTCGAGCAACCATGAGCTGCGTTGGAAGTAATAGTCTGTTGCAACGAAATCTTCTAGCGACGGGCCTGGTTCGCTGCCGGGCGGATGGCTGTGGAGCAACAACCTCCTGACATCGAGCTGGTTCAAGTCGATCCCACCTGAGCCCCCGCTGATGACAACACGGCGACCATCCGCCAAGGTCACGATTCCGTGCTCAACATCCGTCTTTCGCGTGAGGTCTCCAACCTCCCGAAGAAGGTCTCCGACCTTCTCACCGTGGGCAATATCTCGGAGTATGGTGGCTTCTGCGACATCATCGCCGGAGCTGGCAACGAGGGGGCTCGCCTCGGAGGTCACACTCAGTTGTTTCAGCGCTTTCAGCGCTCCGCTTGCGAGGCCAGCGGTTCCTCCAAGACCAGCCGCAAGGCCATAGCGCTCCGAACCCGACAGCTCGCCCGCATGAGCGTCTTCGAGGCCAACGGAGCCGACACCCAAGACCGCACCTGTCCCCGCTTCCAGAAATATGGTTCCGCCGACGGACCCAGCCTTAACCGGGCTGCCCCGAGTGCCTGCCCAAACCAACGCAGCACGCCCAGCGTAGTTTGGTGTCGAGAGTCGGTTCTGAAGGGCGGGGTCGTCGGCGGATGTTGGCGCATTCGCGGGGGACGACATGAACGCGGCAGCCATCGCCACGAGGTAGAAGGGAATCGTCATGACTTCCCTCGCCACCTCCTTGGCCGTCGGGCCTTCGGGTGGTGCAGTCCAGTCCGGATCCGGTGGGCCCTGTCCTGCGCCCGATCCACCATCGTTGTACTCGTCAGGGGGCTTGGGGGTGTTCAACTCCCGGTTGATCTCCTGGAACGCCCCCGAATCCATACCGTTCGGGTCGACCATCACCACTGGTGACGCCCGCCCGTACAAGTACAAGTTCAGCCCCGCCTGCAGCCCCAGCGGGTCCGCCGTGGTCCACCTGCCAAGCCACGGCGCGTAGTAGCGAGCCCCGAAGTAGTCGAAGCCGGTCTCTTCGTCCCTCTCCTTCCCGGTGTACCGGTACCTCCTCGCGCTGACCTCCACCGTGCTGTCCGCGCTCCGGTACCCCGACGTCCCGTACGGGTGCATCTCTTCGTACGAAATCACCAGGCCGGTCTCGTCGATCTCGAGGTGTGCGGTGTCGAGGTGGTTGGTCAACTGGTAGCGGTACCTCGGCGTCGGTGTGAAGGGCGGGACGCTCGTGTCAACCGTCTTGGTCTCGACCATGGCAATGCGCCGGATGCCGTCCATGACGTGCAGGGTCTCGCGCTCGAGCTCCTTGGTGGTGCCGCTCCAACGGCGGTAGATCTCGAAGCCGCCGAGGTAGAGGCGCTCTTCCTTGAGGCCGGAGTGCTCCCAGACCTTGCGGACGCGCTGGCCGCCTCCGTCGTAGGTGAAGTAGACGATGCCGCCTCCGCCTTTGTCTGCGCTCTTCATTTGGTCGAAGGGCGAGTAGGTGATCGTGGCGAGGTGCGGCATGGACGTCATGTTGCCGTGGACGTCGTGCCCGAAGGTGCCGCCGCCGGAGGTGGCGATGAGGCGGTTGTTGCTGAACGGCGTCGTTTGATAGGTGTACGTGCGCGTCCAGGAGAAGGCGGGAAACCCCTCGGCGATGTGCTGGAGCGATTGGATGTTCCCTACGGCGTCATAGGCATAGTGCTCCGTATACTCTCGGATTGCCGTCGGGTCGTTGGGGTGGCGAAGATTGTGTATCGGGAGGTCGTTGTGGTCGCGCTGGGTGTTGGCGACGGTTGTGTTGTTCTCGCGGCCGTTGGCCTTCTTGAGGCGATAGATGGCGTCGTACTCGAACTTCTGGACCGGCGAGACGAACGCGTCGTTGAAGAAGACGGATTGGTGGGCGTCATCGGCGATGACGACGATGTTGCCGACCGGGTCGAAGGTGTAGGTGAGCTTCTGGAGGTCGTTGGCGGGGCTTCCGCGTGACGTGAAGAGCTGCTTGAGACGGAACGTCAACTGATCGTATTGGTACGTCGTCTCGACGTTGCCGCTCGAGTAGACGATGCGGGTGCGCTGGCCCTTTTCGTTGTATTCGATGTCGGAGACGAACGTCGTCCACGTGGGTACGCCGCGGACGCGGAGCTCGACTCTGTCGAGCAGGCCGGCCTTGTTGTAGGTCGGCTTGGTCTCGGTTCCGCTCGCGTCGGGGCCGATGCTGGAGACGACGCGATTGAGCGCGTCGTATTGGAACGTTTGGGTGAAGAGCTCGGTCGGTTCGAGGAGAGAGGCGGCGGTCGTCTCGGCGTTGGCGGAGCTGGTGACGGCGCTCAGCGCGCTCCAGTCCGGCGTCGTCGCGTAGGCGAGCGTGAGGCGGCGGAGGACGTTGAGGGGGTTGCCTTTGAAGTCGAACTGGGTGGTGCGGGTCTGGGTCGCGCCGTCGTATTGGGCGATGAGCTGGCCGCGCAGGTTCTGGAGGTGAGGGTCGGTGATGCCGGCGTCGTCGCCGTAGTAGCTGCGTTGGAGGAGGACCTCTGCGCCGGTGCCGACCTTGAGAAAGAGGTGGGTGGGGCGCTGAAGGGCGTCGAGGACGGTGCGGAAGGTCTGGTCACGTTCGTCCCACTTGCGAATGGGCGTGCCGAGGACGTTGGCAAACATCCAGCGGTTGCCCCGGTCGATGTTGGCTTCCTTGAGGAGCCTGCCGCCGATGGAGAAGATATGGGTCTGACAATCACGGCCCAGGGGATCCGTGACCTTGAGCGGTTGGCCCTCGATGTCGAACGTGGTGCGCGTATCGTGGTTTACCGCGGCTGTGCTGGTGCCGCTGTTGGCTCGCACGAGGAACGGCCGGCCGAGGACGTCGGTTTGGGTGATGGTCGGCGTCGCGCGATGGGGCAGCGACTTGTCGAGAGCGATTCGCTCGGGATCGCTCATTGGAAGGTCCTTCCGAGCGAGTTGCCACAGGTTGGTGATGGTTCCCGCCGGGTCGTCGAGGGTGTCGTTCTCGTCGAAGGCACTTGATTCCCAGGCGGTCCAGAAGGACCTCCGGTAGGTGCCGTTGGGGTTATCGACTCGTTTCGGACGGCTCAGAGCATCGTAGGTAACGACAGCGGTGACGCCCCATTGAACGATGGCGGCTTCGTCCTGATACTCGTGGGTGCTGGAGAAGAACGGCTCGTACTGCTTGACGGCGTTACCCTTGTTGTTGATCACGGTCTTGCCGCTTCCTACCCAGCGAGGATCGAAGACGGTGGTTCCTCCGCCTGGGACCTTTCCCGGCTCCGCCTGGGCCTTGACCATCGCGATGCGGCCGGATCCGTCGGTATAGGTGTAGCTCTCTTGGAACGCGGTGGCGCCGGCGCCGTGGGTCTCGCGGGCCCTGCGCTTGACGTAGTTCGGCTTTGGCGTAGGCAGGGTCCACTGGTTGGTGAAGTACGTGTACTCCTCGGTCGGGTTGGCGATGAGGTCACCGTCCGAAGAGCCGACCTTGCCCTGGACCGCGATCTTGGTGACGCGAACGAGCGCGTCAAACGCAGCCTCGACCCGATTCCCATTGGGGTCGGTGATGAGGGTCGGTGCGAGCGCACGGTAGTCGTGGCTGGCGGCGACAGTATTGGAGAGCGGATCGGTAACGTGCGTGACGAGGAGATCGTGCGTGTCGTAGCTGATCGTGGTCGTGTTGCCGAAGGGGTCGGTCGAGGAGACTGGGAGGAAGAACTTGCTGGAGCTCGGCAAGGCATAGCCGCTCGGGATCCAGTTACCGCTTTCTCCGGAGAGCGGGATGTAGCCGCCCTCGGTCAGGATCGCGGAGGTGACCTTGTTGTCGGCGGCCGCGAGGAGCTCCGTCGTGCTGTCGAGCTGGTAGGTCTCGTAAACGAGGCCGCGGAAGTCTGCCTGACCGAAGGCGAGGAGATTGGTTGGGCCCGGCGGCAGAGTCGTCGGCAGGTTCGTGCTGTTCCAATACCGGAGCTTGACGTGCTCCACGATTCGCTTCTCGAGTACGGCCGGAACCTGCGGCGGCTGTGGCGCTTGGTGGTACGGAATCACCGTCGCGCCGTCGAACGAGGTCTTCACCGCAGCGCGCGACGTGGGGGCCGTCTGCGTGCCGGTGAGGCCTGTGAGCTGAAAGGTCCTGCCGGCGTGAGGGACCGCCAAGCGATAGCCGGTCACGTCATCGATGTGAGTGATCGTGAGGTCGCTGACCAGACAAAGCAGAACGTTCTGCTCGGGGTGCGGCGGGCTGCCACGGCGAGGGTACGCGAGCAGAGCGGACTGCGTGACGGTGCCATACGGATCGACGAAGAGGGCCAGCGACTGGAAGAAGCGCGGATCGGTGGCGCTGCGCTCGTATTGGTGCTCATGGGTCTCGGCGTCGATCGGCAGGAATGACCCGCGGAGTAGATTGCCGGCGCCGTTGATGAAGCGAGGCTGGAGGCGTCGGATCTCGTATGTGTGCTTGGAGACGGAGTACGGCGTCGTGGCTTCCGGCGCGCCGTCGAGACCATACGTCTCGACGCGTAGGGGCGAGCCGCGGAGGGCGCGGCAAGCTTCTTTGAGCTCGTCGGGAGAAAGTCCGGTCGGGAGCGCGGGTGCAGGAATGGCTGGCGCGCTCGTGTCAGCCTGCCAGTACTCGGTCGCGTACTGCGCCGCCTCGGCGGCGCGGTTCTTCCAATCACCGGTATGGAACCATGTCTTGACGAGCACCGGGTGCTGCGGTTGCTCGCCGTTTTCGACGGGGTAGTTGGGGAAGAGTCCTTGTCCGTGGTGCTGATCGAAAGTCTCCGCGTCGACCTGATCGACGCGGCCGAAGCCGCGGAACTCGCGTTCATCGGCGTCGTAGTGGCCGTGGTGGTAGGAATACGTCGAGACGAGACGGGTCTTGGAAATCTGGTCGTACGTCTCTACGCGCTCGGTGACGTGAACAGGGAAAGGGAGCTTGGTGACCCACGGTTTCCCGGCCTTTCGGTCGGCGAGGTAGAACTTCGTCGAGGAGGTGTGCTCGAGCCGGACCAGGAGGCCGGACGAGTTGTCAATCTGACTGAGCAGGTTGGGCTTCTTCGACAGGAAGAGATCGACGTATCGAAGAGGCGCGCTGCCAGCTGGCGTCGGCGACCAGACGGCGCAAGAGGTGCCCGTGCCCAGCAGGTCGATGATCGACAGCGTGCTGAGAGCATCCGGCACCGGCACCATGTCGTTCAGGTGCTCGGGGGCGAAGCCGTTGCCCGCGCGGTTGCGATAGATGTGCATCCCGCGCGCCGAAAAGTAGACGAGGTCGGCCGTCCCAGTCCCGTCGAGGTCGGCGAGCCGGACCCGGTTGGGGTGAAAGCGCTCGGGCGGCTCGAGAAAGGGCGCTGCGTCCATGGTGACCATGGCGCCAAAGCGGCCGTGGCCGAGGTTGGGCCAGTAGACGACACGGCTGTGGGTGACGCGGACGAGATCGGCCAGGCCGTCGCCGGACATGTCGGCGAGGAAGACCGTGGAATGAGGTCCGGTGAAGACGACCGCAGGTCCCCGCTCTTCGTCTTGGGGGCGTGCTATGCGGCGAGGAGCGTCCCAGCCTTCCTTGCCCTTTGACGGATACCACTCGAAGTGATCGCCGCGCGTGATGAGGATGTCGTCGCGGCCGTCGCCATCGAGATCGAGGAGGCGAAGGTTGGGATCGCCCCAGTCGACATTGGGGGCGTTCTTGAACGGGACGAAGGGGCCCCAGCTGTCGTCCTGACGCTCGTGGTATCCGCGAATGCTGCCGGAGAGGGCGACCATTGCGAGCCGACCATCGGCCCCAATGTCCATGAGCTGTGTTGCGCCCGACTCGATCGCGGTGTGCGACGGCCGAGTGGGGAGGCGGCGAGCGGGCGCGAGCCTGGCGGTTCCGAGGTTGCGCTTGTAGGTGAGCGCTCCGGCCTCATCGACGAGGACGCCGGGGATCCCTTCACCATCGAGGTCGACCCATTGCGCACGGCGTCCCAGTGCGCGAGCAGGAAAATCGGTCACGGTGGAGCCCTGCACGCCCGGAGACGCTTGGACGTCCCACATCTCTTTGACCCGCGTCGAGAGCGCGTCCGGGGTGTAAGAGAAGAGCATCGCGGGCAGGCTCTCGGAGACGAGGTTGCCTGCGCTCCGGGTGTACCCGGTGAGGGTGGCCGCCGTCATCTTGGTGACGTGCGGATTGGTCTCGTCGTAGCTGAAGGCGAGCGCGCGGACGATCTCGTCGGTTTGTCCGAGCTCGGTCTGGAAGCGGTGAAACATCAGCACGCGCTTACAGAGGCGGTACGTGCGCAGCTCAAAACCGGAGCGATACGACGAGAACGGGTCGACGCGGCATGCTTTGGTGACGTTGGGCGCTGGCGATGGATCTCCGGTGTGATCGCCGTAGTCGAACACCAGCTCGAACCGGCGTGTGGACGCGTCGTTCGCCGTCGTGTTGCCGTACTTGACGCGCTTCAGGTAGCGGTTCGCGCCGACCGGCGCCAGGCCAGTCCGGCGATGCTTTTCACTGGGCTTGCCCAGCGGGACGTTGTCCATGTTTTCGACGTCGTACTCATACGTGATGACGTGCCCGCGATCGTCCACGGTCTTACAGAGCAGCCACGAAAAGATGCGCTTCTGATCGGCTGGATCTGCGATGCGGCTCTCTTCATCGAAGCCGTAGGTGTGGGTGACGTTGTCGCGCGTCACGACCTGCCAGTAGGTGGAGCCATCCGGCTTGGTGAGCCGCTCGATCTTCGCGAAGCCGGCTTCGACGCGGGGGCGGTAACGCGTCGTGTGGCGCGTCCACGTCCCGGGCGGTCCCTCGGTTTGGAGCGGCGTCAGATCCTCGGCTCCCGCGAGCGAGAACACGTCGCTATCCTCCCGATCGCGGTACTCGGGGATCTTCCTGTCGGTCCGTCGCGTGATCGCGGGCAGTGAGAGCGACCACCCGAGGCCGAACACACCCTGCCCTTGCCCAACGTCGTACGAGAGCGACAGCTCCGGCGTCGGGCCGCGCGGCGACGCGGTGACGGGCAACGGTATCGTCATCGACCAGGTGCCGGTCGCCGCGTTGTGCCTGAACGACTCGCCCATCCCACGGAGCGCTCCTCCGCCTTTCGGGGTATCGAGCTTCGGTGGGGTCACGGCGGCAAAGGACGGCAAAGACGCCTGCGGGCGCCGCGTGCCTTCCGCGAGCGCGGGGCGCTCGCGCCGAGGCGCCTCGGGCTCGGTCCTGGAAGTTGCCGGGCGCGTAGCCTCTGGCCCCGTCGGCGGAGCTGTGTCGTCGTCGCTTTGGCCCTTCGGTCCGCTGGAGCGAGTGCCATCGTCGCGCATCATCGCTCGCCCCTCACGGAATTGCGGCCGTCGAGTACTCGACGACGATCCAGACGTCTGCGGGTTTTGGAGCAGGTGGGCTTGGCGGCACATTGGTAAACGACAGCCGCCAAGTCCCGCTTACCATCGTGGTGGTCGGGACTGCAGCCACCCACTGTGAAAGCGAAGTCGACCCACCCGTGGGAGCGCTCCACGCGCCACCCGATGTGTTCGACGGCGGCCCACCTCCTCCATCGCGCGTGAGCACCAGCTGCACGTTGGTAGTTGAAATCCCACGCGTGTAGACGCGGAAGGCCTGCACCTTGTCCGCCTGCTCTTTCCAGCCGCTCGGAAACATGCTCGCTGTCCACGGCAGGACGACCTCGGTCGCGGTGCCCTCGGTGTAGGAGGACCACGTATCAGCGAAGTCGTGCTTCAGGCGGAAGAGACGCTTGCGATTCGTCGCGGTCGCGCTCGCATTTCGACCGGATCGCGCGGTGTAACGGATGTGGAGGACCAAGTCGTCAATCGAGTCGCCGACGAGCTCGTTGCCCGCCGAGAGCTCGAACCGCCATTGAGCTCCGGAGCCATCGTAATGCGCGCCCGCGCCCTCGAACGGCAAGAGGCGCTCATCGCGGAAGCCCAGCTCGAAGATGCCTCCGTCCTCGCGGGCGGTGCTGGTGCAAATGCTCTGAATGTTGTGAAAGAGCGTGGTCGGATTCGCGGTCGGTGAGAGCCTCGTCTCGCCGGCGTTGAGTGACAGCGTCGATGAGACACCCTCATAGGCGCCGGCGACGCAGGGCAGCGAGACCGAGACCTGCTTCAAGCGACGCAGATAGTGCTTCGGGTAGTCGCGGGTGAATTCGTTCTCGCCGATGCGAAAGGCGGCGACACCCGTCTCGCGAAGCCCCAGCAGCGCCTCGGGATCGTGCTTGGCGAGCGAGACATGCTTGGTGAGCTCGAGCTCGCGCTTGTTTTGCTCGTGATACGCGGCGTCGAGCTTGCGCAGATCGAGGGCGAGCTTCTCGCCGGCGAGGAGGCCGCGTTTGATGCCGTCCCAGTTGTTGAAGCGGATGTACGTCTGGCTCGTGTCGCCGCGCTCGATCTGGAAGGCGCGCTCGGCCTTCTTGGCGAGGTCGTAGGCGAGCTTGTAGGCCTGGTAATAGACCGCGCCCGCTTCAGCCTGCATCCAATCGTAGAGGTCCTCTTTGGTGAACTTCTCGAGCATGACGCGGCGGACGTCGCGGGCCTGCGTGAGTTGCTTGTCGGTCAGGGCGAGCTCGTGCTCGGCGACGGCGACGCGCAGCTCGGCGGCAGCGATCTGCTTCTCGATTTGCCTGATCTCCTTTTTGGCGAGATCTTCCTGCAGCTCGAACTCTTCGTCGCGGCGCTGGTAGCCGGCCTGCGTCGCCATGGTGCCCGCGGCCCAACTGATCGTGTCTGCGATCACGCCGATGGCTTCGGCGGCGGAATCGTTGCTCGCACCAATTCCGGGACCACCGACAATGATGACCTCCAAAGGACTACCCATCGCCCCAGCGCCGCCGTGGGCGGTGTTCGGCGCAGGATGCGATCCCGATGCCGTGAGGCGGACCACTTCCGAGGTCAGCTTGACGCCCTGTGCAATCGCCGAAGTGACGAGGGCAGCATCCTCGAGCGGGCTATTACCTTGCGCATCCTCATAGAAGTCTCGACGAGATTCCGCGAGCTTCTTCGATTCCTTCGCGGCGGCAAGGTCCTGCTTGGCGGCGGCGAGCTGCTGCTTCTTGGTGTCGAGGATGGCATCCTGGACCTCGATCTCTTGGTCGGCGCGGAGCATGGCGAGGTGCTCGGCGTCCTTCTTCTCGATCGCGGAGAGGAGCTGAGCGCCCAGGGAGGAGACGAAGGAGGCGAACTCGACCGCCTTCTGCTGGAGGACGGTGAACCTGTATGCGGGGGCGCCGGCGGCGACGTCGTTGAGGACGGTCTGGAAGTCGATGCCGAATGCGGCGGCTTGGACGAGGAGGGCCGGATCGATGGGCGGCGAGAACAGCGGGAGCTGGCGCTCGATACCTTCGATGTTCTGACCGTGACGGATCTTGAAGAGCCGATCCTCGATGACGTCCCACTTACCGAGGAGGATGTCGTTCGGCGGAATGCAGAAGTACGGCGAGCCAATGAGAGGCGGCGGAGGCGTGTCGTGGCAAACCTCGAGGATGCCGCCGGCATCTTGAACTGCTTCGACGTTCTCGATGAAGGCGTTGCCAAACGGATCGATGGCCTGCAGATCCTGGTAGGTCTTCGGCGCGGGCGGATCGGTGGGAACGATATTCGGACGCGGCCCGAGGATGTCCCAGGCCATGAGGTACAGCTGCGTCGCCTCGTTCACCGATTCCATGGTGTCGCGCGTGAAGAGCTGATCGCCCCAGGCGATCAGGTTGTCGATGTACGCGAGGACGACAGCCTTCTGGTAGGCAACCGGACGAAGGCGCGCGAGGGCGTGGGGATTGAACGGGTTCTTTCGCCACAGGTTGATCTGCGCGATCACCTTGGCGTTGACCGTGTTCGACTCCTGGGCGTTGGCCCACGCATCCATCTCTTGGACGTACGTGTTCTGGCTGACGCTGGTGAGCTGCTGCTGGATCGAGGCGAGGTCCAGGTTCTCGTAGAAGGGCTTGAACTTCCAGTAGCTGTTCGCCTGGCCGGTGGCCGCGCCGCCGTCGGTTGGATCGAAGACGTAGTGGAACCATTTGATGGCGTCCTCGTACCGTCCTTCGCGGCTGAGGGATTGGGCGATCGCAAAAGGAAGGTGGAAGAAGAGCTCCCAGTTGTAGACCCCCATCGGGCTACCGTGAGCGAAGTCGACCTCGTCGACGGGGAACTTCTGGACGAGGCTGGTCGGTCCGTACGAAGGCGAGAAGTCCACGCTTCCGCCGAGGTCCTGGAGCTTGGGTTCATCCTGGCTCGCGCGGCGGAGCAGGCCGTCGAGGCCACGAGCGGCAAGCGCTTTGCGGAATTCGTAAATGTAGCCGTGGTCGAAACGCTCGAACCAGTACCCCTTCCCGAAGGAGGAGAAGGCCAGCTGATAATTGACGTCCGGCGTGTCGAAGAGGCTCAGCCCGGTGCCGCTGCCCTCATGCTTGCGATAGGTAAGCAACCGCCCGACGAAGCTACGCTCGCGATCTTGGAGGAAAACGATAGGACGCTCGTACGTGGTCTCTTGGGTACGCGGGACGACGATACGGAACCCGCGTGGGACGTCTTGCAGAATCTCGTGCCAATCTGCGTCCAAAATGTGCAGGTACAGCTTGCTGTACGGACTGCTATCCAATCGGATGAAGTGCTGCGCTTCGAGGTAGGTTTCCCAGGGCCGACCGACGTCCTCTGTGACAAACGTCTGCGGAGAGAGCTGGACACTGGAGCTCGGAACGAGAAAGTTGATGCCCGAAAGCCTGCCTTGCGCAGGCCGCAACGGATCGAAGTCAAAGGTGACGATGTGATCCGGTTTGCTGGTATTTCCGGGTGGAACCGCGGCAGTGCTGTAGCCGAGTCCCTCGATCCGGAGCCCGCTACTGAACTCGAATACTTGAAAGCTTAGCGCCTCGTGAGGCGGCGTGCCGCCGAGGTCGACCGAGATGCCGATCGACTGACTCGCCGTCCACTGACGATGCCGGCGTTCAGCGTAGCGAACCCCGAGCCGGGTGTTGAGGTATGGCGGCGCCTCATCACGGCTGGCGTTGTCGGGATGCTCGACCTCCGTGAACGTGGGCCAGAAGAGGTAGAGGCTCCCCTGGTAGAAGATCGGCATGAGGTGATCGCCCTCGATGTCGATGTCGAGCTTCTCCCACGAGGTCCAAGCGCCGTCTTCATGGCGCCGGTAGTAGTAGCGATGGGGCGCGCGGGTTCGGGCGAAGACGTGGTAGGCGTATTCCTTTGCGGCGTTGAGCGTGGGCGCGTTGGTGGGCTTCTCTTCCACACAGACGGCGCGCACATCGAGGTTGGAGAGCTCTTCGAGGCCTTCGAGGTAGGCGCGGTAGGCTGACTCAGCCGCCGCGAGCGTGACGGGGCCTTGGCGCATCTGGCGCTCGAAGGCCTGGTAGAGCGGGCTCTTGTCGTCGCGCAGGTCGGGCTCGATCCAGTTCTCCGGGTAGAGGAAGATCTTTCGATTCGCCTCCCAGACGCGGTAGTTTTTCATCCAGCGCCATTGGTTGCCGGCGTCCTCGTTCAGCTCGAAGTCGTCGTAGTAGCGGAGCATCGAGCGCTGGACGAAGGTCTGGATGGTGCCGTGCGCCTGGACGATGCGACTCGTGAGCATGACCGGGCTCATGTCGACGTCGATGAGCATGTCACCGAAGAGCTCGCGTGATTCGTTCCTGTTGGTCTTGTGCAGGACGAGCTCGACGAGCGCATCGCGCTGTTTTTCACGGAGCCGATCGCGCAGCGGGCGGATGACGTCTCGCCAACCGGCGGTTCCGTTGCGCGAGCGGGCGATGCGGCGGATGGATCGAGCGACCCAGACAGGGTTTGGATCGGTCGTGCTCTCGACTGCGGGCACGTTGAGCGGATCGGCGGGGACGGCTCGGGAGAGGTCGGTCCAACGTGTGGCTTCTTTGGCAGCGACGCCCATCCGGAGAAGGGCGCGCATCGCCTTGTCGAGCTTGAGCAGGCCGAGCTCGTCCTTGAAAGACTCGGCGTCGAGCCCGAACCAACTGCAGAGGTGCTCGACATCCGCGAGCGGCCAGCCGGAGCCTTCGGAGGTGAAGAACTGGAGCTTCTCCAGAGTCTCGGTTGCCGCGGCAGTGAAGATCGCGAAGAGATTTTCGGATCCGGCCTTCCAGGAATTGCGAAGCTCGACGATGCGGGCGATGCGAAGCCAGGCGGTGAATCGGCTCCTCGCATTGGAGTCGGCGTCGAGGAGGTTCGAGGGTCCCGTGTCGAGCACCGGCAGCTCGTTGAGCGCGAGGAACGGGAGTGCTGCGGATGCGCCGGACTCCGGGAAGAGCTGTGTGACCTCGCGGGTTGTGAGGCCGAGCTGGCGGACAATGCCTGCCGCCTTGTGGATGCGGCGGAGCAGCTTCTTGCGATCGGTTGCCGTGCCCTCGAACGGATCGGGGACCGCGGGTGGAGTGGCCGTATTCGCGGGATGCAAGTCCGGTAGGAACTCACGAATCGACGCCTGCGTCGGGCTGGAGATGCGCTTGATGGATACGGTGACGAGGTGCTTCATCGCCTCGGCGTCGATCGAGAAGCGGATCGCGAGCGCCTGGACTACGAAGTTGAAGCTGTCGAGGTAGCGCGACAGCTGTTGGGCGAGGTAGGCGTAGCGATCACGCCGCTCGGTTAGCGGACCTCCGGCATCGAGCTTGTCCTCCGCGTCATCGAGATCGCGGACGTAGGGCGCGAGATCCGCGATCCGGCTGGGATCTCCACCGCTGTCGACATAGCTGAGGATCGACGTATAGGGGATCGACCCTTCCGTGAAGAAGGCGAGGAGCAGCTTCTTGCTGAGCGTACCGACGTCGTCGTCGGTGACGGCCTCGGCGGCCTTCATGGCTTGCGCGACGCCGCCCATGATTTCGTCGTGCCAGAACGTGACCTCCTCCTCGCTCGGGCGGAGGGAGCTCGGCTCACTGGAAAAGTCGCGGAGGTAGAAGTCGAGCTCGGCGATGTCGATGCGCAGGGCCCTCACGTTGTCGACGACATCGAGGTAGTCGACAGCCTCATCCGGGACCCCTGGTTGTGGCGTGCCGCTAACGAGTTCGTCGCCGTCGAGCACGTTCTTGCCGCTGTACGCGCGCAGGATCAGGTGATCGCGCACAGAGAGCCGCGCTGCCTGGGTGAAGGTCGCGATGCGGTAGAGCCTCGACAAGCTGGGCAGCGTCAGAAAGAGCGTGTCGACGACGACCGGCCAGCGCACCTTCAGCGGATGGCTTGTGTCGGCGTCAACCGGTTGTGGCGGGTCGAACGGAGCGACGAGCAGCCGATAGTCCGCGCTGGTCAGGTTGAGGGCGGCGAGGATCGCCGGCTGGTGGCTGTTGAGCGCGGGCCCTCCGGTCGGCGTGCCGTACTCGTCGATCTCGCTGAAGACCGCGGTGTCAGGATCGGCGACCGTCTTCTTGAGGAACACCTTGCCGAACAGGGAGGGCTCGGAGACGCCATTGTGCAGGCGCTCGCTGATGCTGACGTTGCCGTAGAGAGCGGCGGCCTCGAGCGGCGCGAGCCTCAGACGGGCCCGAACGTCCTCGATTCGTGCGAGCTTCTGGAGGAAGGTGTCGTCGAGCGCGCTGCCTCCTGCCGTGAAGATCGCTTGATCGACCTCGTGAATCGTCCATCCCAACGCGGTGCGAAGGCGCAGCATGCGGGAGATGAGGTCGAGTCTCACATCGGTGAGGTTCTCGATCGTCATCAGGTCGGTATTGCAGGGCTCGTCGCCGTCTCGAACCACTGCAATCGCGGCCGGGGGCGGCGGCGTCGCGACAAGGACGTCTGCCTCGAAGAGTTCGAGCGCCTCGATGAAAGAGAGGCGGGACTTTTTCAGGAACGTCGGCATCTCGTCGAGGCTGCTGAGCGCGGTGCCTCCCCATAGCTGCAGGATCGTCGCGTCGAGGCCCGCGATCAGCCTGTAGGCGCGGCGGCTAATTCCGAGGCGCTCGGCCGCGATCCACTGCGGATGGTCGGTGTGCGGACTGACGGGCTCGAGCACGCGGAGCAGCTCGTGGCGGGGCACGCCGAGGTGCTCGAGCAGCACACGCGACTCCTCGTCCCAGAGATGGAGGACCGCCTTTGGTGGATACGCGACGACCGAGCCGCTGACGGTTTCGCCAGCGAAGTAGCGATAGACGAGCTTGAAGGATTCGGGGTACTTCACCTCGGGCGCGCCGAGGAGCTCGTCGGGATCGTAGGTTGTCTCGATTGGGCCGGCGGGCATCGCCGGACCCGGCGGGCTGATGAGCTTCGCCGCCTTGACCTCCATCACCTCATTGACGAGGTCGATGTACGCTAGCGGCGTGTCGGCATTGGCGCAGTCGAGGGCCATGAGCTCGATATCGGGGCGCAGATCGAAGAGCTTGTCCTGCCCCGTCTCGGTCGAGGGGCTCACGAGCTTCTGCTTCTTCAGGAACCGAAGCAGCTCGACGAGATAGGACGCGGGTCCGTAGACCGACTGGCAGTGCTTGCAGGCGCATGAGTCGAGCGAGCCGAAGAGATCCTTCCAATCGGCGATCGAGTTGGGCAGCACGACGGCGGGCGAGTAGTGGTTGGTGAGCACATTCGCCTTCTCCGAGGGCGGGTTCGCCTTGGGGCTGAACTGCCACCACTTGATGACGCTCTGCGCGGTCACCCAGCAGGCCTTCTCGAAGATGCTCTCCGCCGTCGCCATGCCCGCTGCGCCTGATCCCAGTGCTGCTCCGTAGGTCGCCTTGAAGTTCGTCAGGCCCATCTCGTGGAACGTGGAGGCTGAGTTCTTCGGCGCGCTCCCGCTCGCGAGGAGCACGTTCATCTGCGCAAAGTTGTCGGTGATCTTGTAGACGCGCTCCATCTCCTTGAGGCGGGCGACGACACCGGCCTGCTCGGGGCCCGCGACACCCGACAGCGCTGTTGGGTTCTCTCTCAAGTAGTGCTCGACGCGGTACGCGGCGAAGTCGAAGGTGGCGTTCCTCTCGAGATTGCCGTTGAAGAAGAAGCCGTTCATCGGGTCGGTGCCGCTCGCCTGCTTGATGCGCCACGCGGCCGTGCGCGTGCGGAAACGGGCCTCGACGCGAGCGACGATGGAGTCGGCGTAGGCGGCCGGGGTCGTAGGCGGTGTGGTCGCTGGTACCCCGACGCCAGGCAGGTTGATGATGTCGAGCCACGCCTGCCGGTCGTACTGCGCGAGCGCGCGGTAGTTCTCGAGCGCGCCGGCGTTGTAGCGACTGCTCAGCTCGGCGACCATCGGCGGGTGCGACGCGACGAGGGGCGCGGCCTCGGCGGTAACGCGGAAACGAGCGGCCACCTCCGACGTGAGCGCTGTGTCGACCGCTTCCCAGAACGACTTCGCGTCGCCTTCGTGATTCATCGCGATCTTCACGAAGGCTTCTCGCTGGTTCGTGTCGGTGGAGGCGGTCCGCGCGGCGATGACGCCAGCCGGAACGCCGTCGGTGCGCTCGATGAACTGCTGCGCGACGAGCGCGGTCTCGAGCGATTGCATCGTGGTGGTCAGAGACCCGCTCAGGGCTGACGAGACGTCGTTGCGGGCGATGCTCTCCTCGAGCGTGCGGCGGATGTGCGGCAGGCGCCGCGTCGCGAGATCGGCGAGGTTCCTCGGCAGGCCGCCGCGGATGATGCCGTAGAAGGCCTCGGCGCTCACGCCGGCCACGGCCGCGTTCATCTTGGCGGCTGAAGCGATCTCGTCGACCTCATCGCGCGGGATGTTGCCTCGGCAAGCGAGGACGTCGATTTGTGCGGCGGTCAGGTTCGCCAGATTGGCGGGGCCTAGGACGGCCGTGACGCGGTCGAGCGTGCTCGTGTAGCGCGGTGTCCCCGCGTACGTGCCGCCACCGATGACGAGCGTCACACGCTCACGCGGCTTTGCCCGGCAAACGAAGGTCTCGGCGATCAGCGTGTTGGTTCCCCGCTCCTCGGCGCGGACCTTCAGGCGGGGTTGCGCCCTGCGCACGCCGCCGACAGTCGGTGCGTAGACAACTCGCACGTGACCCCGGGTGTCGGTGATGCCGCTGGCAAGGACAGTCTCCGTGGTCGCCGAGGCGCTGAGGTCGACGTCGTAGACGTCGACGTCCTTGCCGCTGAGAGGCCCCGTGGCAGGATCAACGAGCACCACGTCGACCACGTAGTCGGCGAGGGTCGGCGTCGCCTTGCCGACGATGCGCGCCGTGTCGACCTCCAGATCGGCCTTGGCGTCGCCACGCGCGAACCAGCGAACGGTGCGATCCGTCGCGGCGAGCACCTTGTCGTCGTCCAACACGCGGAAGAAGAGAACGGGTCGCGCTTTGTTGAAGAGATCGTCGAGATCCGCGTCATCGACCTCGAGGGTGAAGGCGCCACCGGCGCCGGTGTCGGTGGCGCAGACCATGTCGCGAACGACGTTTCGGACGTCCCAACCTTCGACGCGAAGGTTGGGCAGTCCAGCCTTGGTGACCCGATCGATGACGCGGCCTTGGAACTTGTGCGTGGTCATGGTGCTCGCTCCGTCTCGGATCAGGTCGTCTCGGTCCACTGGAGGTAGATGCCGAACGTCATCGCCGACGCCATCGCGGTCTCGGTGATCGCTCGGATCTCGAAGCCTTCGGCCTGGCCCCGCCGCAGCACGATGGGCCTGCCCGCATCTCGCGCCGACCACACGTACGTGTCTCGGGCGTCGGGCTTGAGCGCCAGCATGAAGAAGTCGACACCCGAGAATGCAATCGAAGTCGGGGGGATCCAGAGATCCGCGCCTGCGGGGTTGTCCGACGAATCATGCTGCTGCGGGATGACCTCAGTTCCGGTCGTCGGTGCGGTCGTGATTCGCCGCGCGCGCACCCTTACCGAGCCCGATGTACTCGCTCCCCAGTAGCTGATGGTGATGCGCTGGATCTCGGCGCCGACGCCCGAGTTGGCCGCGTTCCACAGCGCTGCCAGCATGAGCGTGGTGTTCGCCGCAGCTGCGAGCGACAAGAGGGTCGCCCCGCCACCCGAGTACGTCGCCCGCGTCGCCTCCACGGGTTGCGAGGTGAGCGGGTTTGTTTTCGTGCCGAAGTCCGTCGCGCCGTCGCTGAGGCGCACGAACAGCGGCGTAGTCACTCCTCCCTGCGCGGCGGTGCCATCGGACAGCCGCGTGAAGAGCGGCGTAGTGACGGCGCCCTGAGCCGCGCTGCCGTTGGACAGCCGCGTGAAGAAGGGCGTGCTGACAGTACCGTATGGATTGGTACCGTCGGAGATCATGACCGGCCAGCGGTTGCTCTGGGCCGCGGGTGCCCCCTGCGTGACGGCGACCACGCGCTGCGGACCGGTCGTCACTTCGTGGGGCACATCGGCGTGCCAGGCCTGGAGGAAGACTTGGATCCCGCTAAAGTTTTCGCTCTTCGGTGCGCACTCGACCTCGAAGGCCGAGCAGGGACGCCCGCGCACCGACAGAGCGATGGCGCCTTCACGAGTATCCTCGACGGTGTAGGTCAGCTCGCCTGCCAGCACCTCGGCGAGCAGAACGCGGGCGTCCCCCACCCGACCAAACACCCGCACGTGGTGATCGATGCTGGTCCCCGCGGGCCGGCTTATGTACACCTCTGCGCAGGAGTACGAGCCGATCGCGGACACCACGACCTTCGCCGGGTCGCTCGACAACATGTTGACCGTCTCCGACTCGAAGAGTTGGGGAGCCGCTGCGGGTTGAACGAGATCGACGGCGCCGAGCATGGGACCTCCGTGGCAAAGTGCCCGTGGCAATGTGCCCCAGGGTGAGGAACGGCGA
Source organism: Polyangiaceae bacterium (assembly GCA_041940405.1). Lineage (GTDB taxonomy): Bacteria > Myxococcota_A > Polyangia > Polyangiales > Polyangiaceae > Xiheicaenibacterium. Next base: position 55,881 of record JBGTSH010000012.1, read on the forward strand.
TGGGAGCGCGCTTCATCCCGGTCGTTTGTTAAGAAGGCTGGCAAATTGCCAGGTCCGGAGTGAAAAGTTTGTGACGCCGTGGTGTCCGTCCGGTCCCGCGGAACGAAAGCTTTCCAAGATTCCGGGAGTTTATGGCTCGCGGCTCAGACCAGGCGCCACGGCCTCGAGGCGAAGTCGCTCGAGATCGAAGAGCAGTGCACCGATGTCTCCACGGTCTACCTCGGGCTCGGCGTCGTCACCGGCGACATCCGGCTTCGACATCCAGGACCAGCGGAGAGTCGAAGGTGCGTTCGCTAGCCATCAGACGAAATAAAGTCCGGCTACCTCTCCCCCGAGCAACACTGTCGTTCCTGCTGGCGGTCAGCTCTCGCTCCGCTCCGAACGAAATCCATCTCACCAGCCTTTGCGGCCACCTCCTTCGCTGCGGCCGATCCAGGAGCTGCGCCACAATGGTTTAGGATCGGGGAATGCTTTCAGCTGCGGTAAGTGGCGACCTCCCTTGACGAGCGCTCCGCCCTCGCTCGCGGGCGAGCTCGTCGAGGGCCGCTATCGCATCGACCAGATCGTCGGCTCCGGCGGCTTCGGGACCGTCTATGCGGCGTGGCACCTCTTGCTCGACACCCGCGTCGCGCTCAAGGTGCTCTCGACCCCAGCGTCGTGGTCGGCCGAGCAGAGGAGCTCGCGCGTCGCCATGTTCCTGGACGAGGCGCGAACGCTCGCGAGGCTGAAGCATCCCAACGTCATCGCCGCGCTCGACGCAGGGATCCTGAGCTCGCCTCGCCTCGCCGGCCCGACACCGTTCTTGGTCATGGCCTGGTGCGGCGGAGGATCGATGAGCGATCTCTTCGACCGCGGTCCACTCCCTCGGGATCAGGTCGCCCCTCTCATGACGGCGGTGGTGGACGCGATCGCCTACGCCCACGCTCAAGGCGTCGTTCATCGCGATCTGAAGCCCTCGAACGTCATGTTCGAAGGCGCGGCCGGGGCGGTGATCCCTCGGGTCATCGACTTCGGCATCGCGAAGCTGGTCATGCCCGAGGAGACCGCCGGCAACGGCGAAACAATGACGGTTTCGTCATCTCGAATGTTCACTCCCGCCTACGCGGCGCCCGAGCAAGTAGCGGGTGCCAAGACGGGGCCCTGGACCGACGTGCACGCGCTCGGTCTGATGATCGTTCACGCGCTCGTCGGGCGCCCGCCCTACGGCTCCGAGTCGCGCATGGCCGCGATCGATCCCGAAAGGCCGACGCCGAAGACCTTCGGCGTGGACGCCGGCCCGCTCGAGCCGATCCTCTCGCGCGCGCTGGCCCTCAAGCCCGCCGATCGTTTTCGTGATGCACGAGAGCTCGCGCAGGCCCTCGGCCAAGTGTGGCCGCGACCGGCGGCATCGGCCGCGCCGCTCCGCATCGAGGTCCCCGCATCGCCTCCGTTTCCGCAAGCGCCGCCGCCGGGTCACACCAGCGTGACCGGCGCACCTGCGTCGATGACCATCGGCACGGGCGGCGCTCCGCCGCCGCCGCTCGCACAGCCGGTGGCGCACGGGGCCACTGTCGCGCGCCCGATCGGGCGGCGCATCGTGATCGGCGCGGGGCTCGCCGCCGGTGCGGCGCTGGGGATCGGGGGCGCGTTCGCGCTCGCCGGCGGGCTTCGTTCCGGCTCGCGCAACGACGGCTCGCCCGAGACCGAAGAGGAAGAGAGCACGGCGGCTCCAGTACCTCGCAAGAAACGCCGGCTCGGCACCCTGAGCGTCACCGATCTCTCCGGGTTGGCCCGCCGTGCAGGTTTCGGAGTGAGGCGCGAGCTCCAGGGAGAAGAGGGCAACAAGCTCCTCGAGGTCAGCTACCCGAAGGACTCACAAGCGCAGGCGAGCATTCAGCTCATCCCGCTCACGGGCCCACCGGCTTCCCGCCTCGAAGACTTCGGCAGGCTCCTCTTGGAGTCGCGTCGAGCCTGGTGGAACACGCAGGCATACGTCTTCGACGGCGAGTGGGGGCTCATGCTCTTGGCGCGGTCCAAAGACCCGGTCGCGGCGTTCCAGACCATGACCGAGGAGCTCGAGTTCACGGTAGCGGGCGACACGATCGGCGGCGGCGATCCGGCCGGCAGCGCGGGAGGCACGCGCGTCACGCCGTGGTCGGCGAAGGCGCTCGGCGAGCTCACCGCCGACGAGATGGTGTCGCGCCTTCGTTCCGCGGGCGTCAGCGTCGTTCAGGGACCGATGGGAGACTCGGGGCCGCTACCCCTCTTCTTCCGGGTCGCGATGGAGAAGGAGCGCGGCGATCTCAACCTCTACCGCCACGGCGGCAGAGCGGCGCTCAGCGATCTCAAGCGCAAGGGCAAGCAGTTCGCCTTCGCTCGCGAAGGCGACGCGCTGCTCGTGCTCGAAGGCCCAGGTCGCCTGAAGAGCCCGGATCTCCTCGCGCAGGTCCTCAAGGGGCTGGACGCGAAGGTCGAGTCCGAGCCCCCATTCTGAAAGAGGCTCTCAGTCCTTCTCTTTCGAGAGCCGCGACGCGGTCTCGGAGAGGTACTTCGAGCTCGAGTCGGTCTTCGTCTTGAGCTTGGTGGCGATGGTGCCGAGGTTCGCCTTCGCGCCGATCGACTTCAGCGTATAGAGCGCGCTCGAGCGCGCGCCGCTGTTCGCGTCCGAGTCGAGCGCGATGTCCTCGAGCGCCTTCACGAGACGCTCCTTCTTGTAGAAGTCCTTCGCGTCCTTGTACCAATCCTTGGCGGAGCGCTCGAAGTCCTTGAACTCGGTCTTCGCGCTGCCGAGCTCGCCGAGGCTCGCCGGCGGGCTCTTCTCGGTGCGCGGTGTCTTCTCGAGGATCTTCATCGTGAGCTCGTACGCGTCCTTGTTCGGCTTCTTCGGGTACGAGTAGCCGGCCCACAGGCGGATGAGGCCGTCGAAGCACGCGGTGCGCACCTCGTCGTCGGTCTTCTTCGATTCGAGCAGCTTCTCGAAGACTTCGAGCGCGCGAGGGTCTTCGGGCGCAGAGAGCGCGCGGCACGCCGACGCCTTGACCTTCTTGGTGCTGTCCTTCTCGACCTTTTCCGCAAGCTTCTCGTACGAGCCGGGGATCGGCTGGTTGAGGCGCGAGCCGAGGACCTGCGCCGCGCGGTCACGCACGCGGTCGTCGGCGTGATCGAGGCTCGCAAAGACGAAGTCCTTCACCTCGGGCTTGTCCTTCGCCGAGTGACCGATCGAATCGACGCAGGACACGACGACCTGCGGCTCCGTCTCGGCCTTGCACGCGACGAGGATCGGCTTGAGCGCACCTTCACCCGAGCCGAAGCCCGAGTACGCCTTGCGGATTGCCTCGTAGCGGACCGTCGGCGACTTGTGGCGAACCCACTTCTGCGCCGCCTCTGCGCGCTTCTTGTAGTCGTCGAGATCCGCCGGGTGGCCGATGGCCTTCTGGTAGTCCTTGTAGGCGTCGCACTGGTAGTCGATGCCGTGCGTCTCGAGGCGGCAGTCGGCGAGCGTCATCAGTGCGTTCTCGAACTGGTCGGCCGTGAGCTTGGCCTTCTCGTCCTTCAAGAACGCAGCGAGCTTCTTCTTGTCGGGCGCGGGCCCGTCAACGAGCGGAGGCGCATCGGCGCCGCCCGCGGCTGCCGTCGGGGCGCCGGTTCCGGACGCGGCCGCGGTCGCGCTGCCCGCGTCGTCGCCATCACCCTTCTTCTTCTTCTTCTTCTTGTCCTTCTTGTCGTCGTCTTCTTCCTCTTCGGTCTCTTCCTTCTTCGCCTTGTCGGAGCCGCCCTTGAGGGCGTCACAACCGATCTGGAAGGAGATGAGGAGCGGCAACAAGGTGAGAAGGGAGAAGAGGCGGTTTCGCATGGTTCGAGTGTGGACCAGCTATCCTCCTCTCGGCTCGGCGGCAATGGCCGGCTGGTCCCGTGACGCGCCAGGTCATGGCTGACCGCTCGGTCAGGTGCTCACGCGTGTGCTCGCAAGGGTGGACTCCGTGCGCGAAATCCGCGAGAAGCGTCATCCCCCCATGGCCGCGAGCTATTTCGACGTCGACGGCACCCTGGTCTCGACCAACCTGGTCCACCCGACCGTCTTCTACATGATGCGGCAGGCGACGCCGCTCCACTCCCTCGCCAAGCTCGGCAAGGCGTTCGTGCGCGCGCCGATGCTCGCTCTGGCAGAGATGCAGGACCGCCGGCTCTTCAACGAGATGCTCTTCGCCTCGTACGAGGGCATGAGCGAGGACCGGCTCCTCACCCTCGCGGGCGAAGCGTTCGAGAAGGTCATCAAGCCCGCGATCTATCCGGGGGCCAAAGAGCTCGTCCGCACCTGCAAGGACAAGGGGCATGAGGTCGTCCTCGTCTCCGGCGCGCTCGACTTCCTCATGGTGCTCTTGGCCGAGCACCTCGGCGGCTGCGACGTCATCGCGAACAAGCTCGAGATGAAGGATCGCTTCGCGACCGGCAAGCTGCTCAGGCCGGTCGTCGCAGGTCCCGAGAAGGCGAAGCTCGTCCGCGACCACGCGCGGGCCAAGGGCCACGACCTCGACGCCTGCTTCGCTTACTCCGACAGCTACTCCGACGTCCCGATGCTCAGCATCGTCGGCAACCCTGCGGCGGTGAACCCCGACCGCAAGCTCCAGCTCTTGGCGAGCACCTATCACTGGCCGGTCATCCGTCTCGACCGCGCCGCCTGAGACAGAAGTAAAATGAGTCATCCCAGCGTCGTCACGATCGACAGCCGAAGCGCGCCCCGCACCCTCTTTTACGGCGACCAGCTGATGGACGTCGATCTGCCCACGGGCACGCGCGTCGTCTATCCGAAGCCTCCGCTCGCCGCGCTCAAGGACGTGGACGCCGCGATCCGGTACGCGATCAACCATCCGTACAACTCGGAGCCGCTCTACGCGCTGCTCAAGCCGGGGATGAAGGTCACGATCGCGATCGACGACATCTCGCTCCCGCTGCCGCCGATGCGCCGCCCCGACGTGCGCGAGCGGGTGACGACGATCGTCCTCGATCTCCTCGCCGATCACGGCGTCGACGACGTCGAGCTGATCATCGCGACGAGCTTTCACCGCCGCATGAAAGAGTGGGAGATCCGGCACATGCTCGGCGACAAGATCGTCGACAGGTACTGGCCGAAGAAGCTCTACAACCACGACGCCGAGGCGCCCGACGGCCTCGTCCGCATCGGTGAGACCGACCACGGCGAGATCGTCGAGATCAACCGCCGCGCGGCGGAGAGCGATCTCATCATCTACGTGAACCTGAACTATGTGCCGATGGACGGCGGGCACAAGTCGGTCGCGGTCGGACTCTGCGGCTACAAGAGCCTCGAGGCGCATCACAACCCCAAGGTGATGCGCAACTGCCACTCGTACATGGACCCGTCGCAGAGCGAGCTCAACACGAGCGTCGTCCGCATGGGCCGCCTGCTCAACGCCAAGAAGCGCGTATTCACGATCGAGACGACGATCAACAACCGCATGTTCGATCGCCCGCTCGAGTTCCTCGCCAAGAACGAGGACGACCTCTCGCAGGCCGAGCGCGCCGCGCTCCGTGCGCTCAAGATCACGCTCGACAAGACGCCGCAGGGCCTCCGTCAGGCGATCTTCGATCGCGTGCCCTCACCCTACGGCGTCACGGGCGTCTTCGCCGGCGAGACCGAGGCGGTGCACGTTCACACGCTCAAGCGCGGGTACGATCAGTACCTGGTCCCGGTCGTCGGTCAGGCCGACATCCTGATCTCGGGCGTTCCCTACATCAGCCCGTACAACGTGCACGCGTTCCTCAACCCGCTGCTCGTGCAGGTGATGGCGAACGGGTACCTCTTCAACCTCTACAAGGGCGTCCCGATGCTGAAGAAGGGCGGGACGATGATCGTGCTGCATCCTTGCACCGACAAGTTCGACAGCGAACAGCACGCCCCGTACATCGAGTTCGTCCATCGCCTGCTGCCGGAGACGCGCGACGCGATGGAGCTTCACCGGCGCTACGAGAAGAAGTTCGCGTCGAACCCGGCCTATGTCGAGATGTACCGCAAAGGCCACGCGTACCACCCCGCCCACGCCTTCTTCATGTGGTACTGGGGCGAGGCGGGCAGGCAGCACGTCGGCCGCATGATCGTGGTCGGCGCCGACAACGAGTACATCCCGAAGATCATGGGCTGGGAGACGGCGCGCACGATGGATGAGGCGCTCCGAATGGCACGGACGACAGCGCCGCCTCGCCCCGAAATCCTCGCGCTCCACGTCGCACCGACGATGATGGTGGAGATGTTCGCCGACAAGCCGCCGAAGGGGCTGCCCGGCTCGAGCGAGCCGCCGCCCAGCGTCCGCTGACGACCGCGGCACCCGGCTTGCTGAGTGCGTCCCATGCGGACGCACCGCGGTGCCCCTCGGATCGGCTCGACGCTCACGAGGCGTGCGTGCCTGCGCGCCTTGGGGCGCAGCGCCGCAGCCGCCGGCCTGACGCAGCTCGGTTGCTCCGGCGGCGAGGCTGCGGCGGCCGTCGTCGAGGTCGACGAGCACCGCGCGCTGGTACCGGTTTGGTCCGGATCCCACCCCGCGCTGGAGATCGTGGTCGAGGCCAACGGCTCGATCCTTTCGCGCTCGCTTGCTTCGCTCGGCAAAGGCGGAACCGGCGTCGCCCGGCTGGCGCGCCTCGCGCCGGCGACCACGCACCGCGCGATCGTCACTGCAGGAGAGACGGAGCTCCTCGAGCGCACCTTCTCGACCGCACCGGCTGCCGACGACACACGCAACGTTCGGATCGCGGTGATTGCGGACGTCGACGTCGACCGCGACACGTCCCTGTTCGAGCACGTTGCGCTGGCGGCAGCGGACTTCTCGGTTTCGCTCGGCGACTTCCCCTACGTGGACGACTCGGGAGAGCTGCGCCCGATTGGGGAAGTCCTCTCGAGGCACGTCGACGCGCGCACGTCGGGCGACCTTCAGCCGTGGCTCGCGCGGACGTCGCTGCGCGCGATCTACGACGATCACGAGTTCTGCAACAACTGGGGCGGCGGCGATCTGAGAGGCGACGACTTCACCGCGTGCGAGGTAGCCCTCTCGATCTGGGATGGCTTCTTCCCTCGCCACGATCGGCTGGGCCCTCGCTACCGGAGCTGGCGGTGGGGCGCGCACGTCGAATGCTTTCTCCTCGACACCCGTCGCTACCGGTCGCCCGCACGACGACCCGACGACGCCACCAAGACGATGCTCGGATTCGCTCAGCGAAGCTGGCTCATCGACGCGGTCACCCGCAGCACGGCTCCGTTCAAGATCGTCTTCTCGAGCGTGCCCCTCGATTTCGGAAACGGCAAGGATCACTGGTCCGGCTTCCGGTTCGAGCGCGACCTGATCCTCGGCGCGTTTGCGCGCGCCGGCACGAGAGGGATCCTCTTCGTGTCGGGCGATCAGCATTGGTTCGGCGCGCACGTCCACCGCCACGGGCTCCGCGAGTTTCAGATCGGGCCGGCCGCGGGGCTCCTCTTCGACCCACCTCCGAGCGCACCCGGCGTGATTCACCGCGCCGTCGAGCACAACTTCGGCGTCATCGACGTGAGCGCCGGACGACTCCGGTTTCGCGCCGTCGGCGATCGCGCCAGGACGCTCTACGACGAGACGTTCACGCCCGACGACTTGCGCGCTCAGGATCCTTCGAGCTTCTTCAGGTAGCCGAGGTCGTACTACGCGGTTTCTCGGCAATCTTCTCGGCGGACCCGCTTCTCGGGTATGACCGTGTCTGCGCGTGTTCGAAACGCTCTACGCCTCGCCCTGGTTGCATCCCGGGATCGCCTTCTTCGCGGCGGCCGCCTTCGCGCTCGTCCGCGCTCGGAGCCAGAGCTTCGTCGCCGCCTGGACGACGATCTTCCTCCTGGAGATCGTCGCCGACGCGATGGTCACCGGCGGCTTCGCGCCCATCCCCAAGGCGTCGATGCTCGAGCGGAACCTCGGCATCACCTTCGTCATCCTCGGCGACTTCCGGTACTTCCTCCTGGTCGGGGCGTTCCTCTTCTCCCGCGCCGCGCCGCACGGCCTGGGTCCGCCCAAGGCGTGGGTGGCCGCGGCGGTGCTCGCGTTCGTCGTGCCCGTCGCCTCCCTGGTCCATCAGCGCTTGATGCCGTCTTGGTTCGAGAACGGCCGGCACGTCTTTCTCGGCTACGAGCTGATGATGGTCGTCTTCCTCGTGAGCCTCCGTATGACGGTGCTCGGGCGGCGCTTTCGCGCCATGTCCGGCGAGCTCGCGGCTTGGCTCAACATGGTGACGATCTTCGTGATCGTTCAGTACACGCTCTGGGCCACCGCCGACGTCGTCATCCTCGCCGGCAACGACTGGGGTTTTCTGCTGCGCACCGTTCCGAACGGCCTCTATTACGGGGCCTTCGTTCCGTTCGTTTTCCTCTCTGCTCCCGGCGCGGCGCGCGCGACTTGATCCCGCGCGGCTGAAGCATCAGGCTCGGCCGGCCGATGCTGAAGCCCGGGGACAAGATCGACCGCTTTCGGATCGAAGAGCCTCTCGGCGAAGGCGGCATGGGGCGGGTCTTCCGCGCCTACGACGAGCGGCTCGATCGCCGCGTCGCCATCAAGGTCCTCGTCCGCGACGAAGATCCCGATGCGCGCACGCGTCTGGTGCGAGAGGCACGCGCCGTCGCGCAGCTCGATCACCCGAACGTCGTCGCCGTGTACGACGTGGGTGAGGTCGAAGGGAGCCCGTACATCGCGATGGAGCTCGTCCAAGGACGCTCGCTCCGATCGGTCGTCGGTGACGCGATGGTCTCGCCGACCGAGCGCATCCGCTACCTGGTCGAGGTCGCGCGCGCCCTCGGCGCCGCGCACGACGCCGGCCTCGTCCATCGCGACGTCAAACCAGAGAACGTGATCATCCGCTCCGACGGTCGCGTCAAAGTCCTCGATTTCGGCATCGCGCGCCGCCAGCGGCCGAGCGGCGACGCCAGCGCTCCCACAGAGGCGTCGCTCTCGACCCTCACCGCCGACGGCGTCAAGGCGGGCACGCCGACGTACATGGCGCCGGAGCAGATCCGGGGCGACAAGCTCGATGGCCGCTGCGATCAGTTCGCCTGGGCCGTCACCGCCTACGAGGTGTTCGTCGGCAAGCCGCCGTGGACCGGCAACGATCCGCTCGCCGTCATCGCTTCGATCATGAGCGAGGAGCCGCCCCCGCCCCCCTCGATCGCGATGATGCCGCACGCGTTCGCGGCCGTCGTGCGGCGTGCGCTCCAGAAGCGACCCGACGATCGCTACACGACGATGCACCTGCTCGTCGCGGCCGTCGAATCGGCGAGCGCTCCGGTTCAAGCAGGCGCCCCGTTTTCGGCGCCGCCTTCGTCGCTGCCGGCGCCGCCCGGGCCGGGCTCGCTCCATCAGCCCGCTTCGTATCCGCCGCCGTCGCCGCCACGTCCCGCCTTCTCCTTTACGCGGCGCTACTCGACCCAGGAGCTGAGCGAGATCTTCGACCGCGCGCTCGGCGTGCAGAAGAAGAGGTACGCGTATGACGACGTGGTCGAGGCTGCGCACGAGATCGGCCTCGACGAGCTGACCGGCGGAACAGGCCCCAGCCTGTGGTGGCTCTACCCCGTCGCCATGCTCGCCGGCGGCCTGTTCGTGGTGCAGCAGTCCTACTCCGCGAACCCGCTGTTCGATCCCGCGATCCTGCGCGGCCGCAACCTGATGATC
>JBGTSH010000013.1:0-65440 GCA_041940405.1 Polyangiaceae bacterium
CGGCGGTCACGGTCAGCTCGCGGGCGACCGCGTCGAACGAGGCCGGCACGGTCAAGTACAGCTCTTGCTGAACCAACGGTGCATCGGGGTGAGCCGCGTCCCAGGCGTCGCGAATATGTTCCAGGTAGCGCGCCGACGCGGTTACCGGCGATACGCGCTGCGCGCCCTTGTCGCGCTTCTTGGCCTTCGCGCGCTCCTTCTCCGTGCCCAACCAGGGCAGAATATCGGCCTTGCGATCGACCGCGGTGTGCGAGAGCCAGGATTTCGCTGACGAGACCAAGCGCTGGGGCAACTCGGCGCCGCGCTCGCGGAGCTTGTCGCCGCGCTCGTCTTTGAGCTCGGTCGGGAACGGGCCCTCGCCGACGCGGGTCGCGTATGCCTTGGTGATGCCTACGACGCGCTTGAGGCGCGTCGGACCCACGCCTGCGCCGGTACAGGCGCCGCCCGCGACGGCGGAGCTCGAGGTGACGAACGGGTAGGTGCCGTGATCGAGATCGAGCAAGATGCCCTGCGCGCCTTCGAAGACGACGCACTTTCCCGCGCGGATCGCGTCATCGGCGAGCTTGGACGTGTCGGTGACGAGCGGCAGGAGCTGCGGCGCGTGCTCCTCGAGGACCTTCATCGAGTCGTCGACGGTCGGCGTCTCACCGCCGAGCGCGGCGATCGTCGGCGACCACGCCTCGAGCGCTCGCCCGACGAGCTTGCGAGCCCGCCCGAGGTCCGCGAGGTCGGACATCCTGAGGCCGCGGCGCGCAGCCTTGTCCTCGTAACAGGGACCGATGCCCTTCTTGGTCGTGCCGAGCTTTTGTCCGGCGCTCGATCCCTCGCGCAGGCCATCGACGAGAACGTGATGCGGGAGGATGAGGTGCGCGCGGTCCGAGACGAAGAGCCGGCCGCTGGTCTTGATCCCGCGCTGGGTGAGCGCCGCGATCTCGGACACGAGCACGGCCGGGTCCACCACCATGCCCTGGGCCATCGCGCAGACCGAGTGCGGCTGCAGGATACCGCTCGGGACGAGCCGGACGATCAGCTTCTCCCCGCCCACGACCAGGGTGTGCCCCGCGTTGGGCCCGCCCGCGTAGCGCACGACGACCTCGGCGCGCTCGGTGACGAGGTCGACGACCTTGCCCTTGCCCTCGTCCCCCCACTGGGCACCGACGATCACGATCGCGCTCATTCGGCGGTCAGGCTTACTGCCGAAACCGGACCGATGCTAGACCGGGACTATGTCCGAGGAAGAGATCCCGAAGATCGACGTCAGCGAGCGTGGGGCAAAATTGGCGGACGGCAGCCCGCAGCTCCTCGATCGGCGCCTCTTCGTGCAGCTTTTGGTCTTCGACTGTCCGCCGGGCACGACGGCGGACGGCGCCATCGACACGCTGGCAAAAGAGCTCCAGGCGCGTGGCGCGAGCTCGGTCTTGTACGCCGACGTCAACGCACCGAGCGGGGTGGGCGTCCTTTCGTACTCGGACCGACCCGGCGACTTCATCGAGAAGGTGCGCCCCGCGGTCGCCGCCGCCGGCTCGCTCGTGCAGCGGCACGACTTCTCGATGCTCGGCCGTACGTACTCGCAAGGCTACGAGCAGGACCTCGCGTTCTGGCTCATCGACAGGCCGAAGAGCGTGATGGAAAACGCGGAATGGCCTTGGGCGGTGTGGTACCCGCTCCGAAGGAGCGGCGCCTTCGCCAAGCTCGAGGGTCGGGACCAAGCGGGGATCCTTCGCGAGCACGCGATCATCGGCCGCGCGTACGGCCAGGCCGATCTCGCGCACGACGTGCGGCTCGCTTGCCATGGCCTCGACGCCAACGACAACGAGTTCGTCGTCGGCCTCATCGGCAAAGAGCTACACCCGCTCTCGCACGTGGTGCAGGCGATGCGAAAGACGCGTCAGACGAGCGAGTTCATCTCGCAGATGGGCCCGTTCTTCGTCGGCTACGCCGCCCGCCGCGTAAAGCCCGCCTAGCGCTGCAGCTCAATCGTTGGCGCGCCGGACGAGCGCGCCTGCTTGGGCGATCACGTCGGACCACGCCGGATCCGGCGCGGCAATTTCGTCGAGCCACGCGGAGAGCGGCTCGCCGGCCTCGATCGCCGTGCGCGCACGCGAGCTTCCGGTGAGCAGATCGAACGCGGGGATATCGTCGACGTACTCGTACCGCTCGGTGCGAAAGCGAAACGCTTCGGGTGCCTGTGCGCGCGCGAACGCTACGAGCGCCAGGTACGTCGCGTAGGGCCGGAACGCGACCGGCTCGGTGACGTGGACCTGCACGCCTCCGCAAATCTTTCCGCCGTGCTTTTGGAAGGTCGGCAAAAAGGTGATGGGGCGCGCCACGAAGCCGGGAAGACCCGACCCAGCGAGGTCCTGCGCGAGGCGCTGCCCATCGATGAAGGGCGCTCCGACGATCTCGAAGGGCCGCGTCGTGCCCCGCCCCTCGGATAGGTTCGTCCCTTCGATCAAGCAGCCGCCCGGGTAGACCAGCGCCGTCTCGAAGGTCGGCATGTTCGGCGAGGTCATGACGAACGGCCGATCCCATGTGGGCGCGAGCTCGTCGCGATCCCAGCCGCGGACGTTCACGAGACGGAGCGCACCGCTCGGACCTAGATCCAGCCCATCTCGCGCGGCGAAGAGCACCGCGATCTCACCGAGCGTGAGCGCGTGACGAACGGGAACCGGCTCGAGCCCGACGAACGAAAGGAATCCGGCGTGCTGCGACGCGCCTTCAGTCACCACGCCGCCGAGCGGGTTCGGCCGATCGAGGACGACGGTGTGCACGCCCGCTCGCGCTGCCGCTCGGATCGCCAAGAGCGCCGACCAGATGAACGTGTAGTAGCGGCTACCTACATCGGCCAGATCGATCAAGAGGACGTCGATCTTCGAGAGGTCCTCTGCCTTGGGGGTCAGATCCTCGAACCGGTCGCCGTACAGGCTGACGATGGGCGCGCCCGTGATCGGATCGGTCGCGTCGCCGACCCCGATCATGTCCTGCGCCTCGCCGCCGTAGCCGTGCTCGGGCCCGAAGATCACGGTCGGGCGAATCCCGATCGTCGCGAGAACGCGCGAGATGTGGGTCAGACTTCGGTCGACCGACGCAGGGTGCGCCAAGAGGCCCACCCTACGGCTGGTGAGCTCCTGCCCCAGCGTGCTCGCGATGGCCGTGTCGTCTCGCAGCCGTTCGAGGCCGATCTGCATTCAGGGCGGGTTACCCGTGGCGCAGCGTGGGAACAAGCGCGCTCTCGTGGTACCGTCTTCCGCCCGGAAATGCACCTTCAGCCCGGCCAGGTCATCGCGGACAAGTACCGCATCGTCCGCATGATCGGCCATGGCGGGATGGGTGCCGTCTTCGAGGGCGAGAACACCCGCATCCGCAGGCGCGTCGCCATCAAGACGCTCCACGCGCAGGTGTCCGGCAAGGCCGACGTGCTCGAGCGCTTCGAGCGCGAGGCGCAGGCCGCGGGCAGGATCGGCAGCGAGCACATCGTCGAGGTGCTCGACATGGGCGATCTGCAAGACGGCACGCGCTTCATGGTCATGGAGTTCCTCGAGGGCATGACCCTCGGCGACCGCATCGTGAAGCAAGGCCGCATCCCCCCGCGCGAGCTCGTGGGAATCATGGACGGGATGCTCGACGGCCTCGGCGCCGCCCACGCCGCCGGGATCATTCACCGCGATCTCAAGCCCGCGAACATCTTTCTCGTACGGGGCAGAGCGCAGGCCGACTTCGTGAAGATCCTCGACTTCGGCGTCTCCAAGTTCAACGTCCTGAACTCGGAAGAGATGAGCATGACCCGCACGGGGGCGGTCGTCGGGACGCCGTATTACATGTCGCCCGAGCAGGCGAAGGGAGCGCGGACCATCGACGCGCGCAGCGATCTCTACTCCACCGGCGTCATCCTCTACGAGGCCATCACCGGCCAGGTGCCGTTCAACGCGCAGACCTTCAACGAGCTCATCTTCAAGATCGCGCTCGAGTCGCCGCCGCCGCCCGAGCAGTTCGTGCCGACGTTGGACGTCGGCTTCTCGTCGATCATGCGGCGCGCGATGGCGCGCGAGCCGAACGAGCGCTTCCAGTCGGCTGCAGAGCTCCGTGAGGCGCTCCTCGCCTGGGCCCGCGAGTACGATGCTTACGGTGGTGTCATGCCGCAAGGCGGGGTGCGTGGCTCGTCGCCGCACCTCATGGCCGGCGCCGGCACGATGAAGACGCAGATGCTGCCCATGGTCGGGATGCAGGGCCCGAGCGCCAGCGTGGCGAAGACCGCGATGCTTCCGGCGAGCGCGTTCGCTCCTCCGCCCGGCGCCTACCCAGAGCAGCTCGCCCAGCAACAGCAGGCGCCCCAGCACCACGCACAACAGCACCAAGCACAGCAGCACCAAGCGCAGCAGCAGCAACAGCCGTACATCCAGCCGGTCCAGGGCTATCCGCACCCCCAACAGGCGCAGCAGGGCTACCAGCAGCAGTACGACAAGCCGCCCCCGCTCGGCACGGAGGCGTACGCAGGTCCGGTCCCGGAGCCGCCCAAGAACCGCGCCCCTCTTTTCGTCGGTCTCGCGGTCCTCGTGCTCGCGATCGTCGGTGGTGGCTACTTCGGGTACGCGCGCGCCGTTGCCAGCTCGGCGACGAAGCAACCCGACACGGCCGAGACGGCGAAGCAAACCGGGTCGGATGCGTCGTCCTCGTCCGGGTCCTCGGACACGCCGGCACCCGCCAACACCGAGACGGCAGCGCCGGCGGACACCAGCACACCCACACCCGAGGGCTCGGTGTCCGCAGCACCCGAGGCGTCCACGGCGCCGAGCGGCGGCGTCGCCCAAACGCCGACCGGGCCGACAGGCCGGCCGACGGGCACAATTCCCACCGCAACGGCCCGTCCTACAGGCACCGCAACCGCAGGGACGACCGGCACCGCCAAGAACCCACCTAGCTCGACGTCCAGCGGCCGGTCGATCGGTTCCGACCTGTAAGCGTTTGAAGACACAACGGGCGCTTCGAGCGTACCTGGCGTAGAATCGTTCTTCGCGCCGGGGGTCTAAGGCACACGTATGGGTCTCGAAGCGGGTCAGGTCATCGAGGGCAAGTACCGGATCATCAAGGTCCTGGGCATCGGTGGCATGGGGGCCGTCTACGAGGGCGAGAACGTCCGCATCCACCGCAAGGTGGCCATCAAGCTCCTCCACGCAGAGGTCGCCAGCAAAGCGGACATCGTCCAACGCTTCGAGCGTGAGGCACAGGCCGCGGGCCGCATCGGGAGCCAGCACATCGTCGAGGTGCTCGATCTCGGCAACCTGCCGAGCGGCGAGCGCTTCATGGTCATGGAGTTCCTCGACGGCGAGCCGCTCACGAACCGAATCAAGGTTCGCGGACGCATGTCGCCTCACGAGCTCGCGCCGCTCCTGCGCCAGCTGCTCGACGGCCTATCGGCCGCGCACGCCGCGGGGATCATCCACCGCGATCTCAAGCCCGACAATGTCTACATCGTGAAGCGCGGCGGTCAGGACTTCGTGAAGATCCTCGACTTCGGCGTCTCGAAGTTCTCCGGCGCCGAGAACGAGTTCAGCATGACCCGCACCGGCGCCGTGATGGGCACGCCCTATTACATGTCGCCCGAGCAAGCGCGCGGCCAGCAGATCGATCAGCGCAGCGATCTCTATTCGATCGGCGTCGTGGCATACCAGGCTGTCACCGGCCGCGTCCCGTTCCACGCCGAGACGTTCAACGAGCTCATCTTCAAGATCGCGCTCGAAGCGCCCGAGCCGATCGAGAACGTGGTGCCGGGGTTCGACGCCGGCTTCGCGGCGATCATCAAGAAGGCGATGACACGCGAGCCGCAGCACCGCTTCTCGACCGCGCAGGAGTTCATGCACGCGATCGACGCGTGGCGCGCCGGTGCTCCGATGCCGCAGGGCTACGCGCCGCAGCCGATGCCGAGCCATCCTGGGCAGCACGCAGGACATCCGCAAGGCTCGGGCGCGTTCTCGACGTCGGGGCTCGGAATGTCGGGCGGCAACCTCGGGGTGTCGGCGTCGCTCGGCCAGTCCGGTGGCAACCCGGTCTTCTCGCAGTCGGGCCAGAACCCCGCGTTCTCTCGCTCGGGCGCGAACAACCAGCTCGGCTCCTCGGGCGCTCCCGTCGCGCAAGCGCCGATGGGTCAGTCGCAGATCGGACTCTCCGTCACTACGCGCGAGACGAAGCGCACGCCGATCGTCGCGGCCGTCGCGATCATGGCCGTGCTCGGGATCGGCGGCGGGCTCGCGGCGTTCAAGTTCTCCGGCACGAGCTCGGCGGGCGCCGCGCCCGCGCAGACAGGCGCGCCCGCGACCGATACGGCGAAGCCCGAGACGACCGCCGCCGAAACGGCGAAGCCCGAGACCCCGCCGGCAGAGACGGCGAAGCCCGAAGCGACGACCGCACCGACGGGCGAGGCAACCGCGGAGCCCACGAGCGAGCCGACGTCCGCGCCCGTCGCTCAAAATCCGGGACGGCCAACGCGCCCCGGCCCGGGTCAGAAGCCGCCGCCGACGCAACCGACGACGAAGCCGACGACGCCGCCCAGCAGCGGCGCGGGCCGATCGATCGGCACCGATCTCTAGACCCCGGCGATCAGGCCAAAATAGTTAAGAAGACCGGCAGGCTGGGCGCGTAGAAGTGCGCCATGAAACGCCTCGCGCCCCTCCTTCTCTTGATCGCAGCCGGCACCATCGGCTGCCGCAGCCATCCTTGCGGCGAACGATCCGCAGACCTTCCTTCTGTCTTCGGCGGTGCGCCGGTCATCGCCGACGACGGCAAGGTCTGCGACGCGCAAGAGGCGAGGGCCACGGCGATGTATTGGGGCGATCGCAATCGGATGAACGAGGTCGTGACCGCCACGCTCGTGCGAATGGATGGCGCGGGTTGGGCTCAGTACGAATCCACGAACGAGTTTGCTCCGCGGCGCGATCCCGAGCGTCCGCTCTACATGTTCCGCAAAGGACAAGAAGAGATTGCCATCACGTTCTCGCCGAGCCAGACGCCCCGATTCGGATCGAAGCTCCTCACCGACTCCATCACGGTCAACGTCTCGCACCGCGTGATCCCCGAAAAGGAGCGTCGCAAGCGCTGACGCGCGGTGGAGCCCTCGACAGCCGCCCCGCCCGCGTTAGAATCGACGCTCGATGAAGTTCACCGAGCGCATCTGACGCCGCGTCCTTCTCGCTAGGGCGACCATCTACGCGACCAGCCTCGCGGTGGTCGCCCTCTCCGACGAGCTCTGGAGCGGCGTAGCCGTCGTCGCTGCCCCTGCGGTCGAGCGGGAGCACGCGCTCGAGCACGGCTCGTACGCCCTCCTGGTCTTCACGCTGCCGATGCTGGCGTCGGCGATCCTCGAGGCAGCTGTCTCGCTGCGCTCGGATCGCTGGCCGAGGCGTGCGGCCGTCGCCGGTGGCCTCGCCGTCCTCGGCGTTGCGCTCGGCGCTGCCGCGCTCGCGACGACGCCGTGGCTCTTGTCGCTCAGCCTGGGCATCGCGGGCGCGGCGAGCGGCGTCGCGTGCGGCGCTGCGCAGGGAGAGCTCATCGCGGTCCACAAGAGCGCCGATCGCGCGCTCGCGCGCTGGACGGTCTTCGCTTGGGGCGGCGATCTCATCGGGCCCATCGTCGTCGCGGCGACGATGTACGCCGGTCACTCGTATCGCTGGGTCCTCGGGCTCGCCGCTGTCGTGCTCCTCGGTCAGGCCGCGTTCGTGGGGCGCCTATCCGCACCCGCGGAAGCCGAGACCGAGGCCCCTGAGCCCTCGAACGACGACGCGGCCTTGGAGGATCCGGAGGATGCTCACGAGCCATTTCGCGCCGTCCTCTCGCGCGGCGCGGTCACCGTACCGCTCCTTGTCTGGCTGTTCGGCGCGTCGCTCTGCCACCTGCTCGACGAGATCGCCGCAGCGCTCGCCGCGCTGCGGATCGAACGCGACCTCGGTGCCACGGAAGCCATCGCCGGCGCGAGCCTCACGGCCTTCAGCGTCGGCGGCTTCGTCGCGTCGCTCTTCTTGGAGCGCGCCGTCGATCGCTACAAGTGGCGCGCCGTGCTCGCGGCGTCGGCGATCGCGTCCATTGCCGCCGTCCTCTTGTTCATCGCAGCACCGAGCCCCGCCTGGTCATGGCCCGCGCTGGTGCTCTTGGGCATCAGCGTCGCGCCGCACTACGGCATCGCAAAGGCTCGCGCGTACGAGGCGGTGCCGGGGCGACCCGGTCTCGTGAACGCAGCAGCGCAGCTCTTCGTCGTTCTCGAGCTGGCGACACCGTTCGGCATCGGCGTCCTCGCGGATCGGTACGGTCTCGGCGTCGCGTTCGCCTGCCTCGTCTTGCAGCCGCTCGGCCTAGTGGCGCTCGCGGCCTTCTACCGCAGGAAATCGCCGTTTGCCGAGGGCGGCACAGGCTGACCCAGCCACCACCGCGGCGCCGTCCGTGCGACCGCGCACGGCGATGTGGGACGCGAGGTCGCCCTCGGCACCGCTGTTGCTCAAGATCTTTTGGTAGGCTCGCTACCGTGGACCTGCCTCGAGGCGACCTCCTCCGCTACGGAATCGCCGCCGTCATCGTCCTTGCGCTGATCATCGTCGGGCGTCGTGTCTATGCGTGGCTCGCGGGCCGCGAAGAGCGCGACCTCGAGGCCCAGGTGAAGGCAGCGATCGACGCCGGTGATCTTCGGCTGGCCGGCGACATCCAGCTCAGGCGCGGTCTCTTGGTCGAAGCCTCGCGCATCTACGTTCGGGCGAAGGAGCACGCCCGGGCGGCCGCAGTCCTCGCCCGGCTCGGCAAGGACGCCGAAGCGGCCGATGAGTACGAGAAGGCCGCGGACTGGGCGAAGGCCGCGCCGCTCTTCAAGAAGACCGGCTCGACGCTGAAGGCCGCCGAGTGCTACGCGAAGCTCGAAGGCAGAGCCGAGCGGCTCCTCGCCGCCGAGTGTTACACGGCCGTCAAAGAGCACCTCAAGGCCGGCCGCATCTACCAGGACCTCGAAGAGTTCGAGCGCGCCTCGGAGTGCTTCGCCAAGTTCGAGGACCTCGACTCGCTCGACGTCGCCCTCACGATGCTCGAGAACGCGGCCCTCGCCAAGACCACCGAGCGCGACAAGCGCGTCGAGATCTGGCGCCGCGCCGCCGAGCTCGCGGTCAAGCTCGGCGCTCACGATCGCGCAGCGCGCGCCTTCGACGAAGCCGGCGACACCAAGCGCGCCGCAACGATCTACGAGCAGGCGCTCAAGAAGATGGACGTCGCCGCCGTCCTTTACGCCGAAGCGGGCGCGACGTCCGATTCGGAGCGGCTCGTCCAGGCTCTCGGCGGTCCGAGCGCGATCCGCGAGGCGCGGATGGCACGTGCCCGCGCCAAGGGCGAGGGCGCGCTCACCGAAGACATGGAGGCGGTCGCCGGCGGCTCGACCGTGCGCGCGAACAGCGACGACAACGCCACCGTGGTGCCTGCGGATCGAGGAGGCCGTGCCGGCAAGCCCGGCGCACCGCGCCTCGAGGATCGCTTCGAGCTGCTCGGTGAGCTCGGTCGGGGCGGCATGGGCATCGTCCACCGGGCCAAGGATCTGCGCCTCGGACGGTTCGTCGCGTTGAAGTTCCTCCCCGAAGACGTCGAGTCGGGCTCGACGCTCCATCGCCTCTTCCACCGCGAAGCGCGTGCCGCAGCGGCGCTGACCCATCCGGGGATCGTCACCGTCTACGACGTCGGGGAGCTCGGCGGCCGCGAGTTCATCGCCATGGAGCTCGTCGAGGGCAAGACCCTCGATCGCATCCTCGACGACGAAGGACCGGTCCCCGTCGGCGAAGCGCTCGAGATCATGGAGGGCGTGCTCGTCGCGATGGAGTACGCGCATCAAAAGAGCGTCATTCACCGCGATCTCAAGCCCGCGAACCTGATGCGCACGAAGACCGGCGTGAAGGTGATGGACTTCGGTCTCGCCAAGGTGGTGAGCGCACGCAGCTCGTCGGGCAAGACGGTCATCGGCGGGACGCCCAACTACATGCCTCCGGAGCAGCGCACTGGCGATGCGGACCATCGCTCGGACGTCTTCGCGCTCGGCGCGACGTTCTACGAGCTCATGAGCGGCGTCTTGCCGGGGAACCCGGGCGAGCCCGCGAACGTCGCATCGAGCTATCCGACGCTCAGGCAACGCGTTCCGTCGGTGCCCGCGCGCCTCTCGGACCTGGTGATGCGCTGCCTCGAGCACGACCGCCACCAGCGTCCTCAGGATATCGGCAGCGTGCTCCGCGAGCTGCGCGAGATCCGGGCCGAGCTCGCGGCAGAGCCGAAGGCTCCTCCGAAAGCAGAGCCGAAGGCTCCTCCGAAAGCAGAGCCGAAGCCGGCACCGAAAGCAGAGCCGAAGCCCGAGCCCAAGGTCGAAGCCAAGCCTCGCGTCGAGGAGCCGAAGAAGCGCGCCCCTCTGCCACGGATCGCGCGCGAGGAAGAGGATGCCGAGCCCGTCCAGGCGCGCGTCGAGCGCGTCGCTGCCAAACCCTCGCCCGCGGCACCCGCCCCGTCCGCGAAATCGCCGGCGCAATCTCCTGCTGCGAAACCGAATCCCCGCAAGCCGATCCCTCGCGAGGACTAGCCTCGCTCGCGGCGTGTTTGATTCTGGGAAGCTCCTTAGCCGAGCTTAATTTGGCCGGTGAGCTAAGCTACGTCGGTTAATTTGTCCTATCAGACAATTAACCAGCAGAACTAGCAGCAACCAGCAGCACCTCGCATAATTTATCTAATAGGATAGATTAAACAATTTTAGTCATCTATTAGGACTAGTAAGATGAAGCGCCTGCCCTTGCCACTACCCGTCGAGCGCGCCATCCAGAAGCTTGGCCGCGACGTGGCGCTCGCTCGGCGCCGGCGGCAGATCACGCAACACTCGCTGGCGGAGCGGATTGGCGCTTCGCCAGCGACAATCCACCGGTTGGAAAATGGTGATCCAAGGACGCCGTTACACTTCATCGCACGGGTCCTGCACGTCTTCGGCGAGATCGATCGGCTGAGCAGCCTGCTCGACACAGGAGAGGACACCATCGGTCTCTCCTTGATGGACGAGCAGCTACCAAAGCGTGTGCGAACGAAGCGCAAGCGTTCACCGGAGCCGGGGGCGCTGTGAAAGGCGGTGCGCTGCGAAAGCAGGTCGAGGTAGTCGTCGGCAAGTCGGCGCAACAAGTGGGCACGCTGCTCTACGTGAAGGACGGCGCGCGGGAGTACTCGACGTTTTCCTACGCGGACTCCTGGCTGGCTGACGCGAGCACGCGTTTCCAGGTCTCACCCGAGCTTCCTCTCGACGCGGGGTACGTCCACCGCAAGGGTACGCGCGACGACTCGTGCTTTCCGTTCGCGCTCGCCGACACCGCACCTGATGCGTGGGGCCGTCGAGTCATCGCGCGAGCACACGCGCGCGCGCGCACAGCAGACCCGAAGCTCGGCGCGCTGACCGAGCTCGACTACCTCTGTGCCGTCTCCGATGTCAGCCGCGTCGGAGCGCTGCGGCTGAGTGACGGCAAAGGCCGCTTTCTAGGCGACGGCGAGTACGGACGGAACACGCCGCCGCTGGTCGAGCTCGGCCGCATCTACGAGGCGAGCCGCGCCGTGGAGAAGGGGAGTGAGTCCGCCGCAGACCTCAAGTACCTGCAAGGCAAGGGCACCTCGCTCGGCGGCATGCGCCCGAAATGCACGATCGTCGACGCGGACGGATCGCTCGCGCTCGGCAAGTTCCCGAGCCTTCAAGACGAGCGCAGCGTAACGCGCGGCGAAGTGCTCGCGCTGGTGCTTGCAGGCAAGGCCGGCGTCGAAGCCGCCAACGCTCGCATCATGAACGTCGACGGCACGCCGATCGCGGTCATCAAGCGCTTCGATCGGACGGCCGACGGCGGGCGAATTCACTACCTCTCGGGCGCCTCGCTGTTGCAGGCCTCCCGAACCGAGGACCGCAGCTACGCAGAGATCGCCGACGCGATCCGCAGCGTCTCGACGAGGCCGACCGAAGACGCCGCCCAGCTTTGGCGACGACTGGTGTTCAACTTCCTCATCACCAACGTCGATGATCATTTGCAGAACATCGGGTTCCTCTATGCAGGTAGCGCGCTGTGGCGTCTCTCTCCTGCGTTCGACATCAACCCTTTCCCCGACAAAGACCGCGAGTCCAAGACCTGGCTGAACCAGGAAGACGGTCCCATCCGGTCGATGAGCATGCTGCTGAACGGCGCCGCCTACTTCGGCTTGTCGGCGGAGCAGGCACGCGAGGTGCTGGGTGAAGTCGTGACCGCGCTACGAGCGTGGCGCGAAGTCGCGAAGAGCCCCACGGTCGGCATGAGCGAAGCGGAGCTCGCCGACTTCGAGGCGGCCTTCGAGCACAAAGACTTGGAAGAAGCAGCGAAGCTACTGCGGTGAGCCGGCGAGGCAGGAAGGCGCGAGCTGTCCCGCACTGCTAAGCTCAGCTCCCGATGCTCTCTCCGGTGCTGGCGCTCGGCCTGCTCGTGGCCCCCGTCGCATTCGACGCTCCCGGCTCAAAGCCGTCGCTCGCTGCCCAGGCAGCGGCCTCCGGCCGTCCCAAGGAGTGCCAGATCGCTTCGAGCAAGCGCGCCAAGAAGATCACCGTATGGCAGAAAGTTCGCTTCCCGAAGCTGGAGCCCTACTGCCGCAAAGTCGCAGAGAGCCATGCGCTGCTCGAGTCCGATCCCCGAGCAGCGCTCGATGCAGCGATCGCGGCGGACAAAGAGTGGAGCGGCCGGCCGGGCGCGGCGGTCGCCCGCGGTCGAGCGCTCCTCGCCCTCGGGAAGCCGGACGAAGCGCTCTCTGCCTTCGAGGCCGCCAAGAAGATCGACGAGGGCGCTGTCGAAGATCCCAAAGCGATGCGCGACTACGCTCGTTCCCTCGTCGCGAAGTCGCGCGCTCGCGACGCGGCCGCGGTCTACCGGGAGCTCGATCCTCGCGCGGAGCTCCTGCCGTCGGGGCTCCGCGCACGGACGCTGCTGGAAGCCGCGTTCGCGTCGATGACCGCCGAGGCAGAGGGAGGCCCTGCGCACCCCGATACCAAGCTCACCGAGGCGCTCGCGTTCCTCGACGAGCTCCGACAGCGAGAGGGCTCGCCTCTCGCTGCCGAGGCGACGCTCGCCAGCGCCCTCGTGCACGACCGTCGCGGCGATCCGACGAAGGCCGCAGGGCTCGCTGCCGAGGCGGTGCGGGGCGGCGTCGACGCCACCGAGACGAGCTGGGTCGCCGACCCCGCCGATCGTCACGCGCTTCGCGCCCTCGCGCTCGAGCCGGTCGATGCGAACGGCGCATCGCAGGCGTACACGGCCTACTTGGAGGAAGCGAAATCGAGCCCCTACGCGCCCGCTGCGCGCGCGCGCCAGGCGGCGCTGAAGAAGCGCGGCACGGCCCCCGCGAAGAAGCCGAAGAAAAGGACGAAGTGAGGCGCGCCGCACCGTTCGCCCTCGCGATCCTCGCCGCCTGGCTCGTCCCGGGCGTCGCGTTCGCCCAATCGTCGCGTTGGGCCAAAGTCGCCGACCCGGAGCTCCACCAGGCCGAGACGGCCGCCGCGGAAGCGGAGCGCGAGCTCATCAAATCGTCGAACACGCGCGGCTTCGACGACCTGCTCACGCCGTCGACGGCCTACGCCATGAAGGCGCGCATCGTCCTGATGGAGGCGCGCGCGACCCAGTCGCGCTTTCCGCGGCTCCGGCTCCTCCTCGCGCGGGCCGAGCAACAGCTCGGACACTACGCCGAAGCGGCTCTGCTCTACGAGGGCATCGTCCGTGACACCTCGATCCTCGTGGCACCACGGGGCGAGGCCTGGGCAGACCTCGCGATCGTCTACGCTCATCTGAAGCGCGTCCCCGAAGAGATCGAGGCCGAAGAGACGGCGCTGGCGTTCGAGCCCAACGTTGCTAGCCGTGCTGTCATCTTGGCGAACCAGGCCGAGGCGTTCATGGGCACCGGTGACGTATCGCGTGCGATCGCGGGCTACCGCGCGGGCCTCGAGGGCCTGACGAGCTTCGAGATGATGAGCCGCGCGCCGACGACGCTCTTCAGCCTGGGCGTGGCGCTCGACCGGTCCGGCGACCTGGAAGGCGGGCTCGACGCAGTGGCTCGGGCGCGGAGCTACGACCCGATCGATCGGTTCCTGCAGGGGGACGCCTGGTTCTTCTCGACCCCGCACGACGCCGCCTGGTTCGAAGCCCTCGGGCATTGGCTCGTGGCGAGGCGCGGCGACGGGGACGATGTGCGCCTGGGCGCGTACGAGCGCGCGGTGGCGGCGTGGAAGTCGTTCATCACCCGTGCACCCGAGACGGATCCGTATCTCGCGCTCGCGAAGGCGCGTCTGAAGCTCTGCGAGAAGGAGTTTGCGGCTTTCAGCAAGAAGGTGCAGACGCCCACTCCGATGAGCCCCGATGGCCGGGCTCGCTGAACGGGCGGCGAGAGCATGTAGTCAAACGCCGCAGCTTTCCAACGTGCCTCGAAAGCGAATTTTTACGACTCGCCTGTTGCCAAGCGCCAAACAGTCGGCACCCTATACGGAGCCCCAAGGTCGGGCACCCACAGAGGTCTGAGAGAAACGAAAAGCGCTGCGATGGGACGCGACTCGTTCTTCGGTGACAGGGTCGTATGGACTGGAAAGCCCAAGCGGCTCCATCTTCCACCGGTCTATCGGTGGGGTGCGATCGCTTGCGCCGTTATCGCGCTCACGACGACGCTCTCTGCGCTCGTCGGCGCGATGGCGCTCCACGAGCCTGCCGGCGCGCTCCTCCTCTTCGCCGCGTGGATGGCGACGTTGGCGCTCGCGATGTGGCGCCTTCCCCTTTGGTGGAGGTCGGAGCACGAATACGTCATCACCGAGAAGCACATCATCATCCGCCGCGGTCCCTACCGCCGCTTCATGGAGCGCCACGAGATCAGCTTCGCCCGCATCCACTGGCACAAGAAGGAGACGGGGATCGGCGATCTCGAGCTCGTCCGCGCCGTGCCGACGGGCGCGCTTCGCCGTCGCATCACGCTGACCCTCTCCGGCATCGCAGCCCCCGATCGCGTCTGGGCCTTCGTTCGCGGCGTCACGCCTGCAGCTCCGGCCGGCGACGGTCATCGCTTGCTCGCGCAGCGCCTCGACGAGGGCGAGCGCGTCCTCTGGTCGTCGCACCCGGTGCTGCACTGGACGCGCTTCGTACCGCGAGGCGCGCGCGGCGTGCTGTCGCTCATGCTCGGGCTCTCGCTGGTGCTCAGCGCGTTCTTGATCTCGATCCGCGCGATTCGCAGCATCCGCAACGTCCTCGAAGCCGGCGTCGAGCCGGGCACTGCGTGGTTCATCGCGCTCGTGAGCTCTCTCACCTTCGCGATCGCGCTCATCGGCGCCGTCGCGATCGGCCTCGTCTACTCGAACATCGTGCGCCCGGTGCGCCTCGAGCGTCTGACGCGCTACCTCATCACCGACCGGCGCGTCCTCATCTCGCGCGGGAGCGAAGAGCTGCATCTGGATCGCGAGCGGATCGTCGACGTGATCGACGCGCCCGCGAACGGCGGGCTTCGGTCCCTGTTCCTGGTGCTCGACGGCCGCAAGGCTCGCGCGTTCGCGGCCAGTGGCGCGTTCGGCGAAGAGCACGGCGGCGGGCTGCAGCCGGTGCTCAAGCTGGTCGAAGATCCCGAAACGGTGCAGCGGATCCTGAAGTCGAGCCCCACGGCCATCGCCGCCTGACAAATCATTGGTCTCGATTTAGGCTCGGCCCGCGTGGATCCCATCGTCGATCTGGCGCCTGGGGCGGACGACTCGCTTCTCGCGCAGTTCTTTGCCGAGCGCATCAAGGCCCGCCTCGACGAGCCCGGCGCACGGCGGAGCTTCCTCGCCCTGAAGTCCACGATCTTCGTCGTGGACTTCGACTCGGGTGAGACGATCTCGCTTCGCTTCGATCACGGTCGGCTCACGGTCCACGAGGGCCCCATCGGGATTCCTTCGGTGACGTTTGGCGGTCCCCGGCGCGCCCTGGAGAGCCTCGATCGTGTCCACCTGACCGAGCTTCCCGGTGCCCTGCTCGGCTCCAGGCGCCAGGGCGTCTCGCTCGTCGAGACCACCGACGGCCGCACACCGTCGCCTCCGCCCTCCAGCCCGCCGCCCTCCGGCCGCCCCAGGAAGCTGGACGTCGCAGATCTGGTGCGCCTCTTCGCAAAGAAGGAGCTCCGCGTGTACGGCCTCTTGAGCCACCCTCGCACCGTGTTCCGCTTCCTGAAAATCGTCCGAGCCCGTTCTTAGCCGTCGGCGATCTTTCCCTGTTATCTTGGCGCCATGGCGGTCCGCCTCCGATACCTCGGCCACAACCTGGTGGTACCCGAGGGTCAGTTCGTGATCGGACGCAGCTCGAAGTGCCAGCTGTCGGTGGACGATCCGCTGATCTCCCGACGCCACGCGGTGCTCGTCGTTCAGGGCGACACCGCCGTCGTTCAGGATCTCGGCAGCCGCAACGGGGTGAGCGTCAACGGCAAGCGGGTCGAAGGCACCCGGCAGCTGACCGACGGCGACACCATCACGGTCGGCTCGCAGAACATGGTCATCCAGGGCCTCGGCGAGGCGCCGGCCCAGCCGCCGACGCAGACCCGGCGCGACCTGGAAACACAGACGATCTCCGGGTTCGAGCTGGCCGAGGACACCGCAGCCGAGACCACGGTCATCCACGGTACGCCGTTCACGCCCGGCGTCCCCGACAAACGGGTCCACGAGCTTTCGCTGATCGGCGCGGTGGCCGACAAGGCCCTCGCCATGGGCCGGCCCGAGGATGCGCAGCGCCTCCTCGAACGACCGCTCCGCGAGCTCCTCGCCCGCGCGAACGGCGCCACCGAGACGTCGGTTCGGTACGATCCCGTCGCCGAAGAGGCGGCAGCACAGCGCGCGGCGCTGCTCGCCATCCGCCTGGCCAGCACCCTCTCGAAGGGCGAGTGGATCGAATACGTCTTCGATCTCTTCTCGGCGCGGCGGGAGCTCTTGCCGCAGGCGGCAGTGGACGAGCTGTACACGGTGCTGCGCCGGGTCCGCATCGATGCAGGTCGGCTCCGCGAGTACTTGAGCCTGCTGCGGCCCTATGTCGCCGGGCAAGGGCCGAACGAGCGCTTCCTCTTCTCCCGAATCGAGGGGCTCGAACCTCTGGTCGGCCTGAAGTAGAGTCTCTCCCGGCGGTCGATGCAGTTCCGATTGCGTTACGGCGCGCACGACATCGAGCTCATTCCGGGTGAGTTCACCATCGGACGGAGCGAAGAGTGTCAGCTATCGCTCGACGACGCGATGGTCTCGCGGCGCCACCTTTCGCTCCGCATCTCCTCGTCCTCGGTGGTCGCGGTCGACCTGGGGAGCCGCAATGGCGTGTCGATCAACGGAACCCGCTTGAAGGCAGAGCGCCTCTTGGTGGACGGCGATCGCATCAAGATCGGACAGCACGAGATGGTGCTGCAGGTCATGCGCAGGCAGCCTCACGAGCGGCGCCTGTCGACCCGAACGTTGCAAGCGGTCGACATTCGCGATCTCGAATCCACCGCGGTTCGCGACGATAGGCCCCCGGCGACGCCCGTTCCGAGCGTAGACGCAGGCGCCAAGTTCGCGGTTCTGGCGCAGCTCGCGAACAAGGCTTTTGCGCTCGGTCACGTCGAGGAGGCCGAGCGCATCCTCGCACGGCCGCTGGGCGACATCCTCGAAGGACTGAAGGCGGGACAAGAGACGACGCCGGCGCTCGTCGACAAGGCCGCGTCGTACGCCATTCGCCTCGCCATCGAAGCCAACAAGGCGTCATGGATCGACTGGGTCATCGAGGCCTACCACGAGGCCGAGCGCCTCTTGCCGTCGCAGATGGTCGAGGACATCCACGGCGCCGTCCGAAAGGTGCGAGGCGCGAACCGTGACGTCTTCGAGCGCTACGTCGAGACGATGACGCACGTCGAGCTCTCGGCCACCGAGCGCTTCATCCTCCAGCGCATCCAGGGCCTACGGCCGCTTCTTATTTAGCGGAACGTCGAAGCCGAGCGCCTTCTTTGCGGCGCGTGCGATCGACCGGCGCAGCTCGTCGTCTTCGACCGAGGCCAGCGCGCGCGCGAGCGGCTCGCCGAGCGGCGCATCCGGCGGCGCCTCTTTGACCGGCCGGCGGAGCGCGATCCGCGACGTCATGTCGATCTTGCCCACGCGAAACCTGAGGCTCTCCACGTGGATGCCCAGCACGTCCAGGCGCTCGCGAATCGGATCTACGAGGAGTGACAGCTCCTGCGACCACGCCGCGGAAGCGGTCACCACGTGGAGGATGCCCTGCTCGAGCCGCTCGGGCCGCGTACGCGCCGCAATGCGCGAGCCGACGGCGGTCTCCCAATCCTTGGCTCCAATGGGCGACGCGCCCATCCCTTCGGGGACCAAGCGCGCGACGGTCTTGTCGCGCGAGATGACGAGACCGAGCGCCTCGAATTCGCGCCTTCGCCGGCGCCGTCCCTTTCGCTTCACGTCCCGACGAAGATGGCCCGGGCGAACGCGAACGACCAGCGCTTTTGGCCTCGGCCTAGGCTCTGGTCAAAAAGGCCCCAAAAGAGTAGGGTCTGCGCGCAGATAATGGTCGCCTTGCGCGCCCGTTGCTCGTTGATTTCGACCCCTCCTGGGAGCTGAGAACTCGTGGACGTCTCCGAACTTCAGACGATCGAGCACGACGTGCTCGTGATTGGTGCCGGCGGTGCCGGCCTCCGCGCGGCCATCCAGTCGAGCGCGCGCGGCATGAACACCGGCGTCGTCTCCAAGAGCCTTCTCGGCAAGGCGCACACCGTCATGGCCGAGGGCGGCATGGCGGCGGCCCTCGGGAACGTCGACTCCCGCGACAACTGGAAGGTGCACTTTCGCGACACGATGCGCGGCGGCAAGTTCCTCAACGTCTGGCGCATGGCCGAGCTTCACGCCAAGCAAGCGCCCGCGCGGGTTCGCGAGCTCGAAGAGTGGGGCGCGGTCTTCGACCGCACGAAGGACGGCCTCATCAGCCAGCGCAACTTCGGCGGCCACCGCTACCCGCGCCTCGCGCACGTCGGCGATCGCACAGGGCTCGAGCTCATTCGGTCGCTGCAGGATCACGGCATCCACCAAGGGATCAGCTTCCACACCGAGTGCACCGCGCTCGGCCTGCTCAAGGACGGCGATCGCATCGCAGGCGCCGTCTGCTACTGGCGCGAGACCGGGCGCATCGTCGTCTTCAAGACGTCGGCGGTCATTCTCGCGACGGGCGGCGCCGGCAAGGCGTGGCGCGTGACGTCGAACTCTTGGGAGTACTCGGGCGACGGCGCCGCGATGGCGTACCACGCGGGCGCCGAGCTCATGGACATCGAGTTCACGCAGTTCCACCCGACCGGCATGGTGTGGCCGCCGTCGGTGCGCGGAACGCTCGTGACAGAAGGCGTGCGCGGCGACGGCGGCGTGCTCAAGAACAGCGAAGGCGACCGCTTCATGTTCAAGTACATCCCGGCGAAGTTCGCTGCCGAGACCGCCGACACGATCGAAGAGGCGGAGCGCTGGCTCGAAGGCGACAAGAAGGCGCGCCGCCCACCGGAGCTCCTCACCCGAGATGAGGTCGCTCGATCGATCACCGCAGAGATCAAGGCCGGCCGCGGCTCGCCGCACGGGGGCGTCTTCCTCGACATCGCGTCACGCCGCCCCGCCGACTTCATCAAGCGCAAGCTCCCGTCGATGTACCACCAGTTCAAGGAGCTGGCCGAGGTCGACATCACCAAGGAGCCGATGGAGGTGGGCCCGACGCTTCACTACTTCATGGGCGGCATCCGCGTCGACGCCGACAGCCAGATGACCAAGGTGCCCGGCCTCTTCGCATGCGGCGAGTGCGGTGCCGGGCTTCACGGTGCGAACCGCCTCGGCGGAAACTCGCTCTCGGATCTCATCGTCTTCGGCAAGCTCGCCGGCGACGGCGCGGCCGACTACGTCAAAGCGCTCGGTAAGACGCCTTCTGCGGACGCGGATCAAATCAAGAGCATCGTCCGCGGCGCCACCGACCTCTTGAACCGCGAGTCGGGCGAGAACCCGTACGTCGTCACCGACGAGCTCCAGGATCTCATGGGCCGCTGCTGCGGCATCGTCCGCACGGGCGAAGAGCTGAAGGAGTGCCTCGACGGTCTCGACGTGCTCAAGGGCAAGGCGGCGAAGGTGAAGGCGCACGGTGCGAGCCAGTACAACCCCGGCTGGCACACGGCGATCGATCTGGGGAACCTGCTCCTCGTCTCGGAAGCGGTCACCAAGGCGGCGCTGATGCGCGAAGAGAGCCGCGGCGCCCACACGCGCAACGACTTCCCCGGCGAGCGCGACGAGTGGCTCAAGTACAACATCGTCATCAGCAAGGCGGCGGACGGTACGATGAACGTCGAGAAGGTCGAGCGCCCGCCGGCGCCCCAGCTCCTCTCCGAGATCGCCAACGCGAAGATCGAAGACCTCGAGTCCGGCAAGGTCGGCAAGGACGCCTGAGAGATTATGGCCAAGAGAACCTTTCGAATCTGGCGCGGCGACAAAGACGGCGGCGACTTCCAGGAGTTCCAGGAAGAAGTGTCCGAGGGCATGGTCGTCCTCGACATGATCCACCGCATCCAGGCCAAGCAGGCCACGGACCTCGCGGTTCGCTGGAACTGCAAGGCCGGGAAATGCGGCTCGTGCAGCGTCGAGATCAACGGCAAGCCGCGCCTCGCCTGCATGACGCGCATGAACGTCTTCGGCCCGGACGAGACGATCACCGTCCAGCCGCTCAAGACGTTTCCGGTCATCAAGGACCTCGTCTGCGACGTGTCGTGGAACTACAAGCAGAACCAGCGCATCCGGCCGTTCAAGCCGAAGCCGAAGCCGGCCGACGGCAACTACCGGATGTACCAAGAGGACGTCGATCGCGTTCAAGAGTTCCGAAAGTGCATCGAGTGCTATCTCTGCCAGACGGTCTGCCACGTGCTTCGCGACCGTGACGGCAAGGACGAGTTCATCGGCCCCCGCTTCATGATCCGCGTCGCGGGCCTCGAGATGAACCCGCTCGACGACGACGATCGGGTGCCGGAGCTGAAGAAGGAATACGGCTCGGGCATGTGCAACATCACCCGGTGCTGCACCGAGGTGTGCCCCGAGCACATCGGCATCACCGACAATGGCATCATCCCGATGAAGGAGCGCGTCGTGGATCGGTTCTACGACCCGGTGATCTGGATCAAGAGCAAGATCACCGGTCAGCCGCTCAAGCGCACGACCAAGGCAGAGGACGACGCCGGCGGCGGCGAATAGACAAGGCGGGGGCGGAGATGACCGATAGGCCCGAGCTCAAGACCATCTCTCTCGAGAGCGTTCCCCGCGCTCTCGAGAAGGCGGAGCGCTATCGCCTCTTGAACGATCCCGAGCAGGCCGAGAGCATCTGCCACGACGTCCTCGCCGTCGACCCGAACAACATCGCGGCGAAGCGCATCATGGTCCTCGCGCTGACCGACCAGTTCGTCGGAAGCGGCCAGAACGTTCGCGCCAAGCACGCCCGCTCCTTCGCAAAGGAGCTGCCCGATCCCTACGAGCAGAAGTACTACCTGGGCGTCGTGTACGAGCGCGAAGCACGCGCCTACTTGGCAAAGGACCTCTCGGGCTCGTTCGCGTTCGAGTCCTTCAGCGAGGCGATGGAGCTCTTCGAGGAAGCCGCCAAGATCCGTCCGGCAGGCAACGACGACGCGATCCTTCGCTACAACTCGTGCGTGCGCACGATCGCAGCCCGCGGGCTCTCGGCCCGCGACGACGAGCCCGAGCAGCCCCTCGAATAGTGCCACGGCTCACCAACCTGGCACATTTGGCACAACGTGCGCCGTTGAGGGGAAGCGCGAGTCGAATTTTTGGCCTAATTCGGCCTGGCCTGACGCTTGCGAAAGAGGTGAGCCATGAAACTTGGCTACCTCTTGGTCGGTTTGGGCGCTGTGACCGTGGCTGTTGGCTGCCAGAAGGCACACGACGGCAGCGATGACGACGAGGAGATCGTCGCGGAGGAGCAGCTGCCCATCGCCGGGGATCCCTGTGACAGCGAAGGTGAAGAGGTCGCCTGCGACGACGGCGCCGGTACCGTGAGCTGCTACCGCGCGTTCGACGCAGAAGGCAACGGCTCCCTCGTGTGGTCCGAGTGCGTGGTCGGCGCCTGCGCGCAGGGTGAGTCGCAGCCCTGCACCGCAAACGGCACGTCGGGCATGCAGTCGTGCGAGGTCGGCGACGACGGTGCCGCCAAGTGGGGCGCCTGCCAGGTGTCCGGCAGCGTGTCGACGCCGCTCGTGCTCGCGTTCGATGACCAGAACGTCAGCTTCACGCAGGCCGAGGGCGGCTTCGCGGTGGATCCGCAGATGAGCGTCGCGACCGACTGGGTCTCGGCCTCGACGCCGTGGCTCGCGCTCGACCGCAACGGCAACGGCATGATCGACGGGGGCAACGAGCTCTTCGGCTCGGCGACGCCCCTCGGCGCAGGCTTCGCGCCCCATGGCTTCGTCGCGCTCGCCGAGCTCGACGCGAACAGCGACGGTCGCATCTCGGGCTCGGAGCTCGAAGCGCTCCTCGTCTGGTCGGACGCGGATCAGGATCGCGTGTCCGACGCCGGCGAGATGGTAAGCGCGGCGCAGGCAGGCGTCGTCGAGATCGAGCTCGGCTACACGATGGCAAACCGCTGCGACGCGCGCGGCAATTGCGAGATGCTATCGGGGCGCTTCTCGTTCGCGAGCGAAGGTCGCGTGCGCGAGGGCCGCGTCGTCGACGTGACCCTCAAGCACCAGTAAAGCCGAGGCGCACAGCGCCCGACGCCGCTCGAAAGGCGCTATTGGTAGGGGCAGACGTGACTCGACCTGCCCCTACTTCGCCTCGTGCGCCGCTCCCGCTGCCGGAGACGTCTCCGCTCTCGCCTCCGGAGAGCTTCGCCGCGAACCTGGCCGCAATCGGCGCCGACATCGACCAAGCGGCCATCACGCGCCTCGGGGACTTTCTCGCGCGACTGCTTGCGATGAACGAGCAGGTTAACCTCACCGCCATCACCGATCCTACCGAGGCGTGGACGCGTCATGGCCTGGACGCGTTCTCGCTGGTGCCGCTGCTCGCCGACCTGCCCGCCGGCGCTCGCGTCCTCGACATGGGATCGGGCGGCGGCGTCCCCGGCATACCACTCGCGATAGCTCGGCCCGACCTCCGCTTCACCCTCGTCGACGCAACGGCCAAGAAGACGGCGTTCCTCGTCGCCGTCGCGGATGCGCTCGGGCTCGATAACGTCACCGTCATCAACGCGCGCGCCGAAGAGCTGACTTCGGGCGACCTTCGACGCGCGTTCGACGCCGTCACCGCGCGCGCGGTCGCCAAGATCGCCGCATTGCTCCCGTGGACCGCGCCCTTCGCCAAGGCCGGAGGTCGCCTCCTCTTCATCAAGGGCGAACGCGCAGGAGAAGAGCTCGCCGACGCAGCCAAAGCGCTGCGCCGGTTCCGCTGCACGCACGAGCGCACGGTGCAGACGCAGACGGGCCGCGTCGTCGTGCTGCGCGCCGAGTGATCGTCAGGCCTTGAGCAGCCAGGGCAGCGCGCCGACGTCGGCGACGTCCGGGAACTGGCACTCCTCGTCCGGGATCTGCAGAGCCTTGGCCACCGTGCGCCAGATGTACTTGCCCGGCATGCGACCGTCGTTGTTGGTCGAACCGGCCATCGGCGCTCCGGTGCCGGGGTCGGGCGCGGAGTACGAGTAGACGTGGCCGTCGCCGTCGTCGCCGGCGATGCCGACGTCACCGTAGTAGCCGCCCTTGATCATGCCGCCGGCGAGAACGACGGTGTTCTTGCCCTCGTTGCCTTGCGATCCCGCCGCAGGCGCGCGGCCGCCGTCGGTGGAGTAGATCGCGACCAGCGTGCGATCCCAGATGCCCGACTCCTTGAGCTTGGCGATGAGCCGCGAGAGCGTCTTGGCCGCCTGGATGGTCATGACCGTCATCTGATCGACGGTGCGCTGATCGTGGACGTCGACGTAGTCGAACTCGAGCGCGACCGACCTGCAGAGGTCGTTCGAGACGAGCTTGTAGGCCCACGCGAACTGCTCCCAGATCTGCCCCTTGACGGTGACGCCGACCTGGTCCGGAATGTCCGGCGCCCAGTAGTTCGTCTCTTCCTCGGTGAGAGGCATCGAGATGAGCTTGGTCTGGTTGGTGTAGAGGAGCTTGCGGGCCTCTTCGACGTTCTGTTCGTGGTTCGTGACCGCGACGTTGGAGAAACGGCGGCGGTTCAGGAACTTCGGATCGACGGCGCGGAGGATCTCGGCCATCGCGTCCGCTTCCGCCTGGCTCTGGAGGACATTGAGATCCTCGAGCGTCTCGGGGAACGACGAGTACAGCATGTCGCGGTTCTGGATGCGCTCGAGCTCGCCGCCCGGGAGCCCTGCGGCGAAGTGATACGCGGTGTGGATGCCGCGGCTCACGCCCTTGAACGCGATGCCGTTGCGGGCGAGCGGGTCGACCTTCTTGTTGTAGTAGTTGTAGAACGACGCGGGGGTCGGCGTGCTCGAGTAGAACTGCTCGCAGCCCTGGGGGAAGTTGTCGATCGGGTCGTTCAGGTACATCTCGAGCTTGCCGGCGGTCTGCTGGTAGCCGCGACCAGGCGAGCGCATCGGGTTGCCTGCCTCGTGACCGTGGATCGCGCCGACCGAGAGCTCGAGGCAGTCGATCATCGCGATGTCGTCGAGGTGCGGCTCGAGATCCATCGACTGCGGCGTGAGGTAGATGCGGTTCGGCTTCTGGACGAGCTCTGCCTGCTGGAAGAACATCGCGCACTGCCGCCCGAACTCACCGCGCCGCAGGTTGGTGTACGTCGCGATGCCGGGCGCGACGAAGAACTGACCGTGATCCCACTGGTCGCGAAGGTTGACCTCGATCAGGTACCGCGGCTGCCCCGGAACCTGGGCCTCGGCGACGCCGCACATCTCGTGCGCCGCGTAACGAACGCCGGCGGGCACGAAGGGCGCCGCGAGCGCCGCCCCCATGAGCTTGAGGAAGCGCCTGCGCGAGGGCGGGCTCATCCGCTCGAATTCGCGGCTCTTCATTCCGTATCTCCCTTCGAAGTCATCAGCGTCGTGCGGACCACGTCCGGATGTGTGAAGACGGCGTGGACGAGGTCTTGGAACGTCGGGTCGAGGTGATCCTCTTCGGCCCGCTGGGCGATCTGCTCGAGCATGCCGACGTCGACCGCCTTGCCGAGCGGGCCGGCGGTGTCGATGCGCAGCGTGTACTCGAGGATGTTCTGCGCCGCGCACTGGAGGAAGATCGGATGCTCGGCGATCGCCCGGCCCGCTTCGGCCAGGTTGGCGACCTCGTGACCGAACATCTGGCTCGACTCGTCGGCGGCGTCCTCGGGTGCTTGGAAGTGCGACGCCATCAGGCCGTTGAAGCTGCGCCCGAGCTCGCCTTCCGGGTCCTGGATGCCGGTCGCTTCGGCTTGGTAGAGGCCCTCTTCATCGAACTTCACGAAGAGCTGCGAGTGAGCGGCGAACTGGCCGTGGCAGTCGTGGCAGGCGCAGCCGGTGTTCACCGCGGACGCGACCTCTTCCGCCGTCGCTTCGTTGAGATCGGTGATCGCGAACATCGGCACGAGGAGGTACGTCGCCACCTTGGGCTGCAGCGTCTCTTCCTGCGGATAGACCTGGCAGGCGAAGGCGCGCATCAGCGTGCTGGACCTCGTGAGGTTGAAGCGGCTCGCGCGACTCTTCAAGAAGCCGCGCGTCGTGAGCACGCCGGACGTGAACGGCGCACCCGAGTCGCACTCGATCGGCGCGCCCATCGCGTCGTAGCAGCTCGTCGCGGTCAGCACCTCGGACCAGGGAAGATCGCTCGAGACGACGTGCTCGACGAGGTTGCCGGGGAGCGAGTAGTCGACCTCGGCGCCTTGCCCGCTGACGCTGAGCTTCTCCTCCATCAGGTTGCGAGCGGCTGCCGCGATCGCCGGCTCGCTTCCCCAGGCGCGGACAATCGGATCGATCGCCGCTCCGCCGGACGCTGCGATCTGCGCGCGCTCGTCGCTCGAGAGGACGCGGCCGACGAGCGGAGGCGCGATCTTGCCGAGGTACGCCTGGGTGTCCTCGGCCGAGAGCGCGTTGACGTCGAACTCCTCGTTCTCCTCGGGCGTGGTCTCGGTCTCGGTCTCGCCGCCTTTGCCGATGTTGCCGCTGTCGCACCCCGCCCCGAGGACGAAGACGAGCGCGGCCGCAAAGGAAAAGCCCGCGAGTTTCATTCCGCTCCCTCCGGCTGCGCCGTCGGTCGGTGCCTACCTCGGTCTCGGTGCTCGCCCGCTCGCACCTCGCCCTTCGGTTTCATTGGATGACGAACTCCGTCGAGGTGAGGATCGCGAGGCAGATGGTGTCGAAGCGCTCCGCCTGCGAGAGCGACGCGAGGTTCGGCGCGTCGAACGTCATCTCTTCGGTCGCCACGTCACGACCCCATGCGTCGCTGGCGAGCGCGAGGATGTCGGCGGGATCGGTAGCGAGGTTGGGATAGAGCGAGTGCATCGCCTCCGACGCGCAGACGGGGCGAAGCGACTTCGCCCAGAGCGTCATCCTCGCCGGGCTCCACATGCGGTCCGGCTTCACGCCGCTCGCGTAGTCGTAGTCGCCGAGCCCCAGGCGGTTCGCTTCGAGCGCGTCGAACATCGGATCGTCGAGCGGCTTTCCGACGAGCGCCGACACGCGCTCCATGCGAACCCAGAAGGGCAAGAGGAGCGGCTGCGTGTCCTGCGTAGCGAACGCCGGCTCGAACTCTTCGGCCGTTCCCTCCCCGGGACCGCCTTCTTCAGTTCCGCCTTCGCCGATGCGGCCCAGACAAGCGAGCAGCCCGACCGCGAACAGAGGGAGCATGCGGTGGATCGTCACGTCGCCGGAGTTAGCAGAATCCATTCCTCGCAAAAACCGCGTGGAATCCTTCGACCTCAACGGATCAGACCAACCGGACGAGCCTAACGTCGCTGAACCTCACCCATCGATACGCAGTGTCGGTTCGCTGCCGTGACGTGTGTGAAGCCGAGATGGTGATCCTGAGATCCACCTCGGATCCGTCGACGTTCACGGCAAAGGTGCGAAAGGTGGGAGAGGGACCGACCGTTTGCCACGTCGTCACTGCGGTACGTCGGTGCAGCCGTCCTCGCCGTCGGCGAGGTTGTTGTCCTCGTGGCACTCGTTGTTGCCCCCTCGCGCGGGAGGCATGTCGCACGCGTAACCGCCGTTGTCGACGCACGCGCGGACATCGATCGTCATCGGCGCGACCGGCGGATTCGCGAGCTGGCAGGTGACGTTCTGACACTGTCCGGGAGC
Organism: Polyangiaceae bacterium; assembly: GCA_041940405.1. Lineage (GTDB taxonomy): Bacteria > Myxococcota_A > Polyangia > Polyangiales > Polyangiaceae > Xiheicaenibacterium. Next base: position 27,312 of record JBGTSH010000013.1, read on the forward strand.
GAGCGGTGACGTCGTCGCGACGGGCGCGTTGGCGCACGTGATCTCGGTCATGCTCGCGTTGTTCCAGAAGGTGACGACGGTACCGGCGCCGACTTGGAGCGCGCCGTCATTGCAGACCTGCGCGACGATGCCGAGCGTCTGCGGGCACATCGTCTTGTCGAACGAGATCGCGACGGTGAGATCCGGCGCGGCGAAGACGTCGAAGTCCGGGAGGTTCTGCCGGAAGTTGTTCATCACGCCGCTCACCGTCGCGCCGGAGGGCGCGAGCCAGTTCGCCGTCTCGTTCTGCGGGATCTGACCGAGCTCGTTGGTGTTCGTCACGTGGTACGCGTGCTGGTTCCAGATGCGCCGCGTGGGAACCCACGTGTCGTTGGCGTCGGCGTAGACGCGGATGCCCTGCGTCGTGCCACCCGATGCGTTCTCGATGAAGACGATCTCGGCGTTTCCGTCGTTGTCGACGTCCGCGATGATCGGCATCTCGAGCCGCGTGTGCGAGTGGTTCGCGATCTCGGTGAGCACGGTGCCGGTCGTGCCGTCGAAGATGCGGAAGAAGTCCTCGTCGTTGTAGATGACCTCGGCTTTGCCGTCGCCCTCGAAGTCGAAGACGCTCGAGCCGGTCACGCGCGAGCTGCAATCCTGGTTCGCCACCTTCCAGCGGATCCCCGGATCCGAGCACTCTGGCGGCAACGGAGAGGCGAGGCACTCGAGATCGGCGACGACGTAGAAGTTCGCGCCCGCGACCCCGACCTCGGCCTGACCGTCGCCGTCGAAGTCGGCGACCGTCGGGGGGCCGCCCTCGTTCTTTCCGCAGCTCGACACCGGGATCGCGACGGCGACCGGTTCCATGGTCACCGGATCGAGCATCGGCGAGCCGTCGTGGTTCACGAAGTAGAGGACGCCGGCGCGCGTGATGAGCACCTCGCCTTCGTCGTCGGCGTCGAAGTTACCGGTCGCGGTGAAGCCGTCGCACGGGAAGCCGCTCGCCTGGCAGTTCGCCGTGGTGATCGGCGTGCCGAGGAAGTCGAACGTCCAGAGCGAGTTGCCGTCGGCGTCGTAGGCCGTCGAGCCGGCGAGCACATTGAGCTCGCCGTCGAGATCGATGTCGCCGGTCGAGGTGACGGGTCCCATGAAGCCGTTCGTGCCGGTACCCGCGGTCCCCTTCCACGCGAGGCTTCCGTCTTCGCCGTTGAGCACGACGCGGCCCTGAATGATCTCGGGCGAGCCGTCGTTGTCGAGATCGGCGATCGAGGGCGTCGTTCCCGCGAGATGGTCGGTGGTGGCACCGGCAGGATGGCTCGGCTGGTACCACTTCACGTGGCCGTCCTTCTCGAACGCGATCGTGCCGCCGTTCCGGGTCGTCGCGACGAGATCGACCGATCCATCGGCGTCGATGTCGGCGGCGGCGAGACCGCCCGAGTTGTCGAGCCAGATGCCGGCGATGCCGATGTCCGCCTGGATCTCGTTGGCGCCGACCGAGATGTGCTCGACCATCGTCCCGTCGGGGTTGCAGCCGCCGGAGACGACGCGCAGGACCCCTTGCGAGTTGCAGCAGCCGTCTTCCTGGAGCCGGTAGCTCACGAAAGCGATGTCCGGGATGTCGTCGAGGTCGACGTCGTTGTCGCCGTCGTCGTCAGTGAGGTTCACGACGACGGGCGTCATGACGACATCGTTATAGTTCTGGTACGGCGCCGCGGCCGAGGGTCCGTTCCACGCGCAGTCGAGCCCCGGCGCGAAATCGCCGGCGGGCGGGACGAAGACGCAGCCCTCGTTGCCGCCGCCCATGTTGGTGATGCCGCCCTCGCCGCCCTGCCCCATCGTGCCGGTGGTGAAGTTGTTGCCGCCCTGGCCGGTGCCGCTGTTGCCGCCTTGCGACGTGCCGTTCGACGTTCCCGCGCCCGCCCCGTTCGCGCCGGTGCCGTCCACGTCGTCGTCGCAGCTGCAGCTCGAGGCCGCGATCGATCCGAGGACGAACGCGAGACCGGTACGCCAGCGAGACGAAGTAGGCCGCGAGATCAGCATCGGGCCATCGTACAGATGCCGCTGTCGATGAAAAGTCACACCGTGGGCGGATCTTCTCTGCACCTCCCGCCACACCCACACGGTAAGCTGGCGGCGTGCGCTCCTTCGTCCGGGCCTCTGCGCTCGTCTTGATCCTTCTTGCTCCCGCGTGCGGCGACGACACCGGGTCGACCGGTGCCGGCTCCGGCGGCTCGACGACGACGGGCTCGGCGTACACGTGCGAGCCGGTGCACACCGCGGCAGACGACGCTGCGGCGCCACCAATCCACACGCCGCGTTGGGCGTTCCGGCCTTGGATCTCGAAGGACATCTCCGACGGGCCCGACACCTATGCGTTCGTCGACGGGTTCGAGACGCGCGACATCCCGGTCGGCGTGGTCGTGCTCGATAGCCCCTGGGAGACGAACTACAACACCTTCGTCCCGAACCCTTCGCGTTACCCCGACTTCGCGAAGATGGTCGCGGACCTTCGCGCCAAGGACATCCGCACGGTCCTCTGGGTGACCCAGATGATCAACATCGGGTCGTACGACGCGGAGCCCGGCGGCGACATCTACGACGGCGCAGCATCCAACTACGACGAGCCGTTCGAGTGCGGTTGGTTCATCAACGACGCGACCGTCTACGGCTGGTGGAAGGGGTCGGGCTCTGCGCTCGACTTCTTCGATCCGAAGGCGCGATCGTTCTGGCATCGCCTTCAGGATCCCTTGTTCGAGATGGGCGTCGCCGGCTTCAAGCTCGACTTCGGCGACAGCTACATCGACTCCAATCCCATCGTGACGGAAGAGGGAGAGAAGACGCTGCAGCAATACTCGGAGAGGTACTACGAGGACTTCTACGCGTACGGCGGCGCGACCGTCGGCACTGACGAATTCGTCACGATGGTGCGGCCGTACGACAAGAGCTACCAGTTCGAGGGGCGATTCTTCGCACGGCCCGAGCACGCGCCGGTCGCGTGGGTCGGCGACAACCGCCGGGACTACGTGGGTCTGTCGGACGCTCTCGATCACATCATGCGGTCGGCAGCCGCTGGGTACGTCGTCGTGGGCAGCGACATCGGTGGCTACCTCGACAAGGACGACGCGGATCTCACGCAGCCGCAGATCCCGCTCGACGCCGAGGTGTTCATGCGCTGGACCGCGATGGGAGCGCTCACGCCGTTCATGCAGCTCCATGGGCGCGCCAACCTCGCGCCATGGACGTTCCCGGAGGGGGCCCAAGCCGTCACCGATGCGTACCGCTTCTGGGCGAAGCTCCACGAGGCGATGCTGCCGTTCTTCTATTCGGTGGCCGAGAGCGCCTACGCAGGCGGCCCGGTGAAGATGATCGAGCCGATCGGATCCGAGGCCGATTGGGCGGGTGACTACCGCTACATGCTCGGCGGCGCGCTCCTGGTCGTGCCGGTGCTCGACGGCGCGGGCACGCGTGACATCGAGCTCCCATCGGGCGCGATCTTCTACCCGCTCTTCGATCCTGCAGCCGACGCCATCGCGGGCGGCACGACGCTCGCCGCGGTCGACGTCTCGGACGCATCGCGGATCCCGGTGTTCGCGCGTGAGGGCGCGATCGTGCCGCTCCACGTCGTCGACGACGAGCATCCGCTCTTCGGGAACGGCGCTTCCGCCGGGGCGCTTACCGTCGTCGCCTATCCGGCGATGACCGAGACCACGTTCGACCTCGTCGACGACGACGAGCAACCGACGTCGATCGCGATCGAAGGCGGGGCGACGACGCGCCTCTCGATGAGCCGCGCGACGACGCCGGTGATCTTCCGCGTTCGGCTCGACGCAGTGACCGGCGTAGCGCTCGACGGCGCTCCGCTCACCGACACGATCGACAGGCCTGCCTTCGACAATGCAGCCAGCGGCTACTTCCTCGACGCGGCGACGCGGACGGTGTGGATCAAGGTGCCGGCATCATCGTCGGCGTTCGATGTCGTCGTCGACTGATCCCGGGACGCCGACAGCTTCCGGTGCAGCGCGGATCCGGTGGCGAGGATCCAGGCCTTGAATCAGGACTGCAAACTCGCAACGAAGATGGAACGTGTCTCCACGAATCCCGCGGTTTTCGAATTGGTCATACCTTGGCACCGTACTCGCACGTCAGCCGACGATGCGCGTTTCCTCGGTCGTCGCTGGCGTCGCGTTGATCGGATCGCTGCTCGTGTCTCGTGATGCGCGAGCGGACGAGACGTCAGCGGGCATGCAGAGCCCGGCGGCCTTCGGGATCGGCTTGGTCCTCTCCGGCATCGGCGTCGGGGGGCTCGCGACCGGAGGGTGGCTGTTCGCTTCCGCGGGCGATCCGTGCGGCGAGATCGACCGCGAGAGCGTCCCGACCGACACGGAGATCGGCGCCTGCCAGACCGGCATGAACCAAAAGGTGGGCGGGGTGATCGCAATGGTTACCGGGGGCGCTTTCCTGCTCGGCGGAATCCCCCTCATTGCTGTCGGCGCGACCCCCGAGGACGAGAAGAGCGCCAATACGGCACGCGTCCGCTTCGAGCTCGCTCCGACGAGCGGAACGCTGCGCGTCGACTTCTGATCCGGGACGAGCCCTGCTCCCCGGTGTCCGGCGTCGGCCACAGTGCTAGGCTGCCGGCCGATGGGCGCAGCACCTTCGGTCCAGGCACTGGCGGCCGCAGGGCGTGCCGCGTGGCCTACCTTGGGCCTGGCCGAAGAAGCGTTCGCGCAGAAGCTCGCGAGTCACGTCGCGCAGTCCCCCGACCCGGTGGCAGCGCTCTCGAAGCTGCGGCCCGACGACTACTACCTCGCGTGCGCCTGCGCCGAGGGTGAGGCTGCCGCCATTCGCGCCTTCGAAGAGCGCTTCGCGCGGGTGATCGATCGGGCGGTGTCGCGCTTCGCACGGACCAACGAGAAGCGCGACGAGCTCAAGCAGATCCTTCGCGAGCGGCTCTTCGTTGCGGGCCCCGGCGAGCGGCCGCGCATCGCTTCGTACACCGGCCAAGGGTTTCTAGAGAATTGGCTGCGCGTGGCGGCGGTGCGTGCGTTCGTGAACGCCGAGCGCCGGCATCGACCGGACGAGCCCGGAAAAGAAGAGTCGTTCGGTGGCATGCCGGCCGAGCAAGACATCGAGCTCGGCTTCTTGAAATCGCACTATCGCAGCGCGTTCCGCCGCGCATTCGCCGACGCGAGCTCGAAGCTCTCGCCGGGCGACCGGCTGATCTTGCGACTCACCGTGCGCGAAGGCCTCTCGTGCGACGAGCTCGCCGCGAGCCTCGGCGTTCATCGCGCGACGGCGGCCCGCCGCGCAGCGCGAGCGCGCCAGCTCTTGATCGACGCGACGCGCGCCGAGCTCGCTCGATCCCTGCGCGTCGACACCACCGAGCTGACCAGCATCTTGCATCTCGTCGAGTCGAACCTCGACCTCTCGATCTCGCGGCTCTTCCCGACCGAGAGCGCAGACGCGGACGGCGGAGCCGAGGCGTGAGCAGCGATCTCCCTCCTTGCCCAGCGACCGAGACGCTCTGCGGATGGGTCGAGAACCGGCTCGAAGAGGACGACCGCGCCGCGCTCGAGCATCACCTCGACAGCTGTCCCGCGTGCAGGCGCGCCGTAGCGGAGGTCGGTCGCGTGATGGGCGCCGACGCCGACACGCCCGCCGAGCGCGGGAGCACGCCGGCGCCGAGGACCGCAAGCAATCCTCCGGGAACGCTTCCCCCGTCGGGCGCGCCGCGGCTCGGCCGCTACGAGATCCGCCGCGAGATCGGTATGGGCGGCATGGGGGTCGTCTACGAAGGCTTCGATCCCGCGCTCGGCCGTCGCATCGCCCTCAAGCTCTTGCGTCCCGACAAGAGCGGCGGCGATCGCAAAGCCTTCACCGAGCGCCTCGCCGCCGAAGCGCGCGCGCTCGCGAAGATCGCCCACCCGAACGTGCTCACGGTGTTCGACGTCGGCGTCGACGGCGACACGGTGTTCCTCGCCGCCGAGTACGTCGAAGGCGTCACGATGGACGCGGGTTGGCCGCACCGCGCTCGCGGGTGGAGGGACCGCATCGAAGCGTACCTCCAGGCGGCGCGCGGCCTCGCCGCGATCCACGCCGCGGGCCTCACCCACCGCGACATCAAGCCGTCGAACATCATGCTCGGTGATGACGGTCGCGTCAGGATCACCGACTTCGGCCTGGCCGTCGGCCTCGGAGAGAGCGCCGCGCCTGCCGGAACACCTGCCTACATGGCGCCGGAGCAGCTCGCCGGACAAGCCGGCCCGGCAGCCGATCAGTTCGCGCTGGCGATGTGCATCGTCGAAGCGGTCAACGGGACGCGGGCCGCGCTCGGCGCGACAGCCGCGGATCTGGAGAAGAAGGCCGCAGCCGTCTGGGCAGGAAGCGCGCCGCCGCGGAGCGTCTGGACGGCGCTCGCACAGGCAATCTCGCCCAAGCCTACGGATCGGTTTGCGACCGTCGATGTCTTCATCGACGCCCTCTCGACCGCGATTTCTCCCGGCCCGCCGAGCCGTCGCGCCGGCCCGCAGAGCCGTCCCATGGCCGTGGCGTCATCACGCGGCGCCTACGCAGCCTATGCTGCGCTCGCGGTTGCGCTCGTCGCCGGCGGCATCGCGACCGCGAGCGCGCTCCGGACACCGAACGAAAGCGCGAGCCTCGGGCAGCCGGGCGGGGAACCCAAAGCTACCGAGGCGACCGCCGCCGGTGCACCGTCGCCGGATGCACCGTCTGCCGCCTCCGCCGAGAGCGCAGCGCCGGCTGGGCCCGCCGCATCGAATGACAGTGCTGTTGCGGCGCCTTCGGGACATGGTCCGTCGGGCCCCGCTGCGCCCGGCGCGCCCGCAGCGACGAACGCACCGGCCGCCGCAACCCCCGCGGCTGCGCCGAGCTTCGATCCCAGCGATCCGATGGCCGGCCTCAAGCGCACGATCGCGATCTCGGACAAAGTGCGTGAGGCAACGACGGCCCTCACGGCGCGCGACGGCAAGACGTGCCTGCAGAAGCTCGACGAGATCGCGACCATCGACGCATCGATGGCCAGCTCGTACGACATGTATCGCGGGCAGTGCGAAATGATCTCGGGGCGCTGCGAGCAGGGCCTTCGACGGCTCAAGGCGACGAAGCTCTACGCCGAGCAAGCCCTCGAACACTTCAAGACGACGTACTGTCCCGCGTCGTCACTCTCGAGCCCCAAAGATCGGCTGAAGGCGATCTGGCTTCAGGCCGGCACAGGAAAGACCGCCGAGCAGTGCCGCGCGTTCGAGTCGCAGCTCACGCAGGTGCTCGCCTCGTTCGGATCCGAGAAGCCGGACGCCACCGCTGTCGGCGGCGCCTGGAGCACGATCGGATCGTGCTGGGTGAACGCCGGCGACTGCACCGAAGCGCGCCGGATCGCAGGCAAGACGGTGCCCGCCGACAAGCTCGACGCGTACATGGAAAACTGGCTCGGCAGCGCGCGCGACCGCCTCTGCAAGAGGTAGCTACCCCGAAATGCAGCACCCCCCTCACGAAGTGAGGGGGGGTGGGGGGGTGAATCCACAGGCACGACGTCGCCAAGAGAGACGACGTCACCAGCTCATCTCAACGTCAGTCGCGCGGGTTGACGATGATCTCGACGCGGCGGTTGTTGGCGCGCCCTTCGGGCGACTTGTTGTCCGCCACCGGGCGATCCGGGCCGAGGCCGACGGTCTTGATCTTGTCCGACGCGTAGCCCTGGCTGACCAGCTGCGTCTTCACGGCGTCGGCGCGAGCGAGCGAGAGCTTGCGGTTCTCTTCTGCCGAGCCGGTCGAGTCGGTGTGACCCTCGATCCGGAGCGGCGGGTTGCCTTGATCCTTCAGGACCTTGGCGACGTCGTTCAGCTTCTCTCTGGCGATCGGCAAGAGCTCGCTCTTGCCCGAAGCGAAGAGGACCGCGCCGCTCAGCGTGATGACGACGCCGCGCTTCTCTTCGGTGACCGTCGCCATCTCTTTGAGGCTGGCGAGCGCGGCCATGTACTTCTTCTCGAGCTCGGCGCGCGCCTTCTCGGCTTCGCTGCGGCCCTTTTCGGCGGCCTCGCGCGCCTTGCGTTCTTCGTCGAGCGACGCCTTGTCCTTGCGGATCTGCTCGCGCGCGGCCTCGAGCTCGGCGGCGCTCTTCTCTTTGAACTGCTTCTCGGACGCTGCCTTGTCGAGCATCGCTGCTTCGTACGCGGCCTGCGCTTCGGCGAGGCGCGCACGGCGGTCGGCGATGTACGCGTACGCACGCGTATCCGGCGTGTCCTCTTGGTCGCGGAACTCCCGCTCGGCGCGCTGGAGCGCTTGCTTCGCTGTGTCGAGCGCGGCCGGAGCGAGCTTCGGGGCTACGCCCTTGCTCGCGCGGTCGTAGCTCTCGCGCGCTTCGACGAGCTCTTTCGGCGGGGGCGGCGGTCCACAAGCGACCGCGCCGGCCATGGAGAGGCAGAGAACGGAGGTGACGGCAAAGCTCTTGCGCATGGTCTTCCTTCCTCTTCGCTCAGTTGGTCGCCGGCTTCAGCTTGCTCAGCACCTGCTTGGCCTCTTCCGCCTCGTTCTCGGCGGTGACCTTGCGGGCGAGCTGGCGCGATAGATCGGCGTCGGCTTCGCTCTTCTTCAGGAGGCGAAGCGCTGCCTCATTGTTGTCTTGCTCCATCAGCGCTTTGGCCTTCTCGAGGCTCTCGCGGGCGAGCTTCAGGTAGAGCTGCGCCTCGGGGTTGCGATCGCCCCCCGCTTCTTCAGCGGCGCGAATGGCGGCCTGCGAGGCGGCCACCTGATCGTTGGGGGGAGGAGCGCCGCCGCAAGCGACGAGGCCCAAAGCGAACAACAGGGTCAGGGTCGTCCGGTTCACGTGCCCTGTATATCAGGGTCGCGAGACCTTGGAGTTACCCGTGATTGGGCTGGCCATGCTGGATCGGCCGCCCACCCAGCCAAAGCCGCCGAAGGGGCGTCTGGGGCTCCGGCGCGCATGTCGGAGAGAATCGTTCGCCCGCACTGCACGTAGTGTGGCGAAAGTGCGCGGGAGCAGAGCTTGCATGGGCGGCGTCGGGCGCGAGGAGCAAAATGACGTCGCGGACGAGGACCTTCCAAGGTTTGGCCCCTGAAGAAACGAGGCCTCGGCTCGACTCCGAGTCGCCGAAGTCGGGCATCCGGCTCGTGCAGCCTCCGCCGCGCGTGCCGCGTCCCGCGCCCGCTTCGATCCCGCCGCCTCCGCCGAGCCGACGCGCGGCGGTGAAGCCGCGAGCGGACCGCGCGCACGTCACCCTCCTCCCGCCTGCTCCGGCTTCCCCACCTCCTGCGCCTTCGCCGCCCCCCTCTGCTCCCGCGCGAGCGATCCCGGCGCTCACGATCCCTGCCCTCGCGCCCGCCCACGAACGGCCGGCACCGAAGCCGTCGCCGATTCAATTCCGTTCGTTGATCACGACCGCGCAAGACTGGGTGCTCGTGAAGCCGCCGCCTCCGGTTTCACCGACCTTCGGCATGCCGTACCGAAGCTCGCTCCACTCCTTGCCCGCGTTTCTCCCACCTCGTGAGCTGCTCGGCGACGCGCCTTCGGTGACCACCGACCGCATCTCCGACGGCGAGATGGAGGTCGTTCGGTCCCGCCGCGCCATGCAGCGCCGGGTGCGCTCGGCCATGGCGATCGCAGGCTTTACGCTCGTCTTCCTGGCGGCGCTCGTCGTGATAGCTTTTGCTCGCGGCTGAGCGTTTGGAGGGCCGCGGCATGCCCGGCCCGCTCGAGACGAACGGATCCATCGAAGTGTTCTGCGCCCGCGCCGACGCCCCGCCGAGCCGTCGGAGCATGTTCGTGTTCGACTCGATCGTCGCTGGGGAACGGCTCTCGCTCTGCTTCAACCCCGGCGACGACACGAGCCCGCCGTACGCGCTCCGCATCCGCTCCCCCCAAGGCGCGCTGATCATCGATCGGATCATGCGCGAGCTGCCGACGGGGCTGCCGCAGAGCGCGCCTCCGGTCGAGTTCATCCCGTCGGTGCCCGGCACGTACACCATCGAGGTGCGCGCGCTCCAAGGCGGCGCGTGGGGGACGGCGACGCTCGCGGTCAGCTCGCCGAGCTGAGCGATCGGTCCACTCGTCTTCGAGCGCCTATTCGTCTTCGAGCGTCGTACGTCCGAGCGCGACGACGAGACCGACGAGATCGGTCGCAGCGATCGGCTTCGCTGCGTAGATGTGAAAGCCCGCGCGGTTCGCCTCGTCGGCGCCGTCCTCTTGACGCGCGGCGGTGACCGCGACCGCCGGCACGTCGGCTTGCGGCGTGGGGAGCTTTCGGATCTCGCGAAGCAAGGCGTTGCCGTCCATGTCCGGCAAGCAGACGTCGCTCACCAAGACGTGGACGTTCTCGTCGCGCAACGTATCGAGCGCCTCGCCGGCGCTGGATGCCGAGAAGACTTCGGCGCCCGCGCGCGTCAGGGCCGAGACGTAGAGCTCGAGAGCGTCCGGATCGTCCTCGACCACCAGGACCCGGAGCCCGCTGGCGGCGAGACCGATGGAATCAACTTTGTTCATCTCGAAGGGCATTCGAACAGTCGAAGGTGTGCACTCCACGTGCCGCTAACCGCGAGCTTGGGGCTCTCGTATCACCCTCGCCAACCGCTGGGCCAGGTCGAACGGATCGACAGGCTTCGCGACGTGCATGTCGAAGCCCGCGTCGAGCGCGCTCCGCGCGTCGTCGACCGACGAAAAGCCCGTCAGCGCAACGGCAGGAATGGCCGGCAGCGATCCTCTGACGCGGCGCATGAACGCATGGCCGTCCTCGTCGGGCAAACCGATGTCGCAAACGATGCCGTCGAACTTCGTTTCCTTCAGCAATCTCTCGGCAGCCCGCGCACAGTCCGCGACCCAGACCTTGGCACCCTGACGCTCGAGGGCGAGCTTCATCATGGCGCCGCCGTCCTCATCGTCCTCGACGAGCAAGATCGCGCGATCTGTCAGGAGGCCGCGTGTACCTGCAGCTCCGCCCTGGTGCATCGACATGTGCCGCCTTCGGCAAGTTGCGTACCTCGATGCGGATGGAAAAAACAAGGGACGAAAGCCACCTCGCGTGTGACAGTTCGCCTCAAACGGGGCTTCGTGTCGCGTCGCGCGGGCCGACGAACGCCGCGCGCCACGCTTTCGTCCTGGGCACGTGGCGTGCTCCTGCCGCTGGTGTGGCCACCATCGCGGCGCTCGCGCTCGATTTCGAGGAGTGGCTCGAGGGCTGGGACCGGTGGACCGGGTCCCTCGGAGGGCGGGCAGAGCAACGTTCGGTCCTGGTCGATGGCGACCCGATGTGCCTGTTCGAGGATGCCTCGGCCCACGGGACGCCGCTCCTTCTGCTTCATTCGCTCGATCCGCTGACCTCGTCGGTCGAAATGCGACGGCTCTTCGAGCTGTTCCGCCACGAGCGTCCGGTGGTGGCAGTGGATCTTCCGGGCTTCGGCCTGTCGTCGCGTGACACGCAGGCCGAAGCCGCTCCGCTTCTGTTGTCGGCTGTCGAGGCGGCGCTCGAGGACACCGCGCGGCGCTTCCGGTCGAGCGTCCATGTCGTCGCGGCCCGCGGCAGCTGCCACCTCGCTTGGGCGGTCGCCGCCGCCGACGCCGAGCGCGTGTCCTCGCTCACGCTGATCAGCCCCACGCCTTCCGCGGCTGTCGCGCCGGCGCCGCGGTCGGCGACGGCCCGGTCACCGGCTCCGCTCTCGCGGCTGCTCTCGAAGGTCCGCGAGAGCGAACGCAAGGCCATCGCGACGGACGCGTCGCTCCGGTCGCTCGATCGCGCGCGCGGGTATCCACTCTCGATGCCTGCGCACCTCATTCACGACGGTCAAGCGCTCGACCCTCGTTGGCTCGGAGCGCTCGGACGCCTGCCGGCTTGGGAGGTGACCTGCATGCCTGCGGTCTCCGGCCAACTGCACACCACCCTCGCCTGCTCGATGGCTCGCGCGATGCGACCATTCCTCGCGGACATCGACGAAGCGTCCCGGAGCGCCGCTCGCCAGCCGCCCTGATAGCATGGGCGCCATGCGCGCCTTCCACTTCGCTTCGGTGATCGGGCTGTCGATGGCGTTCCTCTTGTCGTGCGGTGACGACGACGAGACCGGGAGCGGCGGCGCGACGACGTCTACCACGACGACGGGCGGGTCGACCACGAGCTCGGCAAGCACGAGCTCGGCGAGCTCGACGGGCTCGGGGATGCCTTCGGACATCACGCCGGACATCACGACCGTAACCCTCGGCGGCAACTGCATGCCCGAGGTGCCCGCGGATCCCGTCTTCGGAAGCATCGACGTCACGTACGACAACGCAGGCGAGATGTTCGGCGAGCTCACGATCACCGACGCTCGGCTCGAGTTTACCGGCATCGACTCGACGTTGACCTTCACGTTCGATCTCGATCCGGCCTCGAGCGGCATGGTCGGACCGCTCGCGAGCATGGGCGTCCCCCACACCAAGGTCGTGGACTCGGGCATGGGGAGCAGCGCCGACTCGCCTTGCGGGTTCTGCAACGCGCCGGCGACGCTTACCGTCACCTGGGTCGACGACGTCGGCGGCACGGCAGAGGACACCTACGAGATCGCCTCGTTCCAGTGCGCCTTTTAAAGGTGTTGCTCTCCGCACGGAGCGCGGACGATGATCGGCGCTCCCATGCGGATCGCTCTCTGGCTCGCCGTGCCCGCCCTCCTCGTTGCTTGCTCCAAGCCCAAGCCCCGGCCGCAGCCGTATTGGGGCCAGCAGCAGCATCAGCCGTACGGCCAATACGGTCAACAGCAGCAGCCTCGGCCGACCTACCAGATGCCGTTCGCGGTGCCCGCCGGCCCCGGCACGGCGCCCGGTCCCGCGTTTTCTTCGGCGGTGCCCAGCGCCAATCCGCCTGTCGTCGACGCGAATCCGGACGCCGACAAGTGCATCGCGGCGACAGGCGTCCTCGCCGATTGCACCGCGGCGCTCGACAAGGCGGGCAAGAGCGCGGCGGCGCCGGCGAGCAAGACGCTCGACGTCTACAAGCGAGCGTGTGAGCTCAAGGGAAAGCTCCTCGGCTGCGGGGCGTTCAAATCGACCGCCGTCGATCAGGACAAGGATCGTCCGACCCTGGAGCTTCTCGCTTCGTGCGAGATCGGAAAGTGGGAAGCGTGCGAGGACGTCAAGACCAAGAGCGCGCCGCTCCAAGCATGGCTGAGCACGCTCAAGACGAACGGCTGCAAGAAGGGCGAGACCGCCCTGTGCAAGAACTACCGCGAGTGCAAGGCGCCGGCGCAGTGGGGCTGCATCGGGGCGGACGACAAGCTCTGCGGCTGCCTTCCGAAGTGCGCCGGCACCGTCGGCGGCACGGCAACCGGCCGCACCTGGCCCGACGGCTCCAAGCGCGGCAAGTTCACCTGCTCCGGCGGGCCGTGATCAGATGACAATTACGTCATCTCGTTCATCGGCCGCAGGATGACGTTGACGATGCGGGTCCTGTCGCGCGGCAGGACGGCGAGGATCACTGCCTCGGCCACGTCTTCGGCGGTGGAGAAGCCGCTCATGTTGGGTCCACCGTGGGTGCGGCCGTCGCCGATGGCGAAGTGCGTCTCGGTGCCGCCCGGACAGACGAGCGAAACCTTGATGTTCTGTTTGTAAAACTCGCGATCGAGCGACTGCGCGAGCGCGGTCTGCGCGAACTTGGACATGCAGTAGATGCCCTCGGACGGGTAGCCCTGAAGACCCGCGACGCTCGAGAGCATCACGATGTTGCCGCCGCCCTGCTTGAGCATGTGCGGCACGACCTCCTTCGAGAAGAGCCACGTCGACTTGGCGTTGGTCGCCATGATCTTGTCGTAGTCGGCCTCGCTCCACTCGAGGAACGGGCGGTAGCCGCCGATTCCGACGTTGTTGATCAGGATGTCGATGCGGCCGTAGGCGTCGATGGCCGCCTTCACGCTCGCGGCGACGTCGGAAGCCTTCGTCGCGTCGCACACCGTCGCCAGCGCCTTGCCGCCGGCCGAGGTGATCGTCTTCACGAGCGCGTCGAGCTCGCCCTTGTTGCGCGCGGCCGCGACGATGGTCGCGCCTTCTTTGGCGAGCGCGAGGCTCGTCGCGTGTCCGATGCCACGGCTCGCCCCCGTGACGAGCGCGATCTTGTTCGCGAGGCGCATGTCGATCTCCTTGTTCGCGGGATGTTCAGGAATCTAGGAGCGAGAGGATAGCCCGTCCGACGACGTCGCCGTGGGTGAACGGACCGAGGTGGCCGGCGCCCTCGATCACCTTGCGCTCCGCGTTCGGCATCGCCCCGGCCAGCACCTCGACGGTAGCCTTGGCTGCCATCGGCGAGTCGGCTCCGCAAAGCAGGAGCGTCGGGGCGGCGATCCGCGCGTAGTCGTCGTGCGTCGTCCGATCCAAGAGGTTGGATCGCACCTCGAGGAACGCCTTGCGACCGGTCGAAAGGAGCCCTGCTCGCGCGAGCTGAGTCATGCTGTCGAACGCGCCCGGGCCGTTCCAGTAGTCGACGAACATACGCAGCCAAGACTCGTCGCCGCCGGTCTCGAGATCCATCAGGCTCGCACCTCGTCCACCCCGATTCAGGTCCCCGAGCCCCGCCGCATGCTGCGCCGAGTGGAGGACGCTGAACGCTACCGGCTCGTAAAGCGCGAGGCTCCGAACCAGATCCGGCCGGTTTAGCGCGGCTTGGAGCGCGAGCAGCCCGCCGTAGGAGTGCCCGACGATGTGAGAGGGCTCGCCGGCGTGCTCGAGCGCCGCGATGACGACGTCGCGGTCGGCGTGAAAGTGAAACGCGTCGCCGCCCCCCCAAGGCGACGTCTCGCCGTAACCCAGGAGATCGACCGTGGTGGCGCGAAAGCGCTCGGCGAGCATCGACGCGAGCGGTGACCAGTACCTCGACGTGAGCCCGGTGCCGTGGACGAGCAGCACCGGCGTTCCCTCGCCCCACTCGCGCAGACCGATCGTGATCCCGCTCGAGGTGATTTTTGTCGCGCGCGATCGCACCGCGGTCGAGTAGCGCTTCCGAGGACCCGCCGCCACCCGGTTGGCGGAGGCGCTCGAGGCATCCCGACGCATTCGAGGCGCCGGGCCTCGCAGGATTCGTCACGCTGTGCTTCCGGCAGAGAACGGGTCCGTGGCAGAGAGTTTGCAGCCCATCGCCCGAAGAGGAATCAATGGACGAGGAGGACACGTTCTCGATCGTGGCGAGGGTGAAAGAGGCGCTCGGCATGCTGAGCGACGGCGACACGGAGCGCGCGATCGGGGCGGTGCTCGATGCGATCGGCCGTCTCTTGAGCCCTGACGAGGCGAGCGCCATCGCCAGGCACCTGCCCACCCGTCTCGCCACTGTCCTCAGTCGCGCCGCCGACGGCAGAGAGCACGAGGAAGGCGCGGGCGACGTCGTGAGCCAGGTGGCGTCGCGCGTGGGCATGCCGGCTTCAGCCGCCTACGAGACGGTGAAGGTGACGTGTGAGGTCTTGGCCAGCTACCTCCCCGAAGAGGTGGTCGACCAGCTGCAGCGCGACCTTCCGCCGGATGTCGCATCGCTGTTCGTCCACCCGCATGGCGAGTGGTGCGTGCCCGAGCCGGTCGTGGCCGTCTCGCCACCGGCGCGAAGGCGCAGGCGAACGACGCTCGCAACGGGCCGTCCCGGCTCGTCGCATCCGGTCTCCGAATCCCGACCGGAACGTGCGCAGGCCCACTCGGTGGTGCGCAATCCCAATCCCCACGGCGACAGGAAGCTGTCGAGCGGGCACTGAGCGACGCGGGCGGCGACGATCAGCCGCCGCGCTTGTTGACGCGCCCGGGCGGAACGCTTCCGACCCGGACGACCACGCCGCTGGCGGCCGCAGGCTTGGTCACGAGGTTCGGATCGACGGCGCGCATGCGGATCGAGCCGCGCCGAATGCGAAGCTGGTAAAGCCGGAACGCGCGCAGCCCTTCGGGGTGCGACGGGTCGACCTCGAGAAGGATCTTCAGGTCGCGGAGCGCTGCTCGGTGGTTCTCCAGCCGCGCATGAAGCTGCGACCGGAAGTAGAGGGCGTCCTTGCAGATCGGATCGATCGTGAGCGCCTGATCGAGCATCGCGACGCGGTCGAGCGTCGATTCGACCGACTGGTTCGCGGGGTCGATTGCCTCGATCCAAGCGAGGAGCGCGAGCGGCGCAGCGGCATCGGGCGCTTCGGCGCGAGCCGCCCGTGCGAGACGTAGGGCGCGATCGTTGTCATTGCGAGCGAGACAAGCCTTGGCTCCGGCGTACGGCTCTTTGCAGCCGCTCGCGGCGAGGTCGCGCTGGAGCGCCTGGCGCGCCTTCCCTGCCGTCAAGTCCTTCGTGTACGCCTCGCGCTTCGATGGATTCGTGAGCGTCTGGTACGCCTCACCGATCGCGAGAAGGATGCGCGCGCAGTCCTGCCTGACCGAGAGCAGCTCGGGCGGCAGCGCCGACGGATCCCACTGCGCGGCCAATGCAGTGAACGCGCGGTCGATCTGGAGTCGGCTCGCATCGCGGCCGACGTTGAGGCGACGGAAGTAGTCCTCTTCGCCGATCGTTCGGACCCTCTCCAAGATCGCGCGGGCGCGCTCGCCCGTGTTCGCGGGCATGTGGAGCACGGTGGGCGCGCCGAGCATCCCTCGGAACGGCGTCGTGGTGGGTCGCGCTCCCGAGATCGAACGGTCGGCCTCGGCCTGCTGAGGCTCGAGCTGCTTCGCGAGGAGCAGGCAATAGACCAAGAGCCCGACGCTCGCCGGCGGCAAGACGCCGAGACCGTGCAGCTCGGCCACGCTCATCGGCTTGATTCGCAAGCACTCGACCACCGACTGCTCGTCGGCCTGGAACTGGAAGCGCTCGATCATCGAGGCCGAGGTCAAGCGGCAGCGCGAGGTGCCGAGCCGCGTCAGCAAGGCCCGCACGTGCTCCGCCGTGGCGGTGTCGCGGATGCCGCGCCAGATCGCTGGCATCGGATCGACGAGCACCATGTCGCGCCCGCCGTACTCCGGCAACAGGTCCGTGTCCGGGTGGAAGGAGAACGTCGACTTCGACCCGAATGTAAACAGATGTGTCAGCTTCCTGAGGATCTGCTCGCGCAGGCCCGTGGCGAGCTGGTCGAGCGTGACCGTTCCACGCTCCAGAAGGATCCTGCCGTGCGGCTTCCGCGCTCTCGCCAGCTCGAGAAGCGACGCGTCGAGCTCTTCGGTGGTGATGTAGCCGAGCTCGTAGAGAACGGAGCCCAGGTAACAGATGCCCGCGCTCGTGCGCACTTTCGTGACGCGCCCTCGCATGAACACGACCGTCGCCATCTCTTCGGCGCGTGCCGTGAGCAGCTCGAGGCTGCCGGTGACCTGCTCTTCGGAGAGCCTCAGGAGCAGCTGAGCCAGGGGCGTATCCGAGAGCGAGCCTCGAGCGGACGGCGGCGATCCCACGTCCGTATGAGACACCGGTCTGACCGCTTCGTAAAGCTGTGCGGATGCTACAGGGAGGACCGGTAGGAGCTTGGTGCACCAACGGTTTTGTCAGTGCGCGCCGGCGGTAAACCGGAGCCTGGTACCGAAGGTGGGAGTCGAACCCACAAACCCTTTCGGATAGCGGATTTTGAATCCGCCGCGTTTGCCATTCCGCCACTTCGGCGTGGGGGCCGGGAACCTACCAGACGACGAAGCGCCGCGCGAGGGCTGACCGAGCGCCTCTTGCGGACCGGCAGGCTCAGGGCGGTGCGCCTGGGTCCGTCCGCTTCTTGGCCGGACCGCTGCCGCCGAAGACCGGCTTCTGGTGAAACCATCGCCAGGACGACGCGTCGTAGTCCCATGACGCGACCGTCATCTTGGCTCGATCGACCTCGACGACGTTGAAGGTGTGCCAGCCGTGCTTCGGCGATCCGGCGCGGTACACGTCGAAGCCGCGCCACGTGTAGAGTCCCGTCGCGTGGTAGTGGCCGTGGAAGATCGCGAGCACGTTGCGGCCGCGAAGCTTCGCCGCGAGCTTGTCCCGATAGTCGCCGTCGCCGAACCACTGCCCCTGGGAGAACGCGCCGAGCAGCGGGAAGTGAAAGAAGAGGACGATGCCCGAGCCTTCTGGCATCGCGGCGAGATCGCGCTCGAGCCACGCGAGATCTTCGTCGTCGGGAGCCTCGCCGAGAGAGACGACGTGCACCTTGCCCCAGTCGAACGAGTACACGGTGCTCCCGTGGCGCTCGAAGATGCGGTTTCGCACGTGGAAGCCGTGGTGCTTGTCGTGGTTGCCGAGCGTCTCGAACACAGGCGCTTCGAGCGCACCGTCGCCGCCGCGCAGGCCGAACGCCGCCGCGAACGCATCCCACTCGGCGGGCTTGCCGTCTTCGGTGAGATCACCGGCGACGAGGACGCCGCAGAGCTCGCCGACCTCGCCGCCGAGCTCGGCAGGCCAAGGCTTGAGCGGCATCTCGTTGATGTGCGCGATCGCCTTCTCGTTGCGAGCCTCGACCGCCTCGGAGTGACCGAAGTGCGTGTCCGCCGTGACGACGAAGGTGACGCGCTCGCGGTCCCGGCAGCGGTTCGCCAGCGGCGAGGAAGCGGAGGGCGCGGGCACCGCGACGCTCCCCTGAGCAGTCGTCACGTTTGGCCCAGCCGGCCGGTCACGGCAGGCCAGCAGGTGGCACAAGAGGCCCGCAATGGCACATACAGACCGTAAATTTCGGCTAAAATCGGCCTGGATCCGAGTGGCACTGCGTGTGCTACGTGTCTGAGCACCATGAAGCGACTGGCTCAACTTACCTCTCTGGTTGTAACGCTCGGGGCTCTGAACGCTGCCTGCAGCGGGTCGATTGTTACCGACGGCGACGACGACGGCGAAGGCGGCAGCGGCGGCTCGGGCGGCGCGCCCGGCGTCACGACGGTGGTGACCACCACGGGCAACAACCCCCCTCTGCCCAGCCCCGCGATCAGCATGCTGCGGTGGGAGCTCGACAACCCGCCGTCGACCAGCTCGAGCGTCTCGGTGAGCAGCGTCACCACCGGCGGCAGCATGAACACCACCTCGAGCGGACCGGGGAGCGTCGTTGCGACGACCGGCGTTACGACCACGGGCGTCACCACCGGGGGCAACATGACGAGCTCGGTGTCGAGCGGCACCCCGCTTGATCCTAACGATCTAGTCATCGTTCTCGGCAGCGAGCTCCAGCAGTGCGAGGATCCGTTCGCCTCGAACTGCGCGACGCAGAACTGGCGCGTGACGATCAGCATCCCGACGTCGATGCAGCAGATCGGGACCTACCCCCTCGAGGGCCTCGCCAACTGGTTCGAGTCGGATCAGTGCAACGGCGGGGGCGGCGGTACCTTCTGGGAGGGCACGATCACGATCACCAGCATCGACCCGAGCCAGGTGAGCTTCGTCCTCGCGGGGACGAACGACTTCTTCCTCCTCCCGGGGAACGCCGACGGCACGTACACCGCCCCGCGCTGCTTCTGATCGGGCTGCTATCGAGAGCCGGGCTTCACGCCGCCGAACAGGCCGAAGGCGAGGAGCCCGGCGAGCATGCCTGCTGCGCCGAAATCGGTGAGCTGCATGACGTGCGACGAGAGGAAGTGCTTGCCCATCCCCCAGAGGATCTCGCCGCCGATCACGGCGGCGCCGGCGATGAGGATCGCCTTGGCGAACGCGGCGAGACGGTAAAACAATAGGTTGGGGAGCACGCCGAGCGCGACGACGAAGGTCGGGAGCACGGCCTCGGCGTTCATGCCGAAGACCGGGACCGGCTGACCGCCGGCGACCTGCTCGATGGCGCCGTGCCTCAGCACGTGGCCGAGCACGACGCCGATCGCCATGAACAGGAGCGACAGAAAGAAGCCCGTCGAAGCGAGGCCGACATTCACCTTGGACGGCTGCGTCGAGGTCTTCTTCTTCGGCGCGGCCTCGGCTTCGGCCTCTGGTGATGCGGTCTGGCTCTTCGGAGCTGCTTTGGCGTCTGCCTTACCGGCCCCGCCGCGCTGGCTGATCGCTTCGGCCTCGGCCTCGACCGCCTCGAGAGGCGCTGCCGACTCGGCGGTCATGGTGATGCGTCCACCGTCGTCCGGCCGGAAGCCGTAGGTCTTGGCAATACGGAGAAAGCGCGCGCGATCGTCGTCGTTGGTCTCTTTGGACTCGATGATCGAGAGGCAGTACCGCACGCACCCGAGATCGGCGAGCGCACGCGCGTACTCCTTGCTCTCGGGCTCGGCTTCGATCTCCGCGCTTCGCGCGACGTTGCGGTACCAGACGTCGGCCTTCGCGGCGTCGGCGCGGTAGTGCACGCCGAGCTCGTAGAAGTTTCCGACGAGGACCTTCGACGCGAGGTGGCCTTGATCGGCGGCAGCCCGAAACTGGAGCGCGGCGTCGCGCTCGCTTCGGTCGATGCCGCCGCCGCCGTTCAGGTAGAAGAGGCCGACGGCGTGCTGGGCGACGGCGCTGCCGAGCTCGGCGGCCGCGCGGTACGCCTCGAAGCAGGCGGCGAGATCGCGCTTCGCGCCGCCGGCGCCGGATCGGAACTGCTTGGCGAGCTTGAGGAGCCCGTCGACGTCGCCCTGCATCTTCAGCGGCGCGATGAGGTCTGCCGGGCCGGAGCTCTTGGCCGAGCTCACTCGAGCCTCGGCTTCGGCCTCCGCTTCAGCTTCATCGGGAGCCGAGCCGGCGTCGGGCGCGGGCTTAGGCTCCGACATGAATTGCCTCGACCTCGCGCAGGATCTTCACGAGCTCGGCGATGCGGCCGTCGCCTCCCGAGCTCTCGAGCTTCTGTCCGCCGTTCTCCAGATAAAACGCGCCCAGGTGATCGCGCCAGCGCCGGAAGAAGCGGTTGCCGGCGAAGACGATCTCGGCCTTGCCGGTGAGCTGCTCGGGCTCGTCGGCGTCGAAATCAACGTCGCTCCAGTCGATCGCTTCGGCCGCCGCCTCGGGCGCTTCGGCCTCGGCGTAGCTGAGGCGGAGCGGCAGCGCGACGGCCGGGCGCTGGTTCGCCACGCCGAGGCCGCTCATCATGTCGACGATCTTCACGCGCAGGATGCTCGCGATGAGGTTCGAGTCGACGACGGTGCGAGACATGTACGGGAAGACGTTCGTGCCGAGGATGACGAGCAGCTTCTTCGATTGGCACACCTCACGGACGAACGTGTCGACCGCGGTGACCGGCAGGTTGAGCTGCGAGGTGCGCACGCGCGCCGTCGCCTGATCGCGCCACCACTTGACCATGTGGACGATGAGGCGTTTGACCTTGTCGCTGGTCTTGATGCTCTGCGGGGCGAGAACGCCGACCATGCGTCCGACCTCGGCCTCGAGCTCGCCCTCGTCCGCGGAGAGCAGACCGAGGAGCTCACCGAAGACCGCGCCGGTCGAGCGTCGCTCCATCTCCTTCGCGGCGGCGTCGACCAGGAGCTTCGCTGCCTCGGTCAGGCGCGACCGCGCTTCGGATTCGTCGCGCGAGGGCGTCATCGCCTTGAGGAGCGCGAGGAGCTCACCGTGAATCGACTGCGCCTCTTCGGCGATCTCGCGCGCTTTGACGTTCTCTGCCAGCTTCAGCTTGAACGACGACGCGAGGAGCGGAACGCCGCTCCTCGGCATGCCGTTCTCTTCGCCCTCGACGGCCGCCCACTTGTCACCGGGGAGCTCGATGTGGCGCTGGACCGCGCGGGACTCGAGGTAGCCCTTCTTGATGGCTTCGTAGTCGGCGTCGCCCGGGCCGAGCGCGCGCATCTGGTCGGCGTAGGGGTTGCGGATCCAGAACATGTTGTGAAACGCGCGGTTCTTCTGGCCCCAATGGTGGAGCCACGAGGACGGCGAGCGCGCCCAGAAGTCGACGCACGCTTCCTGGACACGCGACTCCCACCGGCCCATCGCATTGTCGCTGCGGAGAGCGCCCAGGCTCATGTCGAACTTGGTGAGCGCGATGAACAGGCTGGGCCGATCGATCTCGCTCGGCGACTTCGGCGTTGCGGCGCCGTATCGGATCTTGAGCCACGACTCGACCTGCATCTGCAGCTGGATCGCCTCGGGCTTCGTGGGGCCCGGCGAGCAGAGGCAGAGCGCCGTGATCTCGCGATCGAGCGCGTACTGTTCGAACAGGAACGTCAGCTTGCCGCGCTTGAACACCTCGATCGCGTTCTCGAGGCGGCCGGTCGAGAGCTCTTGGGGGCCGAAGCCGTTGATGCCCTTGAGCGCGCGACCGCCCGGGAAGTCGAGGATGTCGGCGCGATCGAGGAGCGAGCCCGCCGACGGACGGAGCGGAAGGTGAATCTCCGAAATGAGCGCCGAGAGCACGCCCGCTTCGATGCGGACCTCACCGCCGGAGCCGGAGACGAACACGGTGACCGCGGCCTTGCTCGTCCCGATCGAGTTGAGGCACGCGGCGTCGATCAAGCTGTGCCCCTGCGCCGAAGCGCGGATCGCGGTCGTCTCGGCTTCGATCGCTTCGGCGTGCCCGACCTGCTCGAGGCCGAGCAGGACCATCTTCATGAGCTTGTCGAGGTCGGGCGCGTAGCCGTGGCCGCCCCAGAGGAGCGAGTAAACCAAGAACCAGCCGTCGGTCGTGCGAATGTCGTTCTTCCACGCGCCGCTCGTGAGGCCCGGCTGGCGCTTGAGCTCGTTCAAGTACGGGTGGCGATCCTGGTACTTCTTGAGCAGGCCATGCCACACGAGCTCCCACGCCTCGCGATAGATCGGGCTCGAAGCTGTGCCGGTCGCGAGCCGCGCGTCGCGCATCACCTTCTCGACGCGCTCGGGATCGACGGGGGGCGAGGTGCACTCGACAAGAAACCCCGTGGCGATCGACTCGAGCACCGTCTCGAGCGAGAGGAGACGACAGTAGAAGTCGCCGCGCTGGAGCGGCGCAGGCAGCTGCCCCGTCGAGAAGCGCGTGACGACGCCCGTCGACTCGACGCCCTTCGCCGGGTTGATCTCCTTCAGGAAGTCGAGCGTCTTGCCGCGCGACAGGACCTCGAGCGTGCCGAGCTCGTGCGAGAGGAGCGCGCCGACGAGAAACGACTTGCCCGCCTGCGACGGTCCGAAGAAGCCGAGCGCTTGCGGGCGCGACGCCGCGCGACGGAGCTTCTTGGCGCGGATCGAGAGATCGCGGAGCGCCTGGGCCTCGTGCGCCGTCTCCGGCGTCTCTGCCCCGACGGCAGCCAGCGCCGCGTTCACGCGGCCTTCGAGCGCGACGATGGAATCCACGCTGGTCATTGCATCGCCCTCAATGCTTGGTCCAATTGCCGCTCTTGTCTTTGTACTCGACCACGATCTCCGAGAAGGTGTGGCCGGGCTTGAGGTAGACCTCGAAGGCACCGTTGTTCATCACTGGCGGGAAGTCGTCGTCGACCACGTCCGCGCCCAACGAGATGCGCCACGCCTGCGCCCCGGGCTGGAAATGCGAACGGAACGGGATGGGCCGTGAAGGCTTCGGCCGCGGCTTGGCGCCGCCGCCACCGCCGGATCCGGATCCGGATCCCGAGCCGCCGCCGCCGTCGATGACGATGTAGACCTTGCCGTCCTCGGGCGGCGTGCCCGAGTTGTCGGCGGTCTCACCGCCGTCTTTGCCGGCGTCCTTGCCGCCATCTTTCCCGCCGTCGTCACCGGCGTCGCCCGCGTCTCCGGCATCGCCGCCGTCCGAGGGACCGCCGTCGTCACCACCGTCGGTGAGGGTGGAGGCGTCGGTGCTCGCATCGGCACCGGCGTCGCCGCCATCGGAGAGCGCGCCGGCGTCGGGACCGAGCGCTGCGCTCGAGCTGGGTGACGCGGATGCCGCGCCGTCGAGGCCGGCGTCTGCGCCGTGCGGGCCCTTCGGACCTTGACTGCACCCACGGAGCAGCCAGCCGAGGAGCACGACCAGGATGATGACGACGAACGCGATCGCCAGCCAGAACCACAGCGGCCGCTTCTTCGCTTCGTCCTTCTTCTCTTCGGCCTTCTCGTCCTTCTTTTCGGCGGGAGCGTCCGCGCCGGCGGGGGCTGCCGCCGCTCCGCCTGCCGCTGCGGCGGCCACCGCTGCACCACCGATCCCGGCAGCGCTCGCGCGCTTCATCAGATCGTCGAACTTGTCGTACCCGAAGACGATCTGACCGGCGGCGCCGAGCGAGCGCGGCGACGCACCCCAGTTGATGACGAAGAGCTTCTTCTTCTGAGGATCGAAGAAGTAGTTGCCCGCGCCGGCGCCGTCGATCGACGGCAGGGTGAGCGCGTCCTTGAAGCGGCGGTAGCCGCTCGACTCGCTCGCGAGCTCCTTCTTCACGCGGTCGAGTGCCACGACGAGATCCTTGGTCGCCGCCTGCGTCTCCTCGGGGTGCTTCTTCTGCGCCTCTTCGAGCGGAATGAGTCCCTCGACCTCCCAGACGACCTTGGCCGGCAGACTGTCCGAGCCCTCGGTCTCCGGGACCAGCAGGCGGCCGTCGAAGAAGCGCTCTTGGTTGAGGTCGTCGGCGAGCTTCCAGATGGAAACGCCACCGACCATGTTCGGGAGCCAGGTCTCTTTCTCTTTGGTGCTCACGTGACCACCCTGGCTTTCTTTCGAATGCGGTCGTTCGCGGTGATCTTGGCCAAGAAGCTCGCCGGCCTGACGACGCGCGCGCCGTGCGGATCCGATCCCGGCTCGCGCTCATGAAGCTGCGAGTCGAACGTGACGAGGTGGTCCGTCGACTCGAGCGCGACGCGGACCAGCTCGGTGTTCATCAGCGCGGCGAGCATCGGCGAGATCTCGCCGACCGTCGCGGCGTCGAGCCCGGCGTGGTGCGCGTACGCGTAGTAGGCGCGGCTGACCTCGTAGCCGATGGCGAGCTTGTCCTCGTCCTCCATCGCGGCGCGAAAGAAGAAGTTGAGACCGCATGCGAGGACGAACGCCGGGCCGTCGCCGGCGCGCGCGCCGAGCTCGCCGAAGAAGACGCGAAGGGGAAAGCTCTTGTCCCCAGGCCGCGCCCCCAAGATCGCGTCGTCGAGGAGATCGCCCATCACAATCTTCACGAGGACGTCGTGGCGCTGCGTCTCGGCGGCGGTCACAGGTACCTCACGATGCTCCGGAAGACGCCGGTGTCGAGCCAGTAGCGGTCGCTCGTCAGCGTCTTCAGCCGGAGGCGGAAGTCGTCTTTGGTGAAGGACCTGCCGTCCGAAGGCCCGCCCTTCTGGGTCTTCACGTCGGAGATGTGGATCTGGCCCTGCTTGTCGCGCGAAAAGACGAGGCTCACCCGCTCGCGGAGGAGCGCGCGCTCGGCTTCGGCCGAGGCGGGAAGCACCTCGAAGAGGGGCGACGCGTCCATCTCGGGCGAGTCGACGTTGCGGAAGCCGAGGCGCATGAAGCTCGTGTATGCGACCGGCGCGCTCGTCTCGGCGTCGCGAAAGAGCTCGCTCGCGCGCCCGATGTGCGGCTCGCTCTCCTGATAAAGGCCGACGATCGGCTTTTGCGGCGCGGGATCGATGCGGTCGAGCATGAAGCCGGCGAGGCGGTTCTTGGCCGCCATGTGGAGCACCGTCGCGCCCGCGGTCACCGTCGACTTGGGATCGCGGATGAAGCCGTTGTGCCGCCACTTCGACGGGTACCAATCGCCGACGCGGTAGCTCGACATCGACTTGATTCGCGGCGGCGTAACCGGAAGCTCGGACAGGAAGAGATCGCGGACGCACTTGAGCGCGCTCGCGCGCCCGGCGAGCACGAGGATGTCGACCTCGAACTGCGCGAGGATGTCGGCGTACCGGCGGAGCGGCTCGCGCATCACGTCCTGGATCACGCGCTCGATCTCTTGTCGATCGAACTTCAAGAACACGTTCCTGAGCCCGGGGAAGCCGGGCGCCGTCTGCTCGAGGAACTTGTCGACCTCGGCGATCACCGCGGTCGAGAACGTGGCGCCCTCGAAGATCGTGATGATGTCGTCGACGCCGTAGGTGCGGCCCTCCGAGTGGCCCGGGATCTCGAAGCCCTCTGCCACGGCCCAGAGGCAGCGCGCGAGCGGGAGCCAGAAGTACGGGACGAGCTTCGCCTTCAGGGTGCGCCAGCTCGCGCCGTGGCCGGCGTCGCCCTCGGCGAACAAGTGGATGAGCGCGGCACGCGCCGCCGGCGATTCGATCTGATGGAGGATCTGCGGGAAGATCGCCTCCTCTACCAAGGCGCGGCAGACCTCGTCGCCGGCGACGTTCACGCCGTCTTGGAACAGCTGCTGGATCGTGAGCGACGTGCCGCTCCCGGCGAGAAGATCGGCATACTCGGCGATCATCACGTCGGTGGTGCCGCCGCCGATGTCGACGCTGGCGATGCGCACCTTGCCCGCTTCGTCGCCGTACACCTTGACGAAGTCTTCCATGCTGCCGCTGAACGTCTCGGCGACCTCTTGGTAGAGGTAGACCATCTGGGCGGCTTGGGCTTCGTCGACGAAGAGGAACCTGTCGCCCTCTCCGCCGTTCGGGCGGCGATCCTCGGGGATGTTGAGGAGGTAGGCGACCAGCGTCGCGGCGTTCTTGACGAGGGTCTCGTAGACCTCTTTCTCTTCGTCGCGCATCGCTGACGGATATGTCAGCACCACGTGGCGCAGCACGCGCGGGTTGCCTTCCTTCCCTTGGAAGCGCCGGTACTCCATGCTCGCGATCTGCGAGTAGGCTTGCGTCAGGATCTCGGTGAAAGCGAAGAGCATCATCGCGCGGGGCGCGTAGCGAGGCTCGGGCGGAGCGCTCGGCCCGTCCTGGCGCAGGAGCGCGCCGCCGCCCTCTTCGACGAGGTACTTCAAGAGGCGGCCGGCGATCGGGCGGTACTCGCCTTGTTGCTTGGCGGCGAAGTACCAGCGGTCGTCGTTCTGGACGTCGGCCCAGAGGTAGCGCTTGGGGCTCGAGAGGGAGCACGCGTAGCGGTGCGGCGTCTCGAGCGCGCGATCGAGCGCCTCACGGCCGAGGCGCGCTACCGTCGGCAGCGTGAACCCCTCGCCCGTTCCGAGCGGCGCCGCCTGATCCTCGAACGGGCTGGGAAGGAACGCGATGCGAGAGTCGAACGCCTCTTCGGCGACGCTGAACGGATCCGAGGTCGACCGGAGCGCGAGGGGAATGGCGAAGAGCCCCTTGTCGCGAGCCTCGACGAGGACGGCCGTCGTCCGCGAGTTGCCGAAGTCGACGACCAACGAGACGTCGATCGGCTCGGCGCCGTGAGAGAGGCCCGCGGGTTGAGCGCTGCGTTGGCCGCTCGCATGCGCCGGCATCTCGATCCGTGAGAAGCGGATGCGGGGCAGGTAGGGCGCGAGCACCTCGTAGAGGGCCGAGAGCTTGAACGGCGCCGCGTCGACGCCCGTCCGCTCGAGCTTGCGGACGAACTCTTTGACGACGGGCTGGTCGAGGAACCCGCCGGTCTCCTCTCGCTCGAGCGGGCGAAAGGGGCGCCCCTCGTCGAGCTTGCGATCCAAGAAGCGTCCCTTGGTGTCGGGGTGCTCGAGGGTGTCGATCGCCAGAATCGCTTTCACCGAGCCTCGGCGCCCGCCGCCCGGCGCCAAGTAGACCTGCACCGCATGCGGGCACGACAGCTGGTACGGGACCGGGATCCAGATCCGAGAGAGCGCACCGAGGTGCTCGAGGATCGAGATCTCGACGTCCGGATCCTCGGCCGGCTGGGCCCGGCGAACGCTGACGACCTGGCCCCCTTGGGGATCTTTCATCACCACGAAGCTCGCCACCATGTCCGGCAGCTCTGCCGGCAGGACGAGCGGGTGATAGGCAATCCCCGTATTGAAGAAGAGCTCGAGCACTTCCTGCGTCGCGGGCGTCGCCGCGGCGGCGGGTTTGGCCGGTCCGGTGCCGGTGAGCGATATCTTCTTCATCCGGGAGCTGGCGGGGAGAGTACGCGCGGCGCCAGGGTTTTTCACCCCCCGCAAGAAGCGGGCGGACAAGCCCGTGGTAGCGTCCTTGTCGCATGGATCGACCGCGCGGCGATGACTTGGAGACGGCCGTCTCCGCCTCGGGGCCGGCGCTGGCGACGGCCTTTCGGCTCCACATCGTCGCCGGCCCGGACGCCGGGCAGAGCTTCCTCGTCGATCAGGCAGGTTTGCCGCGCGTCTTGCTCGGCCAGAGCGAAGTCTGCGAGCTCCGCGTGACCGACCGCGAGGTCTCGCGCCGCCACGCGGCCTTCGAGGTCCAGCCGACGGGCCTGCGGGTCGTCGACCTCGGCTCGCGCAACGGTACCTTCGTGAATGGTCTGCGCATCGCCGACGCGACGCTCGTCGGCGGAGAGCGCCTCCAGCTCGGATCGACGGCGATCGACGTGTACGCCGAGCGAGGGCAGAGCGTGCCGCTCTCGATGACCCCGAGCTTCGGCAGCGTCGTCGGCTTCAGTCCGGCGATGCGTCGCCTCTATCCGCTCTTCGCGCGCCTCGCCGCGGCGAACGTCTCGGTCTTGATCGAGGGTGAGACCGGGACCGGCAAAGAGGTGCTCGCCGAGTCGATCCACGAAGCCAGCCCGCGCGCGGGCGGGCCATTCGTCATCTTCGACTGCACCGCCGTCCCGCCGGGGCTCGTCGAGTCGGAGCTCTTCGGGCACGAACGCGGTGCATTCACCGGCGCGGTAAGCTCTCGAAAGGGCGTCTTCGAGCAGGCCAATGGCGGCACGCTGCTGATCGATGAGGTCGGCGATCTCGACCTGCACATGCAGCCGAAGCTCCTTCGCGCCCTGGAGCGGCTCGAGGTCCGGCGGGTGGGCGGGGACCAATGGATCCATTTGGACGTGCGCGTCCTGGCAGCCACGCGTCGCGATCTCGATCGAGAGGTCGCGGCCGGTCGCTTCCGCGACGATTTGTTCCACCGCTTGGCGGTTGCGCGCGTCGAGCTGCCGCCGCTGCGCGAGCGCAGCGTCGACGTGGAGGTGCTGGCGCGCCACTTCTGGAACGAGCTCGGCGGTAATCCGCGTGACCTCGCACCCGAGATCCTCTCCAAGTGGCAGGACTACAGCTGGCCGGGCAACGTGCGCGAGCTGCGCAACGCCGTCGCTCGCTACCACGCCCTGGGAGACGCCCCGCTTGCTCGCCGAGCGCCGCCGAGCGCGAGCTCGAGCGATGGCTCGGCGACGGCCGGCTTCATCGACGAGCTGCTCTCGCTGGAGCTTCCGTTCACGGTCGCGCGGGACAAGGTTGTCGAAGAGTTCGAGCGCGCGTTCGTCGAGCGGCTCATGCAGGTTCACGGCGACGTGACGAAGGCTGCGAACGCTTCGGGAATTGGCAAGCGATACTTTCAGAAGATTCGAGCACGCACGCGCAAGCAGGAGTAAGCCCGCGGCGCGCTTCTTGTAAGCTTTCGAGCGTGTCTTCTCGGCCTGTCGGCCTGTGGGCGTCGCTCCTCACGATCACGTTTACCGTCGCGACAGCACCTCGCCCCGCCGTCGCTGCGCCCGACGCGACCCAAAAAGAGGCGGCCAGGAACCTGATGTGGAGCGGCGACCAGCTGTTTCAGAAAGGCGACCACGGCCGCGCGCTCCAGGCGTACTCGGCGGCGGATGCAATCATGAACGTGCCCACCACGGGCCTCGCGGTGGCGCGGGCCCATGCCGCGCTCGGACAGCTCATGCAGGCGCGAAACAAGGCGCGGCTCGTTGCGCGCTCCACGCCGCAAGCAAGCGAGTCGCCGGTCCTGACCGAGGCGCGAGCGGCGGCAGCGAAGCTGGAGGCGGAAGTCGCCGCGCGAATCCCGACGTTGATCGTCAAGGTCACCGGACCTACGAGGGCTGCCACCGAGGTGACCGTCGACGGCACGAGGGTTCCGACCGTCGCGCTCGCCGAAGGATGGAAGGTCAATCCGGGCAGCCACACGGTCCTGGCGGCAGCCAAAGGCTTCGAGAGCGCCGGAGAGCGCATCGAGCTCCGCGAAGCCGAGTCCCAGACGTTGAACCTCACCCTCCGGCCCGCGAGCGAGCCGGTTTCAGACCCCGGACCGAGCGCCGGCACGGTGCTCATGGCGACGGGGTTCAGCGTAGCCGGCGCCGCTCTGATCGTCGGTGCCGTGACCGGGGGCCTCAGCGTCGCCCAGACCGAAGACCTCCTGGACCGATGTGGAGGCCCTCGATGTGACGAGACGGCGGCGGCCGATCTCTCCTCCGCTACGACGTTGGCGAACGTCTCGAATGGCGCATTCGCCGTCGCCGGGGTCGGCGTCGTCGTCGGCATCGTCGGCGTCGTGCTCTCGGTAACCGCGCCTGCTGCCGGTGAAGCGGCGTTCATGCCCAAGGCGTCCGCGCGAGGCTTCGGCTGGGTTTTTCACTGAGCCTCGGCAAGAAGGACGGCTACCCTGAAGGAAGTGGCATCGGAACCGCTAGCGACCGACTCGCGGGTCCTCGGCCGTTACGCGCTCCATCAGGAGATCGCGGCCGGCGGCATGGCCACCGTGTATTTCGGCCGCCTGCTCGGGCCGATCGGCTTCAATCGAACCGTCGCGATCAAGCGATTGCACCCCCAGTTCGCCAAGGAGCCGGACTTCGTCGACATGTTCCTCGACGAAGCCAGGCTGGCAGCACGCGTGAAGCACCCGAACGTCGTCTCCATCCTCGACGTCGTCGCGCGCGAAGGCGAGCTCTTCCTGGTGATGGAGTACGTCCACGGCGAGTCGCTCTCGCGTCTCTTGCGCTTGGCCGAGGCAGCCGAAAAGCCCGTGCCGCTGCCCATCCTCTCGGCGATCGTCATCGGCCTGCTCTGTGGTCTGCACGCGGCTCACGAGGCGCGTGACGAGCTCGGCAACGAGCTTCACATCGTGCATCGGGACGTGTCGCCGCAGAACGTGCTCGTCGGGGCCGACGGCGTCTCGCGCCTGCTCGACTTCGGCATCGCCAAAGCTGCCGGCCGCCTGCAGACGACGCGCGAGGGACAGTTCAAAGGCAAGCTCGCGTACATGGCGCCGGAGCAGATCGTGCGCGGCGCCATCGATCGACGGTGCGATGTCTATGCCGCCGGCGTGCTGCTTTGGAGCGCCCTCGCCGGCGCGCTGCCTTTCGTCGGGGGCGAGGCGAGCGTGATGTTCCAGATCCTGAGCGCAGAGATCGCTCCGCCGAGCTCCGTCCGCGGGGCGATCCCCGCCGAGCTCGACGCGCTCGTGCTTCGCGCGATGGCTCGGGCTCCGGAAGGCCGCTTCGCGACGGCGCTGGAGATGGCCGCCGAGCTCGAACGCGTCGTGCCGCCGGCCACCCAGCTGGCCGTTGGCGCGTGGGTCGCCGAGACTGCTCGGAGCGTCCTCGACGCACGGAGCGAGCAGCTGCGAGAAGCAGAGGGCACGCCTTCGCGCTCGGTCCCGCCGCGCAATCCGTCGGAGCGGCCTCCGCAGCATTGGGCGGTGCAGACGGACCTCACCGCAATGCCGGGTGCGGTGGACCTCGCGCCCGACCCGCCCACGCTTCCCTTGGTGACCGCCCCGAAGCTCCCGAGCGCGGGCAAGGGACGTTGGATCGCGTTCGGCGTCGGTGGCATGGCCCTCGGCGTCATCGCGCTGGCGGCCCAGCTGCTGGGCACGGGAGACCGCGCCGAAGCGTCGCTCCCGAGCGCTTCACCGACCCCGCCGAGCGACCCGACACCGCCTGCGAACGCGCCGGCCATCGACGTGACGCCGGCTCTCGTGTCGGCCCAGCCCGAAGCCGAAGGCAGCGCCGCACCGAGCGCATCGGCGACCCCTCACGCAGCGCCGCGGAGCGGCCAGCCACGACGACCTCCTCCGGCGAAGACCGCCACCGCGAAGCCCGACTATGGTTTCTGATCGACCCATCTGGCTGAGCGCCCTCCTGGCACTCTCGGGCTGCCAGGTGGTCTCCGGATTGGACGAAATCGAAATCGTCGCGTCGCAAGGCGGCGCCGGAGGGGTGGGCGGCGCAGGCGGCGCCGGTGTCGTCCCGTGCGAGAACGGGCTCCTCGATCGGAACCGCGATCCTGCCGACGGCTGTGAAATGGTCGCGCCGGTTCCGACGGCCGGGCTCGTCCTCTGGCTCAGCCCCGATTTCGGAATCACCGTGAAAGGCGGTGGAATCAGCGAGTGGCTCGATCAATCGAGCCGCCGTAGCGACTTCATCCAGGAGCACGAGGTCGAGAGCCGGCCGACCCTGCTACAGAACGAGCTGAACGGCCTCGCCGTCGCCCTATTCGACGGCGACAAGCTGCTGAGCAAAAATCATCTGACGGCCGACTTCTCACAGGGAATTACCTTCGCGATCATCGTGCGGCGGGACGCGACGGGCTACGAGGACACGATCTTCGATATGGTGGTGGCCGGCGGACCGAGCGACAGCAAGAACATCTATCTGAGCCAGAAGGGGGACGAGAACGACCTTTGGTTCGGCTCCACCGTCATCCAACCGAACGTGACGATCAGCTCGGCTCAGCTCTACACACCCAACACGCCGCACCTTCTCACGATCCGTTCGGCTCCCGGGAGCCTGCTCTTTCAGTTCGACGGCGAAGACGCGCTCCCGCAGCCCGACGTGCCGCCCACGATGCCGGTCACCGAAGCGCTGAGCGTGGTGCTCGGGGCGAACATCGCCCCGGGTGCAGGCACGCGCTATCACCACGGCGTCATCGCCGAGGTCGTGCTCTACGAGCGCGCGCTCGACGACGGCGAGCTGGCCGGCGTCGAGCAGTACCTCACCACCAAATGGGGCTGCTGCAACTGACCGTGAATCGCCCCCGCGCTCAACCCCAGAGCTCGGTCAGGGGGCGGTTGCAGTAGGCCGGATCGCCGAACGTGGTCGTCGGCACGTCCATCGCGTTCATCAGCGCGACGAGCAGGTTGTTGTGGGGCACGTCGGCGCCCGAGTAATCGAGGTTGCGCCCCATCTCGAACACGCCCCCGCCGCCGGCCAAGATGAACGGCGCATCCATATGGGAGTGCGTGTTTCCCCTGGAGAGCTCGCTTCCGAGCATGACGATTGTGTTATCTAGCATCGTCCCTTCGCCCTCCTGAACCGAGTCGAGCTTGCCCAAGAGGTAGGCGAGCTGCTCGGCGTACCACCGGCGAATGACGCGAAGCTTGCCCCACGCGTTCGTATCCGAGTCGGGTTGATGACCGAGGATGTGCTCGTCCTCGGTGATGGCGCTGCCGTTGTACTGAAGGAACGGATACGGCCGGTTGTTTGTCGAGGCGGACCATTGCAAGGTCGCGACCCGCGTGATGTCGCACGCGAATGCCATCGACAGCATGTCCATTTGGAGCTTCCCGATCGCCGGGTAGTTCGCGGGCTGGCCCAACTCCACGGGCGAGCCGACGTCGGGGATCTGGCAAGAGCCGCCGAGCACCGTCCCGGGGTTCTGCAGCTGGGTCTGCAGGGTATGCACTCCATCGAGGTGCTGCTCCAGCTTCAGCCTGTCGTTCGTACCGAGCTTCGGAGCGATCCCACCCAGCTGATCGCGGACGGCGTCGAGCACGGCGAGGCGCTTGGTCCTCAGCTCGTTCTGACCGGTCGGGTCCGCACCGAGCTGCGAGAAGACCGTGTCGTACATGTTCCACGGGTTGTCCTCGTTCGAGACGGGATCGTTGTTCCCCGCATAGCTGATCACCGTGCGGACCTCTTTGCCGCCGTAGTTCAGCGTCTGTACGCCGAAGTGCAGCGAGCGACGCGGCGTCGGCGCCGTATCCCAGATCGAGTCCGCGATGGCTTGGTCGACAGAGATGCTCTGCGCCCAACCGGCGAGCGACCCGTCGCCACCGACCTGCCCGCCCGTGTTGAGGGGACGACCCGTGAGCCACGCCATGCCCTGCTGGTGCGGCTCGCCCGGGCCGCTGTTGTGGATCGACATGTCGAGCCCTCGAAGGAGCAAGAGCTTCTGCTTGAAGGGCTCGAGCGGCTCCAGCATCGAGCCGGCGAAGTCCATTCCGCTCGGGAGCTCCCAGCCGCCGTTGGGCGTGTAGATGATGAGCAGGCGCTTCGGGAACGTCGCCGCGCGCGCCTGCTGGCTCTCGAAGAACGGCAGGCCCAAGAGCGCCCCGCCGGCCCCTGCGAGGAGCGAACGGCGAGCAAAGGTCGACCTTTTCGCACGGCGAATCATTGTCCACCTCCTTGCCGGTAGAGGAACGCATCTGTCTGGGTGAGCGATACGAGCAGCTCCTTGATGTCACCGCCGCTCTCGCTGAAGCGTTCGTTGATCTGCTCGATGGTGCACGCGTCGCTCTCGGTGTCGACGCGCCCATACCCGTAGCGGAACCATTGCTTCGAGTAGCAGGCGCCTACTTCGCCGCTCTGAGCGAGCTTGGCGGCGAGCTCGACGACGCCGTCGAACGGACCATCGACATCGGACGACATGAGGCTGCCGGTAGCGTCGATCGGCTTTTCTCCCTCCATCGTTCGGAAGCGCGCGACCGTGTCGTAACCCTCGAAGCCGAAGCCGATCGGGTCCATCAGGTTGTGACAACCCGCGCAGCCCGGATCCTCGGTGTGCTGGGCAAATCGCTCTTTGCCCGTGGAGCCCGGATCCACCTCGGGCGCCTCGATGTTCACGTCGGCCGGCGGCGGCGGAACGGTGTCACACAGCAATTGCTCCCGGATGAGCCGGCCCCGAAGCGTGGGCGAGGTCTGGTTCGTGTGCGCGTTGATGGTGAGCAGCGTTCCCGTCGTCAGCAGGCCCGCCCGCTGGGTCGGATCGAGATCGACGCGCGAGAAGCCGGCGTCGCCCGAAGGCAGCTCGACGCCGTAGAAGGCCGCGAGCTCGGCGTTCATGTACGAGTACGGCGCGGTGAGCAGCGTGGTGAGGGTGCCTCCCTCGTCGAAGATGGCGCCCTCGATGAACGTGCGCGTCTCTTCGGCCATCAAGCCCCCGATCTGGGGCGACCAATCCGGATAGAGCCCGGAGTCTTTCGTGATGTTCGCGACGCGCTCGTAGTCGAGCCATTGCTTGTGGAACTCGGCGACCAGGGCACGCGCGCGCGGGTCCTCGAGCATCCGGCGAGCCTCGGCCTCGATCTGCTCCGAGGTCTCGAGCTCGCCGGCCTCCGCCTTCGCAAACAAGGCCTCGTCGGGCATCGAGCCCCACAGGAAGAACGAGAGCCGCGAGGCCATCTCCCACGACGTGAGCCGGACCACGTCGCCGGGCTCCGCGCCCTCGACGCCGTACTCGACGCGATACAAGAACTGCGGCGACTGCAGCGCCCCTTCGATCACCAGTCGAATCCCGTCGCGGAAGCTCTTCTGGCGACCGAGCTCGTAGAGGCCGACGAACATCGCGCGCTCCTCTTCGGTGAGCGGCCGGCGAAACGCTCTCTTGCCGAAGCTGTCGATGAACTCGGCGGCGCAGACGTCTTCGCCGTCGGCAGGATTGCAGGGGAGGTTCTTGTCGACCGGATCGGTTGCGCGCTCGGAGACGCCTTCGGCGGCGAGCATGTACTGCTCGACGAGCGCATGCGATGTGATTAGCTCGGCCGCGTTGTTGTTGAAGCCGAGTGCCTCTTCCTCGGCCCCGAATCCGCTCGCCGGCTCCGTATCGTCGCCGAGCAGATCGAGCAGGGTGCGGTCGTACTCGAAGCGCGTCATGCGGCGGATGGGCGATGGACCAGGCGACGGGCCGTCGACGCACGTCGGTCCACTCTCGGGAGCGTCGACCACCGGACCGGAATCGGCGTCACCGATGTCACCGATGCAGCCCGCTGCAAACGAGCCCAGCAGCGTGAGGAGCACCGCGTCCTTGGTTCGGGGAGCCATCATCGGAGGCCGCCATCGCAAGCGACATGCCACCGGTCAGACCGCGAAACCTCGGTGAAGGACGCGGCCCCGGGGGTGAACGAAGTGGGCACCCCCGAACGATTCGGCCGCCCCTCGGCGGCCGCTCCGGGCGCCTCAGCTATCGGCCGCGAAGCTTGCCGGCCAGGTCGGCGCCGAGGATGCCCTGAAGCGCGGCCCGCAGCTCGGCGTCCGCCGCGAGAAGCGCCTTGAGGCGCACGCTGTCGAGCGCAGCGACACGCGATGTCTCGGCGGCGGCGACGTCGGCCCGAGGCGGGTTGCCGGTCAAGAACGTCATCTCGCCGACGAACTGTCCAGGACCGAGCTTGGCGACGTGACTGTCGCCCACGACGACGTCGAGCGCGCCGTCGACCACCACCAAGAGGCGCTGCGGATCGCGGCCGGTCTCCACCAGCCGCTCGCCCTCTTTGGGGTCGAGCCAGTCGACGACGCCGAGGATGCGCAGCATCTCGCGCGGCGAGAGCGGGCGAAAGGCGAGCTGGTGGAGCTTGTGCTCTTCGGGGCTGAGCCGGACCGGGCGCCGCTCGAGGACCAGGCGGGTGATCTGCACGCCGTTGATGATCGAGAAGACGATGTTCCAACCGATGCCCGACCAGACGACGGGGTTCGAGAGGAAGAAGAACGCGAGGAGGAAGCCTCCGCCGATCACGCTGAGCACGCGCAGCTTGAGGATGTCGCGCACCAGGAACGAAACGAGGAACGTCGCGTTTGCTGCGTGGATGAAGAGCTCCATCGCGGTCCTTCCCTCCCCTCACACGGGCGCGTCGCTGCGTTCGGCGGCGGACGCGAGAGCCGCCTGGACGGCCTCCGAAAGCTCGGGGCCGTCGGCGAGGTCGCGGTCGGCGTGGCGAAACGCGATCTCGCCGCCCGTTCTCACGAACAGGACGCCGCCCTGTTGAAGGACATCTCCGTCATCTTCGTGCCGCGTCGCCCCGTGCCCGAGGACGTAGAGCGCGATCGACGCGGCGACCGATCGCGGGCCATAGGTCGCCCACTTCGACCGCGACAGCCCTGCCCACCGATGCGCCTCGAGGTTCGGCGAGACGACGAGATCGATGCCGCCCCCGTCGAGCTTCATGCGACGAGCGAAGGTGCGGAGCGCCCGCGTCGACCCGAGCCCGACGATCACGACGCGAACACCGAGCGCGCGAAGCTGGTGGAGTCTCGGGAGAAGCTTCGAGAGCCGCACCGAGCAGCTCGGGCACGCGAAGTGGCGCAGAAAGAGGAGGAGGCAATCGGCATCCTCCCAGAACGACGAGAGCACGACGTCCGAGCCGTCGGCGCGGATCACCGTGACGTCCCCGCCTGCTTGCATGCGGACGAGAGGCTAGCCGATCCAGCGAACGACGTCCGCGAGCGCGCTCGCTGCGTGCTCGGGGCTGGGGACGCGAGGCACGAGAACGATCTTTTGCGAAGTGTCGCCGTAGGGCGAGAGCCTCCGTTTGAGCGCATCCGCGTTGGTGCCGGTGGAGAGGTCCGGCTCGGCCGGCGCAGAGAGCACGATGGCGATCGGATGAAGCCACGTGTCGAGCAGGCACTGCACGGCGGTGTGCGTGAGGCTCAACGTACCGAGGCGATCGCTCGCGACGAGGAGGACGCGCTCCTCGCCCAAGCGATGCGCGAGCGTCGTCGCGTCGGCGGTCCACGAGAGCGGCGAGAGCACGCCACCAGCGCCCTCGACGAGGACGACGTCGTACCCCTCACCGAGCTCTCGGATTTCGGCGGCGATCGCGTCGATGTCGATCGTGACGCCTTCGCGCTCGGCTGCGAGCGCAGGCGTGAGCGGATCTCTGAGCCTGATGAGCGCCGCGGTCGGCGCGGTCTGGCCGGTCGCGACGGCGAGCAGCGCCGCGTCGCTCGACGCTTCTTCGCCGGGCACGATCCCCGTCTCGATCGGCTTGATGCCGAGCACACGCTTTCCTGCGGCACGAAGCGCGTGCGCGAGCGCCCTGGTGACGAGCGTCTTGCCGACGCCCGTGTCGGTGCCGACGACGACGACGAACCGCGGCTTCGCCTCGCTCACGACGCGGTGACGAGCGAAGGCAGATAGTCGGACGGCGCCTGGTATCCCATGAGGTTCATCACCGTGGCGGCGACGTTGGCGAGGCCGGCCCCGGGCACATCCGCGAGCTTCAGACCGCCGGTCCCCGGCGGGAGCACGATGTGACAAGGCACCGCGTTGAGCGTGTGGCTGGTCTTGGCGCGGAAGCTGCCGTCGGGCTTCTTCGCGAACGACTTGGCCTTCTTGTCGATCTCGAACATCTCGTCGGCGTTGCCGTGATCCGCAGTGATGATGAGCGCGCCGCCGAGATCGCGAACGACCGGGATGAGCCTGCCGAGACAGAGATCGACCGCCTCGACCGCCTGCACCGCTGCATCGCGAACGCCGGTGTGGCCGACCATGTCGCCGTTGGCGTAGTTCACGCGCGCGTGGCGGTACTTGCCGGTCTTGAGGTGCTTGCCGGTCTTGAGCTCGTCGATGAGCCAGTCGGTGATCTCGGCGGCCTTCATCCACGGACGTTCTTCGAACGGCAGCGTGTCACTGGGGACCT
>JBGTSH010000014.1:0-64989 GCA_041940405.1 Polyangiaceae bacterium
TGGCGCGCGCCGCAGCGTCGACCAGCGATCCTCTCGCGGCGGCGGCGCACCTCGCGTCGGCGCGGCGACGTCTCGCATCTGCGCTGCCGGAGAACCGAGCGCAGAGCGACGTGCGGATCGCCCGTCGCCTCCTCGAAGCTGCCCTCGGCGTCGCACCGGAGGCTCGCGCGCCGAACCTGCCGGGCGCCTCCGCCCAGCAGGGCCCGCTCATCATCGAAGAGAGCGGAGCTTGGTTCCGCGCGCCAGGAGCGGCGCCTGTCGATCTGTCGCGTCGCGCCCCGCTGAAGAAGCTCCTCGCCATCCTTCTCGCTGCGCGCCTCAAGGAGGCCGGAAAGCCCGTCTCCACGACCGAGCTCATGCATTCGGTGTGGACCGACACGCGCGAGCTCGCCGTCCTCCAGAATCGCCTGCGCGTCGCCATTGCGACGCTCCGAAAGCTCGGCCTCGCGCCCTCGCTGTTCACGAAGGGCGGCGGCTACATCCTCGATCCTCGGCGCGAGGTGCTCGCGGCCGATTGAGGATCGAATGATACGAATTGGCGACGACGCGCCCGATCGCCACGCGTGCTTCGAGCGCTCGGTCGTGACCGGACGCCGCTCCTCCTCGCCGGATGCCCGAATCCCTGCCTGACTTCCTAGGGGTATGCCGCTTGCACCACTTTCGGTGCGCGTTCAGCGCAACGTCGCTAGAGGAGGTCTCGGCATGGAGTCGACGAGAGAGTGGTTGTACACGGCCTTTCACGGCCTCGTGGCATTCGTGCCACGCCTCATCGCCGGCCTGGTGATCCTGGCGGTCGGCTACCTCATCGCGAAGCTCTTGGCACGAGCCACTCGGTCCCTGGCGACGAGGTTCGGGTTCGACCGTCTCGTCGGACGGCTCGGCCTGCTCGACAGGCGCGCCGATCCGATGATCGGCAGCCGCTGGCTCGCCGGTGGCGTCTTCGCTCTCGTGCTCCTCGTGACCCTGGTCCAAGCGGCGCGCGCGTGGGGTCTCACCTTCGTCGCAGAAGGTCTCGGCGCGATTCTGTCCTATGTGCCGCATGCGCTCGCGGCCGCGCTGATCTTCGGCGTCGCGCTCTACCTGGGCAACTGGGCACGCGACCGGCTGCAGGGCGTCAGGATGGGCGAAGGTGGCTACAACCAGTTCCGCCTGCTCCCTTCGATCGTTCGCGGCCTCATTCTGGGCGCGGGCGGGTTCATGGCGCTCCGAGAGCTCCAGATCGCACCGGAGATCGTCAATGCGGCCTTCATCCTCACCCTCGGCGCCGTTGCCGTCGCGACGGCGATTGCATTCGGCCTCGGTGGACGCGACGTCGCGCGGGAGATCTCGCAGTCGTGGTACGCGAAGCGCCGCGGCGTGAGCATGCCGTACAACCAGCCGCCGTACGGGCGGCCGTACGAGCAGCAGCCGTACAACCAAGGGACCGCGCCGTACGAGCAGGCTGCTCCGCCGTACGAAGGGCCGCGGGAGCCGTTCCCGCGAAGCTCGACGTGACGTCGAGCTGAAGGACTGGAGCGTTCCGCCAAGTCGGAGCGCTCGTCCCTGTGGGTTCACCCACGTGGCCCCCCTCGCGAAGCGAGGGGGGTCTTTGCGTGGGAGCGGGTGCGGGCGTGAGAGCGGGTGCGGGCGAGGGCGCGGGCGCGAGAGCGGGCGAGGGGCGGGAGAGGGGGTGTGGCGGCGCGTCGCTTCGCTCCCGCTGCAGTGCGGACAACGTCGCGGGCAGGCGCATCGTCAGGTTGCGTCGCTCGGGCTTTCCCCTCTTGCCGGAGTGGTCGGTGGGTCAAGGCGAAGCGCGGCTGACCGCGCTTCGCGCAGTCAGCCTTGACTCTACGTGCGCGCTCCGGCGGCGACGGGGCAGCCCGAGCGCGCGACGGCCGCGCGGGCCGGCAACGGAGCGCGGTACCCTGGCCGGATTGAATCGCGTGATTGGTGGGTTGTTGCGGCTTGCTCGGTGATACGGGCGCGCGAAGCTGTGCCGTCGAGCGATGGGCCGGGATACCCGGAGAGCTTCCGGTTCGTGCAAGCAGACTCTGATCCTTGGTCGGCTCTTACCAATGGGGGCTGAGACCCAATCGCGGCGAGGGCATCGTCCCCGGGCTCACGCCTCCGTCTTCTGCCAGCGAAGTCTTGGACACCTCCAAGTCAGGTTTCGTGGTACCGACAGCGCTGACGATTCGTTGGCACCTTCGAGTACGACCTCAAAGGCCAACGCCGCGAGATCGAATACGACGACGCCTGCGCCTGAGATGCCGTCCGACTACGACTACGGCCCGCGCATTCACCGCTTCAGACAGCGGCACCTCTGACTCGATACAGCTCCAATCCCTCCTCTACGCCTACGACTCGTTGGCAACGATCAGCCATCGTCGCACTTCGGCGCAAGGTATTACGCGCCTTGGCTCGGGAGGTGGACAACGGCGGATCCGCTGGGCTTGCAGGCGGGGCTAAACCTGTACTTGTACGGGCGGGCGTCACCGGTGGTGATGGTCGACCCGAATGG
Organism: Polyangiaceae bacterium; assembly: GCA_041940405.1. GTDB lineage: Bacteria > Myxococcota_A > Polyangia > Polyangiales > Polyangiaceae > Xiheicaenibacterium. The sequence continues at coordinate 2,501 of JBGTSH010000014.1, forward strand.
GATGGATTCCACGAGCGCGATCGACGACTGGGTCCAGCTCGGGAAGACGGTCGGCGAGAAGCTATTGGGCGGCGGTTCCGGCGGCGATGGTCCGGCTGACATCAGTGGCGATGCGCCGCCCGACGACATCTGGACGGGGCAGAGTGTCGATCCGAGCTGGCCTGACTACGCGACCGCCACGGAGGATCCTCCGGTGCTGCCGCCCGGCTGGGTCAGCGTTGGTGGTGGCGAAGGTGGAGCCGGACCGGTTTCTCAAGGCGAGGAGGGTGGCCCTGGCTCGTTCCCGCAAGAGATTTTCACGTACAACAAGGACTCACTCGGCCTGGGGATCGCGGGCCTACTTACGGGTGCCGCGGTCGTTGGAGTGGGGGCGGGTGTCGCTGCTCCCGAAGCCGTGGCGTTCGCCGAAACAGGTGGTGGGCTGATCACCGCAGGTCGGCTGGCGCTCACGAGAGCCGCGCCCTATCTGGCTGACCTCGCGGCCTGAGGTATCCCCACGAACGGCGCGACGAAGTGGCTGAAAGGACAGCGGTTAGGGGATCGACGTGCATGAAGGTCTCTGATCAATTGGTGCTTGCGAGAACGCCAACTGAAGGAGACCGACATGCACGAAAGATTCCTAACACAGTGGCTCGGCGAGCGCGGCGTGATCAAGCACTCGATTCGCGCGGCGGCTCTCGTGCGGGTCGTCGGTGCCCTGCTCATGGGTGCGAAGCTTGCGCTGACTCAGCTCGGCCGCGGGTTGCGCGGAACGGCGCATACGAAGCACGAGATCAAGATGGTGGATCGGCTGCTCGGCAATCGCCACCTTCAAGCTGAGAGGCAGGACATCTACCGAGCTCTCGCGGCAACCCTTCTCCGGGGTGTTAAACGGCCGGTAATCATCGTCGACTGGTCGGACTTCGAGCTCGGTCGCGAGTGGCTGATGCTGAAAGCCGCGCTCCCCTTGGGCGGCCGAGCGTTCTCCCTGTACGAGAGGGTGTTTCCGTTCAAGCGCTACAACAGCCCGGGGGCTCATCGAGAGTTCCTCCGCGAGCTCCACGCGGTGCTGCCCGCCGAGTGTCGTCCCATTCTCGTCACCGACGCGGGTTTTCGTGGGCCATGGTTTCGCGCGGTCGAGTCGTGCGGATGGGACTGGGTTGGTCGCGTGCGGAACAAGATCAAGTACTACCGCGCCGAAACCGGGCGCTGGTGCTTCACTGATTCCTTGTACGTCGAGGCCACGACGACGCCTCGCTATGTTGGAGAGGTCACCTTGTCGCGGCGCCATCAGTACCGGTTTCGCCTGTATCTGGTGCGCGCTTATCGACCCCGCATCGGTCGTCCGCCCCGTCGAGGACCGAAGAAGCCGAACACGACGCTCTACCGTCGACTTCATCGGGCGCCCTGGCTTCTCGCCACTTCTCTCCCGCACGATGCCAATAGCGCCCGCATGGTCACGCAGCTCTATGCGCAGCGGATGCAAATCGAGGAGACCTTCCGAGATCTAAAATGCCATCGCTGGGGATTCGGTCTGCGGTACGCGAGAAGCCACAATCCTCGGCGCCTCGAGATCCTGCTGTTGCTCGCTGCTCTGGCCTCCATGGTCCTTTGGCTCCTCGGACTCGCTGGTCGTGCGCTCGAGCTTCACCGCCGACTGCAAGCCAACACCATCCGGACGCGACCGGTCCTCTCAGTCTTCTTCATCGGCAGGCAGCTCGTCGGATGCACCGAGCAGCTCGTCCCAAGGGCAGCCATCGCCGACGCATTTCGCGCCTTACGCGAGCGCTTCACGCCCGGCGCTGCCGTCTAGATTCGAGGGGATCCCTCAGCTGGCGCGATCAGGCGTTTCGACGCAAAGCACCGCTACCGTTCCAAGAGGTGCTTACGCCGTTCCTGCATCACGCCCGACACCGGCTCCACGAGTTGGCGGGCGACGCAATCGACGTTCTCGCGAAGCCTGCACTGGTCGCGCTCGAACGGCACTTGCTCAGGCAGCTGACGCACCAGGCCTCGCTCACGCTCGGTCACGAGTTCTCGCTGTTTCGTCTGATCCATTCGCCCGCAGAAGGTCTCGCGGAGGTCCTCGGACGCGGGAATGGACGACGCCGTTCGACCGCGTTGTATCGGGCGTTCGTGACCGAACTGCTCGATGGAGGTTTGCGACGGCTCATGAAGCGTTATGCCGTGTTGGCGCGGCTTCTTGTAGAAGCGGTTTGTCAATGGTGCGCCGCAACCGCTGAATTCTGTCGGCGAGCCGTACGGGACCTGAGCGATCCCGCGGACTCGGCGACCCCCGCGAGTTGGCGGCATCGAGCTCTGATCAAGGGCATCAGCGCCGGCCTATCCGATCCACACGGCGGCGGCAGGACCGTGCTCGAGTGTCGACTCGAGAACGGCAAGCGGATCATGTACAAGCCGAGGAGCGTCGGGACGGAGCGCGCGTTCAACGCGTTCTTGTGCTGGTTCAACCAGCGCAGCGGCCTGCTCCCACTACGCGTACTCGACGTCCAAAGCAGGGATGGCTATGGCTGGATCGAGGCGGTCGAACCCGCTCCCTGCAAGAATCGGCAACAAGTCGCCGCCTTCTACGAACGCTCCGGCATACTTCTCGCGCTGATGTACGCGCTCGGTATCACGGACATCCACTGCGAGAACCTTCTGGCCGCGGGAGAAGACCCCGTCGTGGTGGACGTCGAAACTCTCCTGGACCTCCGCGATCGAGCGACCTGGTTCACGGGCGGCACCGCGGAGCACTTTTCCGTGCTTACGACGGGGCTGATGCCACGCGTCTCGGAAAAGCCGCACGAAGGCACATCCGATCTCAGCGCGCTCGGGCACGACCGGTCGCAGCTCGACAGGGTACGCATTCCCGCTTGGGGCGCCGTCAACACCGATCAGATGCGGTTTACTCTGGAGGCGCTCGGCCCAGCGCCTGATTTGCCGCACCGCGTGCGTTTGGGCACGCGCTACCCCGCCGTGTCCGAGTATACGGAGCAGTTCATCGGCGGCTTCGAACGCGCCTACCACCGCCTGATCAGCCTTCGCTCACGACTTCTCCGCAGCAGGCTCCTCGCACTGTTCGATGGCCTGGACCAGCGCATCATCATTCGCGACACGGCCACTTACACAGCTCTTCAGTTGCACCTGCTCCAACCTAAGCTCCTTCGCGACGCCATCGACCGCAGCATTGAGCTCGAATGGCTCGCCCGTCCACTCGGCATTCGAGCCAGGCGGCTGGGTCGAGCAGACCTCTACATGGCCGAGCTCGAGGCGATCGAGCATCTCGACGTGCCGAGATTCACGGTATCCTCTTGGCGGAGCATGCGTCACGGACCTGCGGACGAGCCCCTCTGGGCGCTCGGCGCGCCCCGTGATGGTGATTGCCTGCGGCAGCGTCTGGCTGCGCTCTCCGCGCCAGACTGCAGCGTCCAACTTAATCTCATCCGCAACGCCATTGCAAATCGCTTCGCCGCGCCCTCGCGGCAACGCTCCGTAGCCAATTTCTGAACCGCCCCAGCGCTTCGACTTGCAGGACCACGTTGATACCGCAAGCACGCACCTCGGAGAAGGCCAGTGAACCCGGCGCCTCTCGCAGCGGCCGGCGCGACCACCGTGGTTTGTTGAGTATTCCGGTAGTTCGTTCAATGCTAGCCGACCCGAGCGTCGACTTCACTGCGAGACCGATTGATGCATTCTGGGTGGAGAATCGCTTCGTGCCCCATGACGTCACTGGCTTTGAGCCGCTGGGCGGCACCATCTTCGTCGCACGGCGTTCGCGCCTGTACCGCTGGCTCAAGGCACCGAATTGCTCCGTGCGCTCTCTGAACGAGAGGGACCTACTCGTTCGAGCCGTATTCCGGGCGGCACATGACTATTTGCACGTCTGGGCGACTCGGTTGCTCGAGCATGCAGTCGGTTTCCTTGGCCGCTCGCGCTACCCCACAGGGCCTGAAGACGTCGAAACTCTCACCTTTCTTCACCTACTGACCGAAGCGGTGGCCACCGTTGGACTCGACTACTGGTGCCTTTGCACGATGGATCTCGACGACCGCCTTCGAGTTGGAACTACCATGGATGCCGGCTGGTCCACGCGCTACCACGAGCGCCACCTGGTCGAGTATCGCCGCTTCATGCCGAATCTAAATGTCCAACATTCGACTTTCTTCACGACTTGGGTAAGCTTCTACTGCACCGGTGAGCTTCCGGGCGTGCGCCCGGGGGCGCTCGCCCAGAGTCCGCGCATCCTCAGTTGGCTGGAGCATGAGCTCCGCTATGGTGCGATGCAACGGCGCTACGCTCGAATGTGGTTTCGCTACCTGGCGACGGGAGAGGTCGCCGCGCTAGCCTCGGACGCCGCACCGGTGCCTTGTGCGGAGCCTTGGAAGGTTGCGCTCACAGACATTGTTGCGCATAGCCTCTGGAAAGCAGCCCGCTCGCGGCGCTTTCGTTGTGAACCGCCACTCGTACCGAGGCCGGCGCCACCTCATTGGCAAGCAAAGGATTTTCGGTTCGTCTCGTGGAGTGCATTGTCCGCGTCCGAACGCGTTTCAGCGATGCGGCACGGGGCCGCTCGGGGCTCCGGAAGCTACTGGAAGTCACAGTGTATCGCGGAGGTCGACTCGTCTCGAGTCTCGCCCGAGGTCAAGGCGGCCGTTACCAATCTCCTTCGCAGGGGCACGGCCCAGCAAGTGCATGCACTCACCCAAAAGCTTCCGCGGCTTTCCTGTCGCGGCGACCAACCGCGGCGTCTCATGTTCCTTGCATGAGGTCGGGCTAGGCAATGAAAGGTCCGCCGCCCTGGTGTTTTCCAGTTCCACTTGTGCAAGGAACTTGCGTCCCTCTGCACGATCACGACGCACGGTTCAATGTCTACACTGACCTCGGACGCATTCCGGCCTTTGGCTACCGGGCAGCTAAAAGCAACTCCCGGTTGTTGCTCGCCGATAATCAGACATGCGTTGATGCCAACGGTCTCCGTCGGCGTGGCTCGTGTCGAGCCGGCACGTACCTCGGCAGGTATCTGAAGGGCATCGGAAGGACGCAGCTGGCAGAGAACTGGAACGATCCACGAGACATGGGGCATGGCACTGGTCACCTCACGCTCTCGGGCGGCGCCCGCGAATACCTGACGTCGCGCTACATGGCGGTGCGGAACCGAGGCAACACGCTCGTGAACTGCAGGGGCATCCTGGTCGGAGCCGTCGGCGCGTGGGGTCGTTCAGTGTCTTGGCCGCGGGGCGCGGCTCCTTGCGATCGCACATTGCAGGCCATAACGGTCAGAGACGACCCTGTGGCTCGCTTCTCCAACATGCTTTGGTACCTCGTTCACCCGTCCCCCACGCGCGGTATTGCGCCATTCTTCCAGATGCTGGCTCTGTCTACCGGGCTACGTGCGAAGTCGAGCGATATTGGTCCCGAAGACCTCGTCGCGGGGCTGGAGCGAGCCATACGTCGAGGTGTAGAGAACTTTCGGCACTATTTCGAGTGCGGCGTCACGTGGCACTCTGTACACAACAACTTCTCCCTGGATGGCCGATTCCTGGACGCCGAGATCGCCACGATCACCGGTCGCCCATTCATCGGCCAGGTGCGCATTGGCCGGCACCTGCCTGTACCCGCCGGGTTCGAGGTCTTCGACTACCTTCGGGAGGTCGGCCACTACCTGGAGGCATTCTCGACGCGGTTGCAGGAACTCGTCGATTGGCACCTCCTCGCCCGCCCGGTCGAGGCCGCCTTCACGCGCGAGTTTCTTTCCCATTTTCGCCTTGCGTTCTCGAAGCGTCACTTGGCCCGCTCACCGACAGCAATGGTCGAACGATGGTTAAGCTGGGTCGATGTCTACTTCGATCCGAGTGCGTCTGCACGACGGTCTTTGCGCAGACTCGCTCTACGCCAGGCGCTGGCTGCGATGTCTGGGCGGTGTGGACCAGCCCCACAGCGAGTGTCTCGTCGAGGGATTCGGCTCGGTGTCGGAGAGTGGGGAGAGCCCGTGAGGCTTTGGGAGCTAGCCCAGCTTCGATCGGACCAGTATCGTCGCTATGACGAACTGGCGCGTGAGTTGGCGTGCGTCATGGAACCGGTCCTTATGGCGACCGACGTAGATGGTGCTCTCAAGCGGATCCAATGCGCTGAAACATGGTTAGGCAACCATTGGCACGGAGGAGAACATGGCAACAACGAAGAAGAAGCCGGCTGCGAAGCGCACGAAGAAGGCAACGAAGCCGGGCGTAAAGCGCGCCAAGCGACCCGTTGCGAAGAAGAAGCCGCCGCGCAAGGCAGTCGTGACGATCACCCTTGCAGACCTCGAGCGGCTGGTGCGGGCAGCCGCTCCGGGAGGAAGGATTCCATACGAGATGGAGGACGGCAGCAAGTCGCGGCAAGTGTCGGAACCTGAGGGCCCCCCAACGGGCTAGCGCGTGTCGTAAACGGTAGCGGTACCGGGCCACCTCGCATCTCGTCGCGAGTGGCCTGGCTACCGCGGGAGCTGGGGCTCTTGGGGGGTCGGGGGGATTTCAGCGCGGGGAGAGGATTCTAACTGTCGGCGGCGCTGCGGGCGGTGTGTCCGGGGGCTGTACCGCGCGGCCAAGGAGCCATGCGATCCTTCCTCGTGCTGCCGCTCTACGAGGAGCCTGACTGCATCGCGCTGGCTGAGTCGCTGGTGGATGAGGCGCTGGCTCCGCTCGCCTCGGCGATGCCGGCGTCGGCTCGGTCGACGATCCGCGATTTCTTTGTGGATGATCTGCTCTGCACGGAGGACGGGCAGCGGATGCTGCGGCGGCTGCTTCCGCGCGCGGGGGTGCACCAGAGCGATCAGGTGGCGATCCTTCGCGATCAGGTGAAGGAGGAGCTGCGAAAGAAGAGCGGGGCATGAGGCCGCTGACGGCAGCGGAGCAGAAGGCCGTGGCGAGCTTGGATGGATTGGTAGAGGGCTACGCGCGAGGGCATGCGCGTCGGAATCCGTCGGTGGGCTACGCGGAGTTTCTGAGCGCCGGGAACCTGGGCGCGGTGAAGGCGGTGCTCGGTTGGTCGGAGGATCGGGGGCCGCTTACGACGTACGCGCGCGCGGCATCTGGGGTGAGATGGCGGCGGCGGGAGAGACGCTGTGGAAAGCGTGGGCGCGCGAGGGCCTGCGGGCGCAAGCGGTGATGGGCCGGTCCTTGATCCCAAGATCGACCTCGGTCGGCTCGGTCGAGAGCGGCACCTCGCGCAACAACTCCCCGAAGAGCAGGTGGCTTGCCCCGAAGACGAGGGCCCCGCCCACGACGAGCACGCCGATGCCGCCGACGGCGCTCAGTATGACCGGCCGATCGCGTACTTGCCCCACGAAGGCCCACGCCGCTGCGGTGCGTGCACCGAGCCAGTCTACCATCTGGCGGCTCACGACAACCCATGGTGCGCCCGGCCCTGGCGACACAACCGTCATGGGCGACAACGGCCTCGATGATCTGACGGTCGATCTCGCCGAGCCCGCTCGACCGGGAGTAGCCGGCGACGTGGGTGGACGTGCAGGGGCGCCTCGAAGGACTGGCCGCCCCCCTCCTCGGCTGATCAGTCGTCGCCGGGGACGTCGAACGCGCCGCTGAAGATCTCGTCGACGACGAGGACGGCCCCGACCGAAATCTCGAGCGACGCCCCAGGGCCGACGATGCGGTAACGCCAGGAGCCGTCGCACTCGCGGGCGAAGTGCTCGATGCACGGAACGCTCTGCGACACGAGCACGTAGTCGTTCAGCGCCGCGATGCGTTGGTAGCCGCGCCACTTCTCACCGCGGTCGTACGATTCGGTGCTCTTGGAGAGGACCTCGACGATTGCGCGTGGGTTCTCGACGACGTCGGTCGTGCCTTCGTGCAATCGAACCTTTCCGCACACGACGCTCGCGTCCGGGTAGACGAAGTCGCCCGCTTTCGTCGGGATGTAGATCTTCTGGTCCGAAGAAAAGGGCGCGCAAGACCCGCCTTTGAGGGCGGACCGGAGAACCCCGACGACCTCGGCGCACAACCAGTTGTGACGCGGGGTGCCACCCGCCTTCGCGAAGACCTCACCGTCGATGAGCTGGTGCTTTTCGACCTGTTCGTGCTCCCACGCCAGGTACTCGGCGGCGGTCATGCGAGCGAGAGGCGACGCGGTGCTCACGAAGGCAACTTAGCACGCCTCACGCCACCCGCCTCCTGATCCCCGCCACCGCTTGGTCCACCGCGAGTAGGCCCTCTTGTAGCAAACACCCACGGCGCGCCCGGCCTTGCCGACACAACCGTCATTGGCGACGACGGCCTCGCCGCGTAGGGAATTTGAACCGCTAGGAGGCGGGGCGGTAGTCGCCGAGGGACTCGAATACGAAGGGGAACGCCAGGCCGCGGCGGACGAGCTCGATGATGTTTCGCTTCGCGAGCGCCTCGGCGTCCGAGACCAGGATGCCGCGATCTTCAACAGCTCCTCGGACATCTTCACGATCCCCGACGCCGACGCGTTCACCGAGCGGGCTCTTGGTTTGCCGGGTCAGGCCCGCTCGATGCGGGCGGCTGCTGAATCGTGCTCCGGGCGATCCGCGAGGCTCGGTACGCGCTGGTGGTCATTGGCAGGGGGGCGCGCAGACCTCCTGTCGACACTCGAGACCTTGCGCGCACGGATACCCATTGCAACTTTCCCCCTGCGTTCGCGGCGGCTGGCAGGTGTACGAGTGCTGTCCGGGATCTTTGCCGCACGCGAGCCCGATCGCGCAGTGGCTCGAGGCGCACTCCTCCCCCTGTCCTTTTCCGGCCAGGCACGCCTGCGCGTATCCGCTGGCGGCATCGCCCTCGCCGGTGAGCTCGCACGCTGTTCCAGCCTCGCAGTCGAGGCCCAGCTCGCCGCCGCACGGCTCGTCCTCGCCGATCGTGTGTGGCTCTTCGCAAGTGTGGCCGGCGTCGGTTGCATGGCACGCGAGCGAGCTCTGGCACCGACGCTCGTCACACGATTCGCCGACACCACCGAGGGTGGCGGCCACGCAGACGCCTCGCTCGCAGTCCGCGCGCCCATAGCAGGCGCGAAAGCCGACCTCACACGCCTCGCCCAGCTGGGGCTTGGGCGTGCATTGGCCGGGGAGCCCTGCTTCGCCCGCGCAGAAGAGCTCGTCGTCGCAATCGTGGGACTCTCCCTTCGGCCCGATCTCGCATGACTCGCCGGCGACCCCCTTGGTGCTTCGGCAAATGCCATCGTGGCATTCGGCGGATCGATTGCAGGCGACCAGCTCTCCATCGCAGGCCTCGCCCAGGCGGCGCACGTCGAGGCATTGCCCGCATGTCCCGGCCTCAACGTCACTGCTGCACCGGCCACTCTGGCACTGGGTGTCGAACGCGCACGCAGCTCCTTGAGGACGAAAGTCGAAGCTCGCGTCGAGCGTGTCGATCGGCGGAGCGACGTCGTCGCACGCCGTGAGCTGCGTCAGCGCTGTGAGGGAGCCGGCGATGATAAGCAAGACTCGGCGAAGCATATGACACGGTAGCACGTGCGAGGTCGCTCGCGCGCGGCCGCCCGGAAGGCCAATCTTCCTCGGGGCAGCACACTCCACGCACTTGCCGCGTAAGGGCAACGGTCCCGATCATTCCGACGAAGCGTCGGCTCGCGAACCGACGCGCTGCGCGAAGACCTCATGCTGTACCGAGTCACCCGCGACCGCTCTCGCCTTCGCGAGCAGCTCCTCTTCCTGAGCGGTCAGTGGCAGGAGGGGAGCAGACTCCGCGGCCGCGAGGATGGGGTCGGGCTCGTGAAGCGGCTGCGACATGAGCGGACGGCTACCACGTGCCCCGCTCGCGGCGCCGCCGGCGCAGCCCGGCTGATCTCTTCGCGTCGCACCGATACGATCCCCCTCTTCGAATCCATACACCTGTGTGCATGCGGTGCTCGCGCCGCCTTGGCCGGTGCAGAAAGGGACCTGGGCCGAAAAAGATTGGCCGCTTCGTCGGCGTCGCGAGGATGTAACTCCTCATGAGGCGAGCGTGACCTGGGCGGCGGATCTTGTCGTCACCATCGGGGCGGCCGGCGCGCCCCCACAGTTGGTGGTGGCCGTGGCGATGCAGCACGAACCGGAGCCGGAGAAGCGGTTCGTGTGGCCCCAATATCTCGTGGCGCTGGCGGCACGCCACCGGGCCCCGGTCATGCTTGTCGTTTGGGCCTTCGACGCCGCGACCGCAGCATGGGCCCGCGGACCGCATGAGATCGGGCCTGGCTTCACGCTCACCCCGGTTGTCGTCGAGCCCGATTCGCTTCCGCGCTTCCAGTCCGACGACGAGATAGCGAGCAAGCTGGACTATGCGGTGTTGGTTGCGACCACGCTCCTCGTCGGAGCGGCGTCGCCACGTGGCAAGCCGCTCTCGGAGGAGGCGGAGGCGCTGGTCCTTCGAGTCGCGAAAGTCGTCATGGCACTCGGGGATGAGGCCCAACGTCGACGCTTCGTTGCTCTCCTTCTCAGGACCGCGCCTGAGCCGTTTCGCACGACTCTCAAACAGCTGGTGGAGCCCGAATGAAGCCACTCGACCTTCAGGAGGAACATCGGGACGAGCCCATCGAGCAGCTCGAGCGGCGGTTGGCCGAGATCCGGCTGCGGCTTACGGCGGAGCTCGGGGAGCTGCTCTACAGCATCCGCGACCTGAAGATCGCGGCGGTCGCTGATCGTGAGCTCCGTCGCGAGATCGCGGATCACGAGCGAAGGATTCGAGAGCTCGAAGCAAGGAGCACGTAGATGAGAGGGCTTATCCGACCGCGAAGGACACGGGCGAGCCTCCGTTCGAGAGGACTACGTGCGTAAGGCACAAGCGTTGAACCTGAACCTCTCGGAGCTGCTGGAGCACGCTCTCGAGGGGGCGATCCGCGACGCAGAGCGCTCCGCCTGGCTGAAGGAGAACGAGCAGGCGGTGTCGGAATACAACGCGCAGGTAGCGAAGCGGGGTGTTCAGCAGCGCTGGCTTCTGAACGACGCTAAGGGCTGCCGCACCGGAGCGTCGCTGCCGCGGTCGTGAGGGCTGCCTGCCGCTTCGGCGCGGCAGGAGCAGCGCGATCAGCTGGTACTTCGGCCGGCAGCGTCCTTCGAGCGCGCTGGCACACCGGTTGAGGTAGCGTGGGCATGCCTTCGATTCATCGAGTCTGCGTGGTCTCGATCGTGTTCTCGCTCGCTGCTTGCCAGGCCACCGAAGAGTGCGAGGACCCGGAGCCCGAGCCCGCGGACGTCAGTACGTCCGACGTGGATACCAGCGGTGCGTGCACCGCGCTCTGCGCGGCGGAGCGTCGGGTCGCGGAGCCGCTGGGTTGTGAGGTGCCGCCGACCGGCGTCTGCCTGGAGGCTTGCGCCGACATCCCAGACCGATGCGCGACGGCCCACGTCACGCTGCTCCACTGCAGCATTCGCTCGGTCGATGAGTTTGCATGCGCGTGCAGCGCGGACGATCCCACGTTGGTGTGCGACCTCACGTCGGCATGCGGGGGCAACCTGGAGGCGTTCCAGGCGTGTCTCGACGGCGACTGAGGCCCAGCCATCTCGGCTGGTATACGATGAACACCATGAGCCGCTCGCTTGCTGCGCTTGCATGCATCTTCGCCGCGGCGTGCTCGACGGTGGAGGTCGTCGATCCCGATCGCGATCGCGATCCGTCGAAAGACGAACCGACCGTCCACACGACCGTCTGTGACGGAGCTGAGGATCTGGGCGACGTCTGGTCCCGTGACTTCTCGATGGACCAGTATTCCCGCGTGGCAACGCTCGACGCGCGGATCGACAATGCGGGAAACATCTACGTGCTGGGCTACGCGCTCGACGGAGAGATCGACGTCGGATGTGGCGGCGAACCGGTCAATGGCGACGAGCTCTTCGTGGTCTCGTATGGACCGCGAGGAGCGGTTCGCTGGGTCACCTCGTGGACCACGGAGGCCGGCCGGTACACGAAGCTCGCGGTCACCGGGTCCGGGAGCGTGCTCGTCACGACGCTTGGTTACGAGGTGACGCGTACGGTCATGCTCGACGCTTCAGGCGGCCTCGTCGTCGATCGCACCTGGCCAGCGGAGCTGTACCCTGCCGCCACCGAACAATGGCTCTGGCTCGCAGGCAACTACCGCGGACCGGCGCCCGCCATCGGTGACGGCTCCTTGGAGGATGCTCCCCCCGGCGAATCGAGGTCGCTCGCCATGGTGATGGACCAGACGGGCGCGCCCGCCAGCTTCCTCTCCCTTCCCAATGCTGGAAGCGTCGCCGGTTTGAGCGACTACTTCATTGAAGACGGTGATGTCATCTTCCTCTCTTGGGACGTCTCCACCGCACCGCTCACACCCCTGCTCGTTCGCGTCGGGGCGGAGCCATGGAGTCGGCCGCTCGAGCTGGAGACCACGGAGATCGAGCCCGCGCTCGGCGGAGGCATCGTTGCGAGCTCCCTATCTTCGGTGTCGCGTCTGGCAGAAGCGGCCGAGCCGATCTGGTCGCGGAGCTACGAGGACATCCACGGAAGGAGGAGCACCTCTACAGCGGCCATCGTAATGCCCGACGTCGACCGGATCGTAATGGCCTCCCATGCGGTGGGCGACGTCGAGCCCCTCAACACGGAGGACGGCGTGATGCCCGACGAGGTCGACATCGTCTTCGCGACGCTCTCCGAGGCCACCGGCGAGACCGAAGGCGTACGCCTCGTTCGCGTCCCGGGGAACCAGTCAATCACCGCGCTGCGACGAGCGCCCGATGGCGGCTACGTCATCGTCGGCGCCACGATGGCGTCAGGCGCGTTCGAGATTGGAGGCGTGACCGTCGGCGCTTCGGCCGACTACTTCACCGACACGCCGTTCGTCGCCAGGATCGCGACGCTGCCCTGAGCATCACGCCGCGCGAACGATCGGGACCTCTATCCCAGGGCGACGCGAGGCAACCGCACGAGGAACACCTCTTCCGTCTGGTCTTCATCGGTCGCGAGGAGCATTCGGCGGCCGTCGGGGGAGACGGCGAGGACGGCGGGGTTCAGGTTGCCTTCGAGCTCCTCTGCGAGCTCCTCCGGGAGGGCGATCTTGGTGAGCTTGCCGCTCGCGAGGCGCTTGCGAAGGAAGCGAGCCTCACCCTCGTCGTCGTGAGCGATCAGAAAGAGCTGGTCGGCGCCCGGCGCGACCCACGCGATGTCGTGGGGCGTGGAGAGGATCTCGACGAGCCGCTGGTTGTCGTAGCGCCAGAGCTTTTGCGCGCCGTACGGTGGCGTCGTGAGGAGCGCAGCACCTCCCGGCAGAGCAGTCGAGAGCCGCGCGAACGCGCCCGCTTGGTGCTGGATCGCGCGCACCTGCTCCGTCCGTACATCCACCTCGAGCAGGTGCTCCTTCGCCGCCACCAGGACGACGTCGGCGGAGAGCCACTCCAGCGCGCTGTCGTGGACGCTCGGTACCGCGCCGCGTGGAAGGTCGATCGAGCGATGAGCGCCGGTCGCGAGGTCGAACACCAGGAGCCCAAAGCACGTGAGCGCAAGCAGGCGCTGCCCAGATGCGTCGAAGCTGGCGGCGGTGCAGGCCGTGGAGGGATCCGGAAGGAGCTCGCGATCCTGCTTGGTCTGGAGGTCGAGCAGGAAGTAGCCGTCGGAGCCGCTGCCACCCGTGTGCCCACCTCCGCCGAAGAAGACCGCGGTGCCACTCGGGCTCACCGCGACGACGCGCATCACCCCCTGGTCCTCGTAGTGCACGCCTTCTCCGAGGAGGCCACCCTCCCAGATCGGCTCGAGCGTGTCGGTGCGGAGGACGCAGCCGTGGCCCCAGCCGCCGAGCGCGAGCAGCTTGCCCGAGGTGTCGAACGCCGCCGCGTCGATCGTGCTCAACGGGCCAGCTTCGAAGGTCTTGTAGGTCGCGGGCATGGCCGGCGATGGTACGCATCGATGGTGAAGCGGTCGATGACCGGCTCGAGCGGCTGGAACGCCGGCTACGAGAGGCAGGGGTACATCCTGAAGAATTGTGAAGCGGCTGGTCTCGAGGTCCTTCGCTCGCTATCACCTCGCCAATGGAACGTCCCGTCCTCTCCGCCGATCGTGTCGCTGCTCCCGTGAAGGACCAAGTCGCGTCCTTTCACCGCGCCACCGTGGACGAGGTCGCGGCGGCCGTGGAGAAGCACCCGGTCGTCGTCGTGGGCATGAAGCAGAACCCGGTGGTGAAGCGCGCGCGGCGCATCCTGGCCGAGGAGGGCATCGCCTACGAGTACCTCGAGTACGGCAGCTACCTCTCGCAATGGAAGCGGCGCCTGGCGATCAAGCTCTGGGCCGGGTTCCCCACCTTCCCGATGGTCTTCATCGACGGCACGCTGATCGGGGGCGCGTCGGAGCTCGAACAAATGCAAAGGGACGGCTCGCTCAAGCGAAAGTGAACGGGCCCGGAAGTTCCGCTTTTCGGTCCTCCGAGCGCGCCTGGCACTTGACGCCACAGGCGCGAACCGCGACTCGAGGCCGATGACACGGCATCCTTGGGGCTTGGTTGTCATGGTGTGCACGCTGACGGCGACGGGTTGCGATGACGCCGACTCCGAGCCGACGGGCGGCGGGGGTTCGACTCCTTCGAGCAGCGCGACCGGGACGGCTACGAACGGCGGCAGCACCCAGATCGCGACCAATGCGAGCAGCACGGCCGCACAAGGCTCGACGAGCTCGGGGGCGTCGCACGATGGCCTGCTCGATTGCGCCGAGTCTCCCGCCGTGTGCGACGCCGGGGGCTGTCACCTGATGCTGACCGAGTGCGAGATGGCAGACTCGCCCGTTGTCATCACCGAAGCACCGGTCACCATTCGCACACCAGCGCTCTCGGGCGCGGATCCGAATTGCGAGATCGCCTGCCAAGAGACCGCGTATGCCTTCAACGTCATCCTCTCGCCCGCTGATCCCAGCCTCGCGAGCAAGGACCTCATCGTCCGCGCTCCGCCGCCTTGGTCCGTTGCGCTCGCTCACGAGGGGTACGCGCTCGTCGTGTGCGACGACCCCGTGCCCGGCCAGATCGCGTGCTACTTCCCCGCTGACAAGCCCCCCACCTCGTGCATCACGACGTACGGCGCGCTGGCGGCCAGCATCGCCATCAGCACGACCGATCCGACGGCGCCCTCGGTCGATATCCAGGTCGAGGTCGCCGATCCTCGGGGATGTGAGGAGTAGCCGAGGCATCCACCGAGCGCTCACGAAGCGCGTCGCCACCCTAAACCGCGAGGGCTAGCGTAGCCATCGCGGGCACCATGGCGCTCAAGATACGGGCGAAGGCCACCGCCGCCAGGACGGAGGCGAGCTTCTTTGTGGTGCGGCTCGTTGCGACCGCGGCAATTTGCACCGCCGCGGCGCGGTCAAGTTTTGTCTCGGACCGGCCGCGTGCAGCGGCTACGACCATCGAGAAGAAATCATGACCAACGCCTCTCTCGCGACCGCCAAGTCCCGCACCAAGTCTCGCTCGAAGTCCGCCTCGCCCTTTGCGGTCGACTCCATCCAGCGCAAGCGTTCTCGCATCCACGGCGCCGGGGTGTTCGCGCGTCGCCCCATCCCGGAAGGCACGCGAATCATCGAGTACACCGGCGAGCGCATCTCTCAGGCCGAGGCGGACCGTCGCTACGAGGATCGCGCGGACGACGACAGTCACACCTTCCTCTTCGAGGTCGACAAGCACCTGGTGATCGACGGAGGCGTGGGCGGCAGCCTCGCGCGTTTCATCAACCACTCGTGCGACGGAAATTGTGAGGTCACGATCGAACATCGCCGGGTCTACATCGATGCGATCCGCGCAATCCGCGAAGGCGAAGAGCTGACCTATGACTACTGGCTCGTTTGCGATCTCGATGACCCGTCCGACCTCGATGTCTACGCGTGCCATTGCGGCTCGCCGAATTGCCGCGGCTCGATGTTGGCGCCCGAGGTCGCGCCGCATCGGCGCGCTAAACGATCGGCCCAGTTTGGTCTTTCTGAGCGCGGCGTGAGCGAGTGCGGCCCGCAAGTCGCCCCGGCACCAGGCTTGCCATTGGCGCCGCGTGAGCAAGACGTCGCTCATCCACGAAGCGCCGCTCGACGTGGTGCGGGAGCGTCCGGCCGATCGGCCCAGGCTTCGCGTTCACTCCCTTGGTGATCGACCGGGCTCACTGCCGATCATGTCGAGAGAGCAGGCGGCGGAGCACCAGACGAGATCGACGCCGGCGTCGGCCAGCACCGCGACCTGCTCGCGGTGGTATGCCTCCGCCTGCTCGGGCGTCATCAGCTCGCCGGCGACGTAGCCGTCGCCTCGGGGACCGACACAGCCGCTGACGACGACCGGCAGGTCGGTGGTCTCGTGGACCGCGCGCATCTCGTGCATGATCGCGACGCCGGCCACGTTGAGCGCGCGCAGCTCCTTCCGCGAAACGCCGAGCTTTTCGGCCCAGTCGGGGTTCGCGCGCCAGGTCGGACCTTCGAGGACGAACCCCGTGCCGGCCTGGCGCGCGATCTCGAAGTAGCGCTCGTAGTAGGCCCGCAAACGGGCTCGGCTTCCTCTGTCCGGAGGAGGACGAACGCGGCGAAGCAGGGCAGCTCGACCCCTTCGTGAAAGACGAGGGTGGTCTCGAGGCCGCCGTCGGTGAGGAGCAGGCGGCTCTGCTCGTGGGGAAGGGTAATGCGTGATTTCATGACAGATCCGTATTGTGAATGGTGGCATCATGCGTCTGCGACGCGGACGCGGCGACGAGCGGGCCGAAGCCCGCGAGGAGGGCGGCGACCTCGCTCGGTCGCTCCCAATGCGGCGCGTGACCGGCGCCATGGAGGACGGTGAGCCGCGCTCCGGGGATGGCGCTCGCCAGCGCGTCCTGAGTGGCTCGATCGCTGAACGCGTCGCGATCGCCCCACACGACGAGGGTGGTCGCGCGGATCCTTTCGAGGCCCTCCGCGTGGTCCTCGCGCCGCATCGCGGCGAGCGCCGAGCGCCACACGTGGGCCGGCACCTTCCGGCTCTCGGTCACGACCATGTCGAGGAAGGAAGGGGGCACGGGCTCTGCCACCGTGCTCTCCTGGAAGGCGCGAACGAACGCGGTGTCGATCGGGTCGCGGAAGCCCGCGACGTCGCGCCAGAGCTCCTCGACGCCCGGGTGGTCGTGGGTGGAGAGGAAGCTCCCGATGAGGACGAGCCCGGCCGTTCGTTCGGGGCGCTCCGCCGCGAACCTGCGCGCGACGAGGCTCCCCATCGAGTGGCCGAGCACCACGGCCCGATCGAGAGCCATGGCGTCGAAGAACGCGGCGACGTCGCCGGCCAGCTCCCCGGCGTCGTACGAGGACTCGGGCTTGGTGGAGTCGCCGTGCCCCCGAAGCGAGAGTGAGAACGTTCGAATCCAGGGCGGCAGCGCGTCCACCAGGGGCCCGAACGACGCCAGGGAGTCGGTGTACCCCGGCAGGAGAACGAGCGGCGCCCCGGCCGGGTCGCCGCGCTCGGCGTAGCAAACCTCGATCCCGCTCTTCAGGGAGACTGTCTTGATCAACCATCTCATGCCCAGAGGGCGTGAGGGGCCGCCTCACATCGTGAGGTGCCAGCGACTTGCCGATCGGGCGTGTACGCGCAGAAGGTCCCGGTTCGGACCGAGACCTCGAAATGCCGGCCGAGCTCGGGGTGCGCCTCGCCTATCTTCTTGATCGCGCTCCGGATCGCCGGGTCACCGCGGTCCGCGCCTTCTCGACCGGATCGCCCATCTTCCGCGCGCGACCGCCCTCAGCCGCCGCGATCTCGAGGCGCCCGCCGTCGCCATCACGCTCGCGCGAGCGAAGCTCCCGGAGCTCCGAGCACGGCGTCTGGGAGGGACGGAGCGGTATCGTTCCTCCGTGATCGATCGACGCGCAGCTACGCCGATCGATACGACCACGCAGCGGCTGCGCGCTCGAGCTCTGCCGCTACGCCGGCAGCCCACTCCATCTCGGTCCGCACATTCGCGATGCTCTCGTCCTGGGTCTCGACGATCACGGCCGCCTCGTCGATGGTGAAGTCGTGGCCGGCGGACGCGCGCGCAGTCAGCTCGCCCCTGAGCCAATCGCTGCGCAGCAGGATCGCCTTCGCGCGCTCGGGCTCCTTGGCCTTCACCACCACGGCCTTGTCGAAAGCCTGATCGCCTACCACGACGTCTTGTGCGCCGAAGGCGCCGGCGATGGCGGACACGAGCCCCGCCGGCACGATCCGGAGATCGAGCGAACGGACCGCCGCCCTGACGACGGCCTTCTGGCGCATCCCCTTTTGCAGGAACGCGGCCGCGCGTACCGATCGCTTCGAGAACGAGCCTTCGATCACGCAGATCTCGTCCCAGATCGAAGGCATCATGTCGTTCGACGCCGAATACGAGAAGCCGACGGATCGAGCGAACGTCTCCCAATCCGGACGGTGCCAGCGCGGGGTCATTGGTAGATTCTACGGCGCGCCCCGCTAGAGCACCATGATGGGGGCCGCGGGAGCTCGGCGACGACATTCCGGGCGACTACTCGACCCTCGCCGATCACCTCAACCTGGACCTTGCCGCGAAGGGCATCGCGGAGCTTCGGGCCGAGCTCCTTCTTGCGGTCACGCGCCTGCTTGACGCCGTACAGGATGAGGAGCTCAGGCCAGACCTCCGGTTTACGGCGCTTGAGCTTTCGCCAATCGAGTGGGACCTCTTTCTTGGCCAAGCGCTTCCGTGCGCGTCGATCGAAATGGCAAACGGCTCGCCCGCGCCTGCCTGGAAGAGGACCGCCGTCCCGCCGAGCTCCATCCCGCGCTTGCGAAGCTCGAGGGGGCGCTCGGTACGATCGCCGCATCGTAGCGTCAGATCGCCGAACCACTCGTACGAGGCATCACCTTCGTGCAGCTTGGGATCGTAGCGAACGCCGATCGCGCCGACCTCGACGAACACGCCCGGCGCTGGTGGATCTGCTCGTGAGGCAGGGCTGGCGCGACAAGGTGTTCCTGTTCCTCGGCGGACCGCGCATCGACAAAGAGCTCGCCCGGTCGCTCGGTTTCGACGCCGGCCTCGGACCTGGCACGGTCCCGAGCCAGGTCGCCGCCTACGTCGTGAACGAGGTCGTCGGCTGAACGCGCCGTGGTAGTCGTTGTCGCGATCGCTTCCCTGCGACTCTGCGTCCTCAGCCTGCGTGACTCGTCCTGGTCGATGCGCCCGTGGGTCGCCTTGAAGCACGCCGGCGCGGACGTCGTCGTCGAGACGGTCGACCGGCCTTGCCCGCCAACGCATGCGCATGCATCATGCGCATATGGCCGGTGGCCGCCCGCGAAAGACCCCGACGAACCTGTCCGTTCGAGAGGACTACGTGCGTCGGGCAAAGGCGTTGAAGCTGAACCTCTCGGAGCTGCTCGAGCACGCCCTCGAGGTGGCGATCCGTGACGCGGAGCGCGCCGCCTGGCTGAAGGAGAACGAACAGGCGGTCTCGGAATACAACGCACAGGTAGCGAAGCGGGGCGTGTTCAGCAATGGGCGCCGACGTTTCTGATGGCCCAGTTCGACGTCTACAAGAACGTTCGCGGCGGAAGGTTTCCGCTGCTGCTCGACGTGCAGGCCGAATTGCTATCGAAGCTGGTCACTCGCGTCGTCGTTCCGATGGCCGCCGTGAAGCAGTATGGCGCGACGCCCATCAGCCGCCTGAACCCCATCTTCAAGGTCCACGGTCTCCGCTATGTGCTCGTCTTTCAAGAGCTCGCGGCCATCGACTCGAAGGACTTGGGAGAGCATGTCGGCAACCTCGGCGCGCACCGCGCTGAGCTCGTGGGGGCGCTCGATCTACTTCTGACCGGCATCTGACCGCTGCTGAGGGTCCGTCCTATCGGTCGGATGGTAGCTTCAGACGGTCGCGGACCCACAGCAGAGCCGCCGACGGCCCCCCGAGCTCGACTACGCGAAGGTGGCGGAGGCAATGGGTTCGACCAGCGAGGCCTGGTTCACCATTTGGACCAGGCACCGCGAATGAGCTGCGCAGTTCGGCCATCGCGACGCAGAGGCGGCGGCGGTCACCCGGCCTTGTCGGCCGCAAGGCAAGCGCGGCGATTGAGAAACCACGTCACCTCTTCGTCGGGGTGGTACGCGATGACGCCCGGCCCGGCGACGACCCAGCGGACGGAGCTCGCGTCGGCTTGGACGAAGGCGATGCTCCAAAGGATGCCGAGGGTGCCTGGCTGTCCAGCGCCGCCGTGCAATCCGACGGGCTCACGAATCCAGCGCGACGTGGTCGAGGGCGCGTACATCACCAAATCGTCCGACTCCTCGAAGTTGTAGTTGGTCACGTGCTCGGCAATGCCGCCGCCCTCGGTGGTCTCCCGCTCGATATTTCGAAGCTGTAGGAAACCCGCGTCGCGGTGAAACGACCACTCCTTGCAGCCCTGACCGTGGTTCCACCAGATCGCGCCGGAGAGCTTCACGCGATCGGAGGCGGTGGGATCGGCCGACTTCCAGAAGTCCGGGAAGGGGCTCGAGCGAGTCGCGCGTGTCGGGCAATTTCCCCAACCAACCTGTTTGGGCGTCTTGATGGCGATGCCCTCGAAGGTGCCGGCGCTCGCGGGCAAGAACACGCGAACGTCGTATCCGTCGTCATGCTTGCGCAGCACATCGACCTCGACACAGTGCAGCCGGGCGACCTCGGCGAGCTTCGGCCGTGCGGTTGTCGAACCGCCGTGTCCCGCGTCGACCGCGGGAACATGGAGGACGAGCTCATTGACGAGGATCGTCGATCGCGTTCGCTTGGCTGGCTCGGGCATCGAGCCTCCGACGACGAGCTCGAGGGTGCCGCGGTGCTTCGGCCCCCAGAAACCGGTCGACCACGTGTTCGCCGCCGCCGCCGGCTTCCACCCCAGCGCAAGGGCATCGTCCGAGATGACCCCGAGATGCGCTCCTGTCGTCGTCAGAACCTCGCGATACCCGCTCCACGCACGGAGGTGCGTCGGCGGTGGAGCCGACGACGGTGTGTCCATCGTCGAGGCGCCGTGATGCGGTCCCGGCGGCGCCCCAGGCGGCGAGGCGCAGCCCAGACAGACGATTACGATGACAAGGAACGGCGCCGATCGTCGCATGAGCCGCCTTGGACGGTAGCGCCTCTCCTTTTGTTCCCGCGGTTTCCATGCGCTCGAGCGTGCCGTCGTTACAGGTGAAGGTGCTGCGTACCCTCCGGACTGCTTGCTCCGGCTGGACGCGGACGGGATGGTGGTGGGCACGACGGTTGTGGAGCCGGGCGGGGCGGTCGGCGCGGGGGCGGAGAGCTTGAGGAGCGCCATCGAGAAGACCGAGGCACGCATCCTGGCGACGACCGATCTGGCTCGCCTCGACACAGGGCTGGATCGTGTGGTCACCGCGAGCTCTCTCGAAGAGGTGCCCGAGCCCTGAGCTCGCTTGGCATCTTCTTCCGCGACGAGCGCGTTCGCGCGGTGTCGCCTTTCGCGAGGTAAGACGCAGGCCGGCGGCTCGCCTTCCCCCGCTCGCGTCTCGCCTCTACCTCTCGCCTTGCCCCCGCGTGCGACCCAGGTGGGGACCTAACTTTGAACCGCCGGGGCTCGGTCGCGCTTTCGCGGCCAACCTCATGGCTCGGTCGCACTCTGGGCTGCCTGCGACGACAAATAGGCCACCAATGCGGCCAACGGGAGCAGCTGACCGTCGCGGACGGCGCCGACGCGAGGAAGCTCATCCTTCACTCCGATAACGGCGGAATGAAAGGCGTCGACGATGGTGACGACACCGCAGCACGCCGCCCGCTTCATCACTGCGGGGGGAAAACTCCTTCGACACGCGCCGATTGATGTTCCAGGGAGTTTGGCGGTACGTTGGCTGTCCATCTCTGGCGGCTAGACTGGGGGCAAACGTATGAGCTCGAACGACAACCGCCAGAGGACGGGATCTCTCGGGCAGACAGCAGCACCACAGTCCCCCGGCCCGGGCTCAGCGGCGCCTCCTGGTGGTGGAGGCGGCGCGCGTGGTGGCGTGGGGCCATCGGGTCCCCAGCCGCAGGAGGGCGTGGCCGGCCAGGGCCTGCTGCCGGCGCTTTCCCTGCCCAAGGGCGGCGGCGCGATCCGCGGCATTGGCGAGAAGTTCTCGACCAACCCTGCCACCGGCACGGGCTCCCTGAGCGTGCCCATTGCGAGCTCGCCCGGTAGGGCAGGCTTCGAGCTGAACCTGGCGCTGTCCTACGACTCGGGGGCTGGCAATGGACCGTTCGGCATCGGGTGGCGGCTATCGACGCCGTGCATCACCCGCAAGACCGACAAGGGACTGCCTCGTTACCTGGACGGCGGCGAGTCCGACACCTTCATTCTCTCCGGCGCGGAGGACCTGGTGCCCGTTCCGACGCCAGCGGACGCCGGCGATGATGATCACGCCGTCCAGCGGTACCGTCCGCGCGTGGAGGGGCTGTTCGCCCGGATCGAACGCTGGACGCGGACCAGCGACGGCGACGTGCACTGGCGGGCGATCACCCGCGACAACGTCCTGAACATCTATGGGCGAACGCCAGATGCTCGGATCGCCGATCCGCGCCCCGAAAGAACGGACCTGTCGAAGCACCCGGCTGTCGGCCGTGATGCACGCGTCTTCTCGTGGCTTTTGGAAGAGACTCGCGACGATCGGGGCAACGTCGCGCGGTATCGCTACAAGGCAGAGGACGGCGCCCGCGTCGATCCGCGATTGTCAGAGCTGTCTCGCTTTCGCATCGACGACAAGGGCGCTCTCGTTCGCGATAGCGCCGATAACCCGATCTTCGAGGCAACGGCACAGCGGTACCTCGAGCGGATTCAGTACGGCAACCGCACCGCCGTATCCCGCGACGAAGCAGCCCCGACCGATCCAGGAGCCTGGCTGTTCGAGGTCGTGTTCGACTACGGCGAATTCGCCGCTCCCGACGAGAAGGAGCCGCATGCCGCGCGTGCCCCCCGACCGGAGTCCCTCGACCCGAGCGAGCCGCTGGCGATTGAAGGTGACACCCCCTGGGGCGTTCGCGCCGACCCCTTCTCCACGTACCGAGCCGGCTTTGAGGTCCGCACCTACCGGCTTTGCCGCCGCGTCCTCATGTTCCACCGGTTCCCCGCCGGGACGCATGGGCTCGACATCTCACCGTGTCTGGTTCGGTCCACCGATTTTCGCTACGAGCAGGGGCCCGTCGTCTCCTATCTCCAGGCGGTCACCCAGGCTGGCTATCTGTGGAATCGAGCGGACAGCGAGCTCGAGCGCGCCATCTTGCCTTCGTTGTCTTTGGGCTACGCAAAGCCACCGGAGAAGTTCGACCAAACGGTGCAGTCGATCGATCGCGACAGCCTCGAAGGCATTCCTTCGGGCGTCGACGGGAGCTTCCACCAATGGGTTGACCTCGATGGCGAGGGCCTTCCCGGCGTCCTGACGGCACAGCAGCGATCCTGGTACTACAAGAGAAACGAGGGTGGCGGTCAGCTGGCGCCGCCTCGTGAGCTGCGCTCGGTGCCTTCACCTGCCGAGCTCGGATCGGGCGCGCAGCTCACGGACCTCGCAGGGGACGGGCAGCTCGATCTGGTCAAGTACTCCCCGCTGTTGCCGGGGTTCTTCACCCGAACGCAGGAAGGCGACTGGCAACCGTTCGCCTCTTTTTCGGCTCTTCCCAACATCGACTGGAATGACCCGAACCTGCGGTTCTTGGACCTCGATGGCGATGGGCATCCTGACATTCTCATTACCGAGCACAACGCCTTCGCTTGGTATCGGTCCCGCGCCAAGGAGGGCTTCGAGCCGGCCGCGTTCGCCCCCAAGCCAGGCAATGAGAACCAGGGACCCGCGGTGGTCTTCGCAGACGGCACGGAGACCATCTTCCTCGCCGACATGAGCGGCGACGGTCTCGTGGATATCACCCGCATTCGCAACGGTGAGGTCTGTTACTGGCCGAACCTCGGCTATGGACGGTTCGGGCGGAAGGTCTCATTCGAGAACAGTCCCCGGTTCGGTGCGCCTGATCAGTTCGATCCGAAGCGCATCCGCTTTGCCGATATCGACGGCTCGGGGACGAGCGACATCCTCTATCTGGCCCCCGACGGAGTCGCCATCTACTTGAATCAATCGGGTAACGCGCTCTCCGAGCGCAAGTTGATCGCTTCGTTGCAGGTGGACAGCGCCTCGAGCCTGAGCGTGGTGGACCTCTTGGGCCGGGGAACTTCCTGCCTGGTCTGGTCATCGCCTCTGCCGCCACGTCGAACCCGGCCGCTGGCCTACGTCGACCCGCTGGGCACCATGCCGGAGGGGCAGCGCAAGCCCCACGTCCTCACGTCCATCGTCAACAACCTCGGTGCGGAGACGCGGATCGCCTACGCGCCATCGACCAAGTTCTATTTGGAGGACCGGCGCAAGGGCCGTCCTTGGCTGACGCGTCTCGCCTTCCCGGTGCAGGTGGTCGAGCGCATCGAGCGGGTCGATCAGGTGAACCGCTCGCAGCTCGTCACTCGATTCGCCTACCACCACGGCTATTTCGATGGACACGAACGCGAGCTCCGCGGCTTCGCCTGCGTCGAGCAGTGGGACGCCGAGACCTTTGGTGCTGAGAAAGGCAAGGGCCTGTTTCCCGAGCTTCCCTACGACGTCGACCCGGCCGACGAAGCTCTCAAGCTGCCACCTGTCCGCACGGTGACGTGGTTTCACACCGGAGCCTGGCTCGAACGAGAGCGCCTCGAGCGGGCGCTCGCCAGGGAGTACTACGACAAGGACGCCGACGCTCCGCTGCTGGTCGACACGCTGCTGCCGAGCAACTTGAGCGTGAAGGAAGAGCGCGAGGCCGCACGAGCGCTCCGAGGGAAGATCCTGCGCCAAGAGATCTACGCCGAGGACGGAACGCCTCAGGCGGAACACCCCTACTCGGTGTCGGAGCGAAACTACGAGCTACGCCTCATCCGCCACGCGGATGGCGATGGCCATGCGGTCTTCTTTGCCCATGCACGTGAGAGCATCGATCTGCACTACGAGCGCAACCCAAACGACCCGCGGATGCAGCACCAGCTCATCCTTGCCGTGGACAACTTCGGGAACGTCACCCAGTCTGCAGCCATTGGCTACCCCCGTCGGGCGGATCAAAGGCATGCCGAGGAAGCCTCCACCGGGAGAACGCTGGGCGAGCAGGCCCGCCTGTGGGCCACCGTTTCCGACGCCACCTTCATCAACAAGCCCGACGAGCGGGATTGGTACCGCGTCGGCGTCCCCGTCGAGACGGCGACGTGGGAGCTGACAGGGCTCGAAGCGCCGGAGCGTCAAAGTGACTCCACTGCCCCCGCTGCACGCTGGCGCGCGCTCACCGTCGACACCGTCCGAAATGCGGTCTCGACTTCGTCGGCTCTTTCCTTCGAGCAGTCGGCGACCAGCGGCTTGCAGCGGCGCCTCGTGGAAGCTCGACGCGTCCGCTACCTCGATGACCGCCTCGCTCCGCTGCCAATTGGGAAGACCGGAGCGCTCGCGCTCCAGTACAAGACCTATCGCCTCGCGCTGACGGAGGGTCTGGTCACCGGCGCTCTGGACCACGATATCGACAGCCACCAAGTCCGCATCGATCCGGGCTGGCTCCGCGACGAGTGCCGCTACGTTCCTCGAGGCGATATCCCCATCGCCGCCGGCTATACCGAGGTTGTCCCCCCGACGCTCGCTGGTCAGCGCTGGTGGGCCCAGTCCGGACATGTCGTCTACGACGACCTGGCCCGGGCGCGAGACCTCTTCTACTTGCCGGAGAAGGCAGAGGATCCTTGGGAGAACGAGTACTCCGCGTCCTACGACGCGCACCTGCTCCTCGTCCGTGAGACGCGCGATCCAGTCGGCAATACCACGACGACCGAGAGCGACTACCGGGTGCTGTCCCCGAGGCTGCTGACCGATCCCAACCGGAACCAGTCCGCAGTGGCATTCGATGCCCTCGGCATGGTCGTGCGGATCGCCGTCATGGGCAAAGAAGGCACCGGCGAAGGCGACACGCTCGAGGACCCGACCACGCGGCTCGAATATGACCTGCATCGGCGGCTACCCGAGAGCAAAGGCCGGGCAGCGTTCGTCAAGACGCTAATGCGCGAGCGCCACAGGGACCCCACCACGCGCTGGCAGGTCTCGTACACCTACTCCGATGGCTCGGGACGAGAGGTGATGCGCAAGGTGCAGGCCGAGCCAGGCCCGGTACCCGTGTTCGATGCAGACGGTCAACTCGAACGCAACGCCGATGGCTCACCCCGAACGCGCGACGTGAAGGAGCGCTGGCTGGGAACGGGGCGTCTGGTCGTCGACAACAAGGGCAACGCTGTAAAGAGCTACGAGCCCTTCTTCTGGGACTCGCCCGAATTCAACGAGGAGGACGAGCTGGTCGAGTGGGGCGTGACGCCGCTGCTCCGGTACGACCCATTGGGGCGTTTGATCCGGACCGACCAGCCCAACGGCACCTTCGCGAAGGTCGAGCTCGATGCGTGGTCACAGGCAAGCTGGGACGAGAACGATACGGTCCTCGAGAGCAAGTGGTACGACGAGCGCGGGAGTCCCCTCCCGACGAGCCCAGAGCCCACAGCTCCGGTCGGGACCACCGATCCAGCCGTGCTTCGTGCCACCGCCGAGAGGCGAGCTGCATGGCTGGCTGCAAAGCACGCCGAGACGCCTACGGTATCTGTGCTCGACTCGCTCGGGCGGGCATTCCTCAGCATCACCCACAATCGAGTCGAGCGACCAGCCACCATCGAAGACGTCAAGCACGAGACGCGGCTCGAGCTCGACATCGAGGGCAACCAAAAGTCGGTCACCGATGCGCGCGGCGTGGTCGTCCTGCGCCAAGATTTCGACGTTGCAGGCCGGGTCCTTCACACCAGCTCTCCCGACGCCGGTGACCGTTGGACACTGCTCGACGTGGCGGATAAGCCGATTCGGTCCTGGGATGGGCGCAAGCATCGCTTTCGTCGGGGGTATGACGCGCTTCGGAGGCCGACACACGTCTGGGTCGCCTCGGGCGACGCCGACGAGGCGCTGGTGCAACGAACGATCTACGGCGACATGCCGGGGGCTCCGGGCGAGAGCAAGAACCTGCGCGGGAATGTCTATCGCGACTATGACGGCAGCGGCGCGGTCACGAACGCCGAGTACGACTTCAAAGGGAACCTCACCCAGAGCACTCGCGAGCTGACCGTCGGCTACCAGACCGTACCGGATTGGGCCCCTATCGCGGCGCCCGGAATGACCGTCCCCAATATTGAAGCCGCCGCAGCGTTGAAGCTGTCCGCAGCCGCGTTCACGGTTCGCACGCAATACGACGCGCTCAACCGAGTGGTGTCCCGAGTCACGCCGGACGGGAGTGAGACGCTCCCCTCCTACAACGAATCGAACCTGCTCGCACGCATCCAGGTCCGGATTCGTGGCGCGACCGAACCTACGACCTTCATCGAGAACATCGACTACAACGAGCGCGGTCAACGGACGCTCGTCACCTACGGCAACGGCACGCGGACCGAGTACTCCTACGATCGCGACACATTCCGCTTGACGCAGCTTTCGACGCTGCGCGGAACAAACGGTCGCCTTCAGGACCTGGCCTATACCTATGACCCTGTCGGAAACATCACGGAGATTGGGGACGCTGCTCAGCAAACGATCTTCTTCGGCGGCGCCGTCGTCGAGGCCACGAGCCGCTACCGGTACGACGCGCTCTATCGGTTGATCGGCGCGACTGGGCGTGAACACAAGTCCCTCACGATTGGCACCGTCGTCGGCACCGATGGCGCCCCCATTCAGAACCTGCCCGACCCCAATGATCCGCAGGCCATCCGCCGCTACACCGAAGCGTACGAGTACGACCAGGTCGGCAACATCCTCGAGCTCTTTCACGATGGTGGGGGCGGCTCCGGCACGTGGACGCGCGAGTACAGCTACCAGCGCTCCACACCGAACGACTGCAACTGGCTCCACACCACAACGGGAACCGGCGTCGGCGCCTACACTCACGACGCGCACGGCAACATGCTCACGCTCCCTGGCGTTGGCGGACTCGACCACTCGCCCTTCGACCAGATGAGCCACGCCGATCTCGGTGGTGGCGGCGACGCGTACTACGCCTATGACGCCAGCGGCCAGCGAGTACGCAAGGTCGTCGACACAGGCGCCAACCTCGTCAAGGAGCGCATCTACTTTGGGGCCTACGAGATCTATCGCGAGCAGGTCTCCGGCAGCGTCGTCCTCCAGCGCACGACCTTGCACGTCATGGACGGCACCCAACGCATCGCAATGGTCGAGACCAAGACCGTCGACCGCGGCGTCGTCATCGACGAAGAGAACGTCGTCGACCTGTTCCGGTTCCAGTACACCAACCACCTCGGCTCGGCGCACCTGGAGTGCGACGAGGGCGGCCTCATCATTGCGTACGAAGAGATGCACCCCTACGGCACGTCGGCGTACCGATCGGCGTCGTCAGGCACCGAGGTGAGCGCCAGGAGGTATCGATACACGGGCAAGGAGCGAGACGAAGAGACCGGGCTCGACTACTTCGGTGCACGTTATTATGCGCCGTGGTTGGGGAGGTGGGTATCCGCAGACCCTGCTGGCATGGCAGATGGGACGAATCGATTTGCATATGTGCGTAACCGTCCCGTTTCGCTCCTAGACCCTCAAGGCACGCGCGCCACGGCCGCACCGGTGCGCCCAGTCCCGGCCGCGCCGGTCCGCCCAGTTCCTCCTGGGACGAAGCCAGTCCCTCCCGTGCTCATCCCGGTAGTACTCATCCTAGCTCTCGAGGAGGCGCACCAACCCGGACCGGTGTCGGAACTGCCACCTCCGCCAGTCTCCGAGCAGGATGAAGCCGCACAACGGGCATTTCGGAGGGGACTCGCTGAATCCTGGATTAGCCAGGGAGCATCGATGTCCGACGAAGATGTCCGGCTGTTCGAAATGTATGGCACGCTCGCAATTGGATTTGAGCGCGGGTACACGCCGGACGCAGCGCTCACCACCTCGGCCAGCGGGACTGGGATAACGCCTAGGGTGCCTACCATCGAGAGCCGCGAACTCGAACGATTCCTAACCGTTGCAGATGACGCCTCGGCTAGGCCTAACCGTCGGTTCAATCAGCGGTTTGCAAGAGCGCAGCTCCGGACGATTCTGTCGAGTAGCGAACACCCTCTAAGCTTTCTCGTTAGTCGTGCCACCCAAAGTTGGCTAGGACGCTCCGTTTGGTCGACTGAGCCCGCAGTTCATGTGGGTCACGCAACCAGCTTTCACAGTGGCGCCGAGGAAAGGCTGTACCTCGAGGATCCTTTCTTCAACAATCTAAGCAATTGGCTGGGTGAATCATTGGGGGTCATTTTCGAAAAGAGCGGCGTCCTAATTGGCGATGTTCCGGTTGAGCTTCGCACCGCGAACCTGTGGGAAAACCTCGGGCTTCTGCCCACCGGCACGGTGGTCAATGCTGCCGCCAGCCAAGGTTATATTCCTCTCGATGGTCTGACCGCCGTACCGACGAGCATTGCCGATGAATGATGGCTCTCATGGGAGGATCCGGGGCGAATTCCGCCGTCTCCTCGGCGTATCGGAGACTCAACTAGAGCCAAGCTTCACGCGCACGGCAATCCATCCGACCTCGGGGATGGTGCTCGAAGAGTCGAGCACCAGGTCCAGGCTGCTGCCAAATGCCACCGACGACGTAACCATGAGCCAGAGGCCGCTCTCCTCGGATGGACCGCTCCAGGTGGTCGAACCAGCGCCGAGGATCGGCTTCCCGCCGCCGGCCATTGGGAAGCAGAGCTTGACTTCCGCTATCTCGTGTCCAGCCGCCGTCCGGAGCTCGTGCGGGACGATATCGCGGGCGACCGTGATCTTCAGCTCGCGCGTGGAACTCGAGCCGCGGGTGAATCGCGCCCACTCGTCGGGAAAGTACGAATGAATGGGGAGCAGGATCTCGCGTCCATTGCTCTGCATGTACGTTGCTCTCGCCGCCGCTGCTGTGCTCCGTGCGTCCTTGTCGCCCGCGCGGGAGGTGTAGAGGATGCGGAGCTTTGCGTCGGTGATGCTCGCGCGATCGAAATGATTGGTGTCGAGGGGAAGGTCGAGCCGCCACTGGCTAACCGCACCCCAGCCCTCGAAGGGGAGGAAGCGCTCGCCGCCGAGACTGCTGTCGTGCATTCCGGCGTCGCTCACGCCGGTGCTGGTGACGACGTGCTCGCCATTTCGGTCAACGCGAAAGCGATCGTCGTCGGCCCGCGTCGGGTCGTGAGGGTAGGTCGAGTCGGCTTCGTTGGACGACATCTTCTTTCTCAGATCGCCCCGAAGGAGGGTGAGCCGAGCGTTCACGGACACGTCCGGGCCGCGGACGCAGGGAATGTCGACGAACACGTGCTTGATGCGGCGGAAGAAGTCCCCAGGCTCGTCCTTGTCGTAGTCGCGCTCCTCGATCCAGAACTCGCAGCTTCCCGTTTGCAGAAGCGCGAGGAACTCGTGCGGCCGCCGGTCGGCGAGGGAGAAGATCATCGTCTTCTCGTGCTCTCGTTTCCAGGCATCGATGTACCTGGCGTCGAGCCGCTCGAGCTCGTGCTGCAGATCCGCAGCCGCGTCGATGCCTCGGTGTACCGGGTCCCACGTGTCGGGAAGAGGCGTCTCGTCCTCGAGGCCGAGCTCGTACCGCAAGGCGTGCTGGGCCTTCAGCGCGAGATCGTACGCCAAACGGTACTGCTGATAGTAAAGGCGCGACATCCGAGATTCCATCCAGCGGTAAAGCTGCGCGTTCGTGAACTTGTCCCGCAGATACGCGTCGACCGTCGATGCTTGATCCAGCTGCAGCGCCTGGTTCTCCCGCTCGATCTCAGCGATGCGCAGCCTGATCCGCGCCGCCGTGATCTGGCGATCAATCTGCTGGAGATCCTTCTCGGCCGTCGCCTTCTGGAGCTGCCAGTCGTCCCAACGCCGATCGTACTGCGCCTGCCGTGCAAGGCGTCCAGCCTCCGCGCGATTCTGGCCCGCGAGGTACGTCGCGGCGGACGCCTTCTGTTGCTCAATACTGGAGAAAAGACGGCCGCCGAAGTCGTAGCTAACCCCCGCGGCTCCGCGTACCCCTCCACGCCATTCGCCCGCGTATTCGAACCAGCCTTCCGCATTCACCGGAAAATTCGGGATGAGCGCTCGGTCGGCGGCGGCGACCGACGCGCCCGCGGCGACGCCCTCATGATCCGCGGCCTTCTGGAGCGCCTCACCCTCAGCACGCTCCTGGGCGTTCATCCGGTTTCGTGTGGAGTAAAAGGTGAGGCGCACGGATACGCTCTCACGCGACTTGAGCAACGCCTCGAGCGACTCCCTGGCTTCATCGACTTGCTCGTCCCGAACGCGTTCGGCCGCGCGCAGCAGGGCGATCTCGTGGCGGGAGCGCAGCCGCGCGAGCTCCTCGCCATCACGCTTCTCGAGCGCAGCGAGCAACGCCTGGGAGAAGCCCTGCGCACGATCGCACGCGCTCCTCGCCCGCTGCACCAGCGCCTGGAAGCGAAAGCGCGGCATAGGCGCCGACAGCTGGCCGAGGATGATATCGATGTCCAAACCCATTGCGGTCGCCCGGACCAGCAAGCCGGGATCGAGCTGGCGACCATAGAGGGTGAGGCTGCGACGGACACCCTCGATGTCCCGACAGTTTCGCAGTCTGCCGCACCGCTCCGCGAGCGTATCCCAGTATCGAAGCAGCACGTCGTTATGGGGAATGCAGAAGTACAAGTATTCGGGGATCCCACTGCCGTCATTAGGCACGCTGCTGGGAGAACCGCTATGATCGGGCAGGCCGCTGCTTCCGGAGCCGCTGGGGGCCCCGCCATGATCGGGCAGCCCGCTGCTTCCGGAGCCGCTGGGGCCGCCGCCGCGATCGGCGAGACCGCTGCCCTCCGACCCGTTGCGGGCGGCGAGCTGATCCTCGAGCCTTACGAGGGGATCCCAGAGGTCGAGGGTCTCGCGGCCTCCGTGAAGCGAATCGAAGCTTCGTTTGGAGATCTCCTTGCGTGCAGGCAACGCCTCGGGACGTTGCCCGAGGATCCTGGCGACTAGGTCGTAGCGGGACGCCGCATTCTCCAGCTCCGTGCGGTTGTCGCTTGCGTATGCGCGCCGGAAGAGCTCGTCGCCCCACGCGATGAGGTGATCGAGGTACTTCATGACCAACCTCTTCTGATACGCCAACGGGCGGCTTCGCGCGAACAGATGCGGTTGGTAGGGAAAGCGGTTCAGGCGATCGACCTGCTGCTCGAACTCGGAACGAATGATTCCGTCGCCGAGCAGCTTCAGAGTGTCCTCGAGGCGCTGACCGTGCGCCTCGCGCAGAGGTCGGGTCTGAAAAGAATCGAGCGGCCGCTTGTGGGAGCCCATTCCAGGATCGAACAGGCGCCGGAACCACCGCTCAGCATCGTTGAACTGGCCTGCTTCGCTGAGTCGCTGAGCGACCAACAATGGTGCGTGGAAGAAGAGCTCCCAGTTGTAGTCTGCGTAGGCACCTTGGATGGAAAAATCGACGTCGGCGCTGGGCTCGTCATCGGGACCGGTCAGCACGATTGAGGTTGGTGCGTAGGTCGAGAAGAATGCCTTCTGCTGGTTTTCGCGAAGAAGCGCCTCATCCGCGAGCATCTGCGTTTGATATGCGAGCAGGCGCGGCAAACCGGATTGCTCGAGCAAGCGGAGGAACCCGGCGGCTTGACCATGCCAGTGGACCCGAAAGGCCCAGCCAAGCCCAGCCGACAGGTCTGCGGCAGGAGCATACTCCACGAGGAACGTGCGCCCTTCGCCTTCGTCGGATTGCTCATCGAGGACCTTGGGCGTCACGGAGCTCGTGACGTCACCGGGGCTCGTGAGCTCAGCGGGAATGACGATCGCGTGTGAATGCGGAACCCTGACGCTCGGCATGCCGTCCGTATAGAACCAGGAGGCCGGCGCCTGGAATGACTGCCTCCATGGTCGGGCGCCCTGGTAGTCGTCGGCCCGTGTCCACTCCGGCGAGTCCGGCGCGACGCCCGGTGCAAGGCGTGCGGCAATCGTTCCGTCCGCGAAGATCTCGATATAGCGGAGATATGCCGAAGAGCTCTGCTGCGGCACACAGATCTGTTGCTTCCCAGGGACCCAGCCGTCGTCCGAGGCTCCTTGCGGCCACTTGCCAACAGCGTCGGGATATTGCTTATACCCGACGAAGCGAAACTTTCGGCGCAGGCGCCTGTGGACGCTTACGCCCTCTTGCGCGATCAGGTGCAGCGCTATCCTGTCGCTGATCCGAGTGTCCATTCGGAGTGCGTAAACGTCGGGCGGCGGGGGTTCCCATTCGAGCTCTGCAACCTCGAACCAATTCTTGAGGTCCTCCCAGCGGTAGTTGGTGCTCTGACCCACTGGTGGCGTAATGTCGAACTCCAAGGTGCCGCCAAAGGGGATCAAATCGTTGGTGCCTGGGTAGTATCGCGGTCCGAGGTCGCCCGGCCAGGTGAAGTAGAAGCGGCCGTGGCCGTTGGATGTGACGTTCTCGCCCCCGATGGTCCGGAACGAGACCTCGAGCGACTTCAGCACAAATCCGTCCCCTGCCGTACCTAGGTAGTTGTATTCGACTCTCAGTGCCCTGATCTCGGAGCGTTCGACGGGGGTGAAGGGAAAGCTATGAAAATGGCTTGTCAGCGGCTCCCAGGCCTGCTCTCCGAACGTTGCCAGTTCGCGGGTCTCCCGTTCCAGTACCAAGGAGACGCGGACGGTAAGATCCTCGGGTTTCCCGTCACCCGGCCCAATCATGAACCTCAGGTTCACC
Source organism: Polyangiaceae bacterium (assembly GCA_041940405.1). Taxonomy (GTDB): domain Bacteria; phylum Myxococcota_A; class Polyangia; order Polyangiales; family Polyangiaceae; genus Xiheicaenibacterium. Next base: position 36,157 of record JBGTSH010000014.1, read on the forward strand.
TCGTGCAATCGCGGTGGGGGAACGGTGACCTCTCCTGAAAAGCTCCCGTCGGGAAAATCAGCCCACGAGGAGATAGATCCGGTGCTGGTGAACTGAACGCTAGCGGCGTCGAACTCGATCGGGGCGGCGCGGCGGATGCGGGACCAGCGGCCGTGTGAGCGCTCGATATAGGAGAGGGCTAGATGCGCGCGCGATCTCGGATCGTCCTGCGTGTTTGGTGAGCACGCGGTCGGTTCTGCGCCCCGCGCTTGGCCGAGGCCGAAATCGGCCGCCAGCAAGAAGAGGCGGCGAAAGGCGATGAGGGGTACGAAGTGAGTCCCCGGCAGCTCGACGTCGATGCGCTCCCAGGGCGTCCATCGATGGTCGGGTGCGGGAAGGCGCCGCCGATAGTAGAGCTCGCGGGGTTCGTTGCGGTTTCGCGCGAAGACGTGTGTCCCCTGCAGGTCCGGATTGCGGAAGCCAATCGGAGATGTCGCGTCCGGCATCTCATCGTCGTGGATGATGCCGATGATCTCAGGGCGGGACACCTGAACCAGCTTGTTGAGATAGCTTGCGAATGCGCGCTCGGCGGAGTGCGTGTCCAGCGGGTGCGATAGCAGCTCTTCTTCGAACTCCGCGAAGAACTGCGACTTGTCTGGGCGCAGGTCCGGCTCCAGCCAGTTCTCGGGGTAGGCAAAGACGCGGCGATTCGCCTCCCACAGCCGATAGAAGCGACGCCACTCCCATTCGCGCTCGAAGCGCTGCTGGTCGTCCACTTCGGGCCCCGGTAGAAAGCCAAGGCGGACGGTGTCGATGTACTTCTGGACGGCCGCGTAGCCGAACTGGACCCGCGAGGACATCATGCAGGCGGACATCTGCACGTCGGTGAAGAGAAAGTCGCTGATTGCCTCGGGGGTCGAGAACGGCTCCAGCGTGCCCAGAGCGCGGCTCGGCCGCGGGTGCGCGGTCAGCCACGCGACCAGTGCGTCGCGAAGGCGCTCTCGCACGGGGTCGTGGATGTGCTGGAGCGCTTTGAGCCAGCCTCCTTTGGGTCGCTGTGCGCGCAGGGCGCCGACCGCCCATGCATACTGATCGGCCGGAGCGGCGCTCGGATACCGGAGCACGAGCCCCAGGGGCAGGCCGCGCTGCCTGGCGAGGTCGCTGATGCGGAGGACCGCATCGAGCACCTCCCAGGTCCATGCGGGTGCCGTGCCTGCGTTCGTGCCGCCCAGCCCCGCGAGCTCGGGGATCCGGATAATTTCCCGAAGCTCCACCTCCGTCACTCCGAGCAGGCTCATGAGGGCGTCGTCCGCCGGACGTGAGCCCGTGGCGAGGCTCTCGAGGGCGCCGAAATCCGAGGGGTCGGCGCGCCTCGCCCAGATTCGCTCGACCGCAGCGAGGCGCTGCAACATTTCGACCGACCTGCCGGCAGCGATCTGCAAGGCACCGAGGTCAATCCTTCGCTCCGGTGGTAGGTTCTTGAGCAGCTGCCATGCGCGTCGGGGCAGCTCCGAGTCTCGTACGAGCCGTGCAGCCTTGTCGAAGAGTCGCACCGCCTGATCGAACCTTGGATTCGTCAAGGGGACGAGGCGGTCTCCTTCCTCGATGAGCACGCGCAACTCGCGTCCTGTGGGGTTCTCGAGACTCACGGTCAGCTCGATGAAGAGAGCCGACGTGAGCGACCTCACCAGAAACGGGTCGCTGACGTTCCATTCCTCCCGTGCCAATGAGCCTTGGCCGTCGAAGGTGAGCGCGCGGTAAGCACCTCCGCCGCTCGTGAGCTCCACGTACCCCCTGCCTGTGGATTCGACGACGAGCCGTCGCGGGCTCGACTGCCGCAGCAGCAGATGCCGCGCGGGCATCGTGAGCTTGAGATGCACGTCATTGAGCGGCGCACCTGCCGGAGGCGAAATGACCTCCGAGTCGCGATCGATGTGAGGCTCGGGGCGCTTCATCGGGCGTGCGCCCTGGCGCTCATAGGCCGCGGACACCAACGCCTCGTCGACCGTCGGTGTCGAGCCGTCGGGTCGAACGAACGCGCGGAGGAGCGCGAGGCTCGAATCGGCAGGATCGAGGAGCAGCGTTAGCAGCTCGGCGGCCAGCGGTGCTTCGAGCTCGAATGCCTCGGCCATGATCTCCGCGACCGCAGCGTAGGCACGGTCCGCGACCGAAGCGGGGGGGGCCCCGACGCGCTCGGCCTCCTCCTCGCGTATCCGCTTCACGGCTTCCGATAGCCTGTGGAGCACCCTGCTCACGAGGAGCGGATCCGGCCCATGGTCGCGAGCAGCCTCCTGATTCGAGGTCCCCACGTACCAGGCCTCGGAGGGGGAGAGGCCCCACCTCTCGACATCACGCACCAGCGCGATGAACCCGATGGCGTCACGCACCTGTTCGTAGAGCGTGGAAGGCGGCGACGCGCTCGCGTGCCCCAAGAAGTTTCGACCCCAGAGCTCGTGCAGCGCCACCAGGTCGGGCAACGTCAAGCGGAGCACTCTCGCCCACGTCGTGAGGCGGAACACCGCCGCGACGGCGACGCGCCAGGCGCCCTTCGAGCCCGTCCTGATGTCAGAGGCGGTCCGCAGCTCCGTGCCGCCGATGTGCGCGTAGCCTCGAGACAGAACGAACTGAACCTCGTCGGCGCCCACGCCAACGCGCTGGCTGATGCTGGCCAGGATCTGCTCGTCGTTCGCCCGCTGAAGAACGGGCGGCGGCGCGGTACCAAAGAGAGCTTCGAAGGGGGACACGACGCGCTCATCCGCGAACGAGTGGGGCCGGTTCGAGGAAGGATCTCGAAAGAGCGCCAGCAGCTCGTCGACGCCGAGCGAGACGCGCTTCGCGAGGTGGATGAGCAGACCGATGGCGATCAGCGCTCCCTTCTCGAGGCCATGTGTGGCCGCGATGACCGCGTCGAGCTGGGCGGTGCTCCAGCCGGTCTTCTGACGAAGCCGCTCGAGTCGGTGCATGCGATCGAGGACGTGCTTCAGATCCTGGTCCTTGACGACCAGCCGGACCTCGTGCGGATCGCAAGTGCCCTCCGGCTCCAGACGCACACCGTCCACCGCACCGCGGACGAACTGCGTTTCGAGCAGCCGTGTGAGCGTTCGGAGCTCGAGCCGGCTCGCGGCCTTCAGCTCTTCGAACGTCGGCGCGCTGCTGTCCAGCTTGTCCCCCCAGGCGTCGGCCGTGGATGACGGTCGTACGAGGAGCTGCTCTTCGGATGGAACCAGCGCGAGCGCGTCGTACGCCAGCCGCTCGATGGCGGCGGCTGCGCCCGATGAGGAGAGCTCTTCGAATTGCCACGTGGCCTCGAGGAGACCGGCGTCGTCGAGGCCGATCGCACGACGGGCTTCTCGCGCTCGATCGCGCAAGTAGTCATACGGCAATGTCCAGGGCCGCGCGACGCCCGAGAGGCGCGCGAGGACGGCCGCGCTCGGCTCGTGCTCGGGCCAGGCTCGTCGCTCCTCGCTCGTGCCGGTGGTCGATCGCTCCACGAACGTGCCCGTGACCAGATCGCCGAGCAGCTCGTTGACGAGATCGATCTGCGGAACCTCGATGTTGGCGTTATCGCAGGACAGGAGCAGCGCCGGAACATCGGGGCGACGTTCTCGCAGCCTGTCGAGCAGCGTAAAGCGGACCGTCGGGTCGCTCGCGAACAGCTGCCGTCTCTGGAGCTCGCCGCCTTCCGTGACGGCATACAAGAAGCCGTCCGAAACTGCGACGTCCCGGACGACCGGAGCGGGCCCGAGCTCTTGCCACGGCGTCGGGCTCTTCGTCGCAGGACGCGAGAGCAGCTTTCCGCTTCCAGTTGTCGCAAACAGTTGGTTTCGCTCGAACGCCAAGGCGCGGACATCGGGAGCGTCGTCGACATCGTCCCAACCGGCGGGCTGCGGCCCGATTTCTCGGACCTTGAGTCTGCTCCCGGCCACCGCGTAGGCGCGCTTGTAGTCCGGCGCGACGGTGACGGCGTCGACGCCGCTGCTATGAGGTACCCATTGCTCGAAGAAGCCCTCGTACGGTGGATGCCGGACCACGAGCAGCCGGTCGTCGGTCGTCGTTGCGAACAAGCGGCCACCGGCCGCCGTCATCGCTCTCACACTGAAGGACGACTCTCCCGCTGGGTCTCGCAGCCAGCCAAAGAGCACCCAAGGGCGGTCGGAGTGCTCGGTGTCCCGCATGACGAGGCCGTTGCCGGTGACGGCGAAGAGGAGGCCGGCGCCGCTCGCCAGTCCATGCGGAGACTCCACGTGACCGATGGGCGTCCATGCAGCTGCACTCGAGTCTGCGGGTCGGACCAGAAGCCGATTGTCGAGCGTGCTTGCGTAGAGGTGCCCACTGGAGACCGTGAGGTCCACTATCTGCTCGACAAAGGGAGCTCCTATGGGAGACCAGCTCGCATCCCCGAGCACTGCGGCTCGCTCGAAGAGCTGATTCCCTGCCACACAGAACAGTTTGTCGTCCGTCGCAGCCAACGCTCGCACCCCGGACACTCCGTCTGATCTTCCAGCTTGCTGCCACGCCTCCCAGGCATTGGTCGCCGAGCGGAAGAAGAGCTTGCCATTTAGATTCGCGGCGTAGATCGTGTTTCCTGACGCCGCGATGGCGACGATGTCCTTGGTGTTTGCAGCGTGCTCGGCGTTCGAATCGATGAACCGAGGCATCTCGCCGCTGCGAAGCCCGCTCTCGGTCAGAGCGACCAAGTGGTTCTGCACGCCCGCTAGCGACTTCTCCTTCAGCTCCTGCCCGCTGATCACAGGCAGCCAGGGCGCATCGCTAGCAGCGGCGTAACGCATCGCGATCGTCTGGTCACCATCGCCTCCGAACAGGTATGGGCCGATCGCGCCAAGGCTCCTGATCTGCGCAGCGTCCCCCAGAGACACCCAATTCTGGGCGTTCCCCGGCGAGACGTCGAACCGGTCGAGGAAGAGCAACATGTCGAACAGATACGCCGAAGGCCCGAAGATGCTCTTGCAGTGGGCGCACTCGCAGAAGGCGAGGTCGTCGTTGCCGAAGAGCTGGCGCCACGTCGCGAGGTCGTTGGGGTCCAACGAGGCCTCGGGTGGGGGCAGCACGGCGAGGGCCGTGCGATCGAACTTCGCGCCCAGCTCTGCGTAGAGGAGCTTGACGAGCTCGCTCGTCCTCGTGGCGCGCCCGTGTGCCGCGAGCGCCTCCTCGGGGCTTCCGAGAGCGGACTCGAAGCGCCGAACGAACTCGACGGGGCTCATGTGAGCGATGACGCGTGCGGACCCGAGTCCGCTGCGCACGAGAAGGGGGACGGCATCGATGAGGTGGGTCACCCGCCACAGCCGCTGGAAGGTCGCGAGGCCGCGTCGCGCGTCTGCGTTGGCGCCGCCGGCGAATACGCCCCCTTCGCGGCTGAGGTGCACGACTGGAGTCGAAGGATCGATCTCGGGGTTGCCTGCGAACAACGCATGGACTGCGTCGCCCCAGGGGTATGCGCCGCGATGCTGCTCGAAATGGGAGCGAATCGCCTGCTTGGGGTACGCACGCTCGAAGGTTCTGCGCAGATCGAGCGCGTAAGCGCGGATGGGAGCCTCGGCGGGGGGCTCATCCGCAGCTGGCTTCGCAGAATGGTAGCCCGCAGGGGGAGGCACCTCGTTCTTGCGAAGGAAGCCCGCCCACTGCTGCCGCTCCCATGTGGCAAGCTCTTCGGCGCTGAGGCCGCCGGTCACGAGCCTGCGCGCGAGCGGCATGTAGCCGCCGGTGTACCAAGCCACCGAGACTTTGCGCAGGACGCGCTCGGCGCCGTCATTGCTCTCGACGATGGCCGAGATCTTCTCGAGCAACGTCTTCTTGTCGCCCTTGTGCGCGCTCCACACGCGCGCGATGCGCGCCCGCGTGAGCTTCGCTACGTCGGCGAGGAGCTCGTCGAGCGCCGCGTGAAGCGCGTCTGCGCGCAGCGAAGCGCGTTCGCGATGTGCTTCCACCGCGACGGCGACGGCCCCTATCTCGGGCGTGTCCTCGAGCAGCCCGACGCTCCGGGCTGCCTCGAGCGAGTCCAACGGCTTCACGTGGTCACCGGCGGATGTGATGGCTAGCGCCTCCCGAACTCCGATTTCAGCGGAGGAGGCCAGTGAGGCCGCACGCCGGAGGAGCTGCCGGGTCACGCGAGAGGTCGGCCGCCTCTCCAGCACGTACTCGATGTCCTCCGGACGTAGCGCGGAGCCGAGAGCTTGGATCAACGCGAAGGCATCGCGTACCGCGTCGTCATCGGTCCACGCCCTGGCGACGAGCTCGTTCGGTATCACGATGTCCGGGGCGGTGCTCTCGAGCAGCGGAACACCGTCGGCCGTGACGACCAGCACGCGTAGGTCAGCGGACGCGTCGAGCAGGTTGGCCCGGCCGTAGGGGAGCGCGTACGACCCATCGCGCGCCGTCCTCGCCTCTGAAATGCGTCGTGCATTGACGGCCGAGTGCTCGACCAGCAGCACGGACATGTTCGGGGCAGGGCCGCCGGATTCGAGCCGCAGGGAGCCACGGTGATGCTCGAGCAGGTCGGGCGCGGGCAGCTCGGCTGATGGGCCGAGCTCATGACAGGCCAGACGAGGGGCCCTTTCCGGAGTCCATGGCATCCGGAGCGGCGTACGTCCGCCCTTTCCTCCTCGCGACCAACGAAACCAGAGCGGCTTGTCACGATGCGTCGGGGCAATTGCGATCGCGAAGCGACCGGTCGCATCCGTGCTCGTGACACCTGCCGGCTTCTCGAGCTTTTCATCGGTGAAGGCTTCGACCCTCACGCCTCCTGGCTCCGTGTTTGGCGGCAGCAGCACCACACCGCGGAGTGGCTTGACGGAGTGAACCAGGTGGTCTCGACCTTCCATGGGATGGGAATCTCCTTCCGCACGGAGCGTCGAACCCCTCCCTACAGCTGGCTCGAGATGCTGCTCCTCGGCTGGGGACTATACGCGGCCGCGGCTGACTCCAACAGCGGTTCCAACCGTTTGAGCTCCCACGTTGAGAGTCGGCGCCCCTGAGCGTACGTCGGCCATACGGCAGCTCGGTCCGCGATGGATCAAGTGCTCCAAGTCGCTAGCGCCACCGTCCCGCCGGGTCGTCGTTTTACGCGATTCCGAACCAGCGATCGCTACGCCACAGCCGCCGCAAACGTCGCAAATAAATCCCCAGGCAGCGGCGTCGCCAAGCGCCACGTAATCGCCATGGGGAGCTCGCCCTCGTGCTTCACGTACGTCGCGGGACCGAGAAAGTGGAACGCGCGGTCGTCGGTGCTGCTCCGCGCGAAGAGCATGACGAATGATCCGCGGGCGGCGTGCTGCTGGTAGCGCTGACCGGTCTCACTGTCGGCTCGGGTCACGGACTGGGATTCCCAGTGGACCAAGTCGCGGCTGATGGCGTAGTCGCGATAGCGGGTGGTGGGCGAGAAGTCTCCGCTCGTCTTGTCGAGGGTGAAGGCCAAGAGGTCGCTCTTGGCCTGCTCGGCCCAGTAGACGCCGGTCTGCCAGGGCGCGACCTTGGCCGCCTCGCCGATGCCGAAGGCGGCGAGGATTTCGATTCGCGTGTAGCGCGCGTGGATGGCAAGGGGCACGTCGGGGTGCGTGGAGAGCGGCGGCGCGACATGCGAGATGCGATCGTCGAGGACGTCGATGAGCTCGATGAGCTCACGGCGAACCTGGGGATGTCGCCAGAGGATCGCTGCGCCTTCGGCGAGCGTGGTCGTCTTGGTGAGCGCGCGGTCGGCGACGGCGGCGACGAGCATGCGCAAGTAGCGGACGTCGTGCGGCGAGAGGGACTCCAGCTCGGGCGGCGCTTCGCTGGACACGAGGGCTCGATACCTGTCGAGTCGAGCTTGGTCATCGACGTGAAGAAGCCTGCCGCATGCGCGGCGTAGGATCTCTTCCTGGGGTCCTGGCGGAGCTAGAGCGAGCCCGGCGTCCTGGCGAAGATCGGACCAGCTCTTGTTGCCGGCGTAGATGTCCTCGAGCTCGAGGCTCGTCTCCTCGAGGAAGCTACGCAGCGTGGGGCCCGGCTGCGCTTGGGCCAGGCTGCGCAGCTCGTCGACCTTCGCGCTCCAATTCGAGGGAACCGCGCGTTTGATGCTCTCGAGCACGACGCTCGCTGCAACGGCGTCGAGCTCCATGTGGCACCCCGCGGGGAGGAACGGGAAGCCACCCTCCACCTGCTTCGCGACGCTCGAGCGCGTCCCGCCCAAGAGACCGCGAAGCCTTTTGTCGAAGCGGAACTCGTGCCGATGGATGCCGATGAAGTCGAGCACGGTACAGATCGTCTTGCCGGCGTTGCGCCGAAGACCACGCCCGAGTTGCTGGAGGAAGAGCGTGGCGCTCTCTGTCGGCCGCAGCATCAGCAGCGTGTCGACCGCGGGCACGTCGATGCCTTCGTTGAAGAGATCGACCGAGAAGACGACGTTCACCTTGAGGTCTTTGAGGTCGACGAGCGCCTGTCGCCTTTCGTCCTCGGGCGTGTCGGCCCATATCGCCGTCGCCGGAACCCCGTTCTCTCGAAAGAGCCGGGCCATGAAACGCGCGTGCTCGACGCTCACGCAGAAACCGAGCGCGCGCACTCGGCCGATGTCGTCGACGCGGCGCGCCAGCTCTTTCAGGACGAGTCGCGCACGAGCGTCATCGCCCGTCAGCACCTTGGAGAGGCCATCGACGTCGTAGCCGCGGCCACGACGCCATTCGACGGCGCGCAAATCGACACCGTCGTGAACGCCGTAGTAGGCAAATGGAACGAGGCGATGCTGATCGATGGCGTCCCAGAGCCGTAGCTCCGCAGCGATACGACCGTCGAACCATTCGAGGACCGGCAGGTTGTCACTGCGCTCCGGCGTGGCGGTGAGGCCGAGCAGCTCGTGCGGCCGAAGGTGCTCGAGGAGCGTGCGATAGGACTTCGCGCCGGCGTGGTGAAACTCGTCGATGATGACGACGTCGAAGTGGTCTGGCGCGAGACTGTCGAGCCCGGCAGCGCTCAAGCTCTGGATCGACGCGAACACGTGCTCGAACCGGTCGGGCTTCGAGCCGCCCACCCACAGCTCTCCGAAGGCGTGATCGCGAAGCGCGTGCCGGAACGTAGCCATCGACTTCTCGAGAATCTCCGCGCGGTGCGCGACGAAGAGAAGCCGGGCTCGCGGTAGCGTCTCGCGCAAGCTGCCATAGTCGAGCGCCGCCATCACCGTCTTGCCGGTGCCGGTGGCCGACACGAGAAGGTTCTTGTGATGCCCGCGGGCGCGCGAGAGCGCGATCTCCTCCAGCAGTCGGGCCTGGAAGGGCTCGGGCCGAACCTCGAGGGGGCTCAGCTCGAAGAGCTGCCTGACTTTCGGCGCCGCATACTCCTTGAACTGTTCGGCGTCATAAGGGACGAAGTCGCCGCCGTTCCAGTAGCTCTCGAACACCGCAGCGACCTTCGAGAGGACAGAAGGATTGCGTGCCCCCGAGGCGCGCACGTTCCACTCGAGCCCCGCCACCTGTGCCGAGTGCGTCAGGTTCGATGAGCCGATGTACGCCGTCGAAAAGCCGGAGCGTCGGTGGAAGAGCCAAGCCTTTGCGTGGAGCCTGGTCGACGAGTGGTCGTACGAGACGCGCACCTCCGCGCCGAGCGCCGCGAGCTGCTCGAGCGCTGCCGCTTCCGTCGACCCCGTGTACGTGGTCGTCAGCACGCGCAGCGCCCTCCCCGCTTCGCAATGGGCGCGGAGCGCATCCAACATCGGCGCGATGCCGCTCTTCCGGATGAACGCCATCACGACATCGATCCGATCGGCCGAATGCACTTCGGCCAAGACTTGGCTCCCCACCCGCGGCTCCCCCGGCGCGTTCGTGAGGAGCGTCGTGTCGAGGAGCGGGATGAGCGGTCGCTCGATGGTCTCCGCCCTCCCATCGGGGAGCTTACCGAGCACGGCGTGGAGGAGCTCCCCGCCCTCGATGGGCCGCTCCGGCGCGAGCGCATTCGCTTTCGTCTCGGCGACGACGAGATCGATCAGCTTGCGCGCCAGCGCCGCACCGAGCTCGACCCGCTTGGTCCGATCGAGCGACGCCAGCGCGCGTTCGATCACACGTCCCAAGTGCAGCGCAAGCCGGTCCGCTGCCTCGGCTTCGTGCAGCTTGCCTCGATCGACTGTGAGCGCAGCATCGAGCCCCTCGAGCTGGGCAGCGAGCGCCTCGGTGAGGAGGGTCTCGTAGAGACCACGGGACGGCACGGTCGGATGGTAGCTTCAGACGGTCGCCGACCAACAGCGGGTGCAACGTGGGTATTTCCACGTGCGCGGGTGTCGCCAACCTCAAGCTCATCCGGCCTTGTCGGCCGCAAGGCAAGCGCCGCGATTGAGAAACCACGTGACCTCTTCGTCGGGGTGGTACGCGATGACGCCCGGCCCGGCGACTACCCAACGCACGGAGCTCGCGTCGGCTTGGACGAAGGCGATGCTCCAAAGGATGCCGAGGGTGCCTGGCTGTCCAGCGCCGCCGTGCAATCCGATCAGGATGTCCCTCTGAAGTTCCGCTTTTCGGTCCTCCGAGCGCGGCGGGCGGGACGCGCGCCGTGGCGCCGTTCCGCGCTATTCTCAAACCGCTCTTGGAGGCACACGACATGCGCGCGCTCGAGTTGATTCGGGAAGAGGGCCGGCAAGAGGGCCGAGAAGAGGGCCGGCAAGAAGGTCAGGCGGTCGCGCTTGTCCGGTTGCTTCGCCGCCGAGGCTTCACGGTCGACGACACCAACGAAGCGCGCATCCTCGCAACGACCGACTTACGTCAGCTCGACGCCTGGTTCGACCGGGTCCTCACCGCGAGCTCGCTCGACGATGTGCTGGATCACTGACGCGCGCACCGCGGACGGATTGGCCGCGCACGCGGCGGCGCTCATCGTCATCGCAGGCTGCGGCGCGCAGGTCGTCATCGAAGAGTCCGACGAGACCGGTCCACCGCCCGCGGCAACCACCGACCCCGAGACGCCCGATCCGTGCGCGGCCTTCACAGGTCGCAAGAGCTGCTGCGACGCAGGCTGCCGCATCATCCGGAGCGGACCGGGGTCGTCCGCGCTCGTGTGCTTGTCGGAGGATCGGGACTGCGCGCAGAACCCGGAAGTCTGCGGACTCGACGAGGTGTGCGAGGTACACCAGACGCCTGGCGACGGCGGATGCTCGTACGGGCTCGACGTCGACACGGTCGGCCGCTGTGTCTCGCGCTGAGATTCCTAGTCCGACGAGGCGAATCGGGAACGTCTCGATCGCTAGTGGCGCATCGCGGGCGTCCCCGTTCCTGCCTCCTTCTCGGACGCTGCCTCGACGCGTCCCGTCTTGATGAAGTCGAGCAGGTCCTTGTTGACGCGATCCTTCAGCGTCGAGGGGCAGCCGTGCGGCGCGCCCGGGTAGATCTTCAGGATCGCGCCTTTGACGAGCTTCGATGACCGTAGCGCCGCTGCTTCGATGGGAACGATCTGGTCGTCGTCGCCGTGCAAGATCAGTGTGGGGACCTCGATCTGTTTCAGATCCTCGGTCTGGTCCGTCTCGGAGAACGCCTTGATGCATTCGTACGCGCCGGGGTAGCCGCACATCATCGATTGCATCCAAAAGAAGTCCATGAGGCCTTGCGAAACCTTGCTACCCGGGCGATTCGCACCGAAAAAGGGTCGTGCGAGATCCTTGAAGAACTGCGAGCGATCAGCGGCGACGCTGGCGCGAAGCCCATCGAACACCTCGATCGGCGTGCCACGCGGGTTGTCCTTCGTCTTGAGCATCAGCGGTGGGATCGCGCTGATCAGCACGGCCTTCACGGCGCGTCCCTTGCTGAGCTTCGCGACGTAGCGCGCGACCTCGCCTCCGCCCGTCGAATGCCCTACGTGGATCGCGTCCCGGAGGTCGAGCGCCTCCACGAGCTCGGCCAAGTCGCTCGCGTAGGTCTCGATGTCATTACCGTCGAGCGGCTGGCTGGAGCGACCGTGGCCGCGTCGATCGTGCGCGATGCAGCGATAACCGTTGCGCGCGAGAAAGTACATCTGATCTTCCCAGGCATCGGCGCTCAGCGGCCAACCATGACTGAAGACGATCGGCTGACCTCGTCCCCAATCTTTGTAAAAGAGCTGCTCGCCGGCCTTCGTAGTAAACGTCGCCATGTAGACCTCCTGCTCGACAGCGCGGCAACATCCGCGCCGCTACCGGCCGGGCGAGCGATGCAGCTGGAGCGCTCATTGCATCACCGTCCCAGTGGGGGTGCGCCCATTCCTCTCCTCTCCCATTCCTATGCCCTCTCCCTGGCCCTCCGAGCATCGTAGGCTTCGGGCGTGGGGCTCCACCTCCAGCTCGTCGTCGCGCCGTGGTGCGACCAGGCACCTCAGCCGGGCGGAGCTTCGCTCGACGTACCGATCCTGCGAGCCTGGATCGTCACCCTCGGCGCCGCCGAAGCGCTCCGCTGGATCGAAGGCGGCGACGCGTTCTCCGGCTGGCTCGGCCGAATCATCGGGTCCGGCGGCGGCGAGCACCTCATCACGCTCGACCCGCTCGACGTCGGCGACCTCCACGCCGCGTGGACCGCCGATCTCTCGCCCAAGCTCGGACAGCTCCTCGCGTCCGCCCGCGCCCATGACTTCCACTCGTCGTACGGCGTACGCGACGCGGCAGAGCTCGAAGCCGTGCTCCGAGCATGGGCCGACTGCGTCGCCCACGCCCTCGGCAGCGGGCGCGGGCTCATCGGGACGAAGACGTAGCGAGCGCGAAGAGGCTCGGGGGAGACGTCACGGACGGAGCGGCGCCCGCGCATCATCGCGAGGAGCTCGCACGCACGACGCGCCATTTCTGCATTGCCAAGCCGCTCATGCTCGAGCGCGACGTCCTCTTCTTCGTCTCCAAGAAATGCTTGGCGAACACGGACCAGTGCGAGAAACTCGACGTGTGAGAGCTTTCGATCTTCTCTTGTGCACTGCGATCCTGTGCGGGGCGGTCGCGTGCGGAAGCGACGTAAGGCAGGTCGGAAGTGGCGGATCGGACGCCGGACGAGGCGGCGAGGCGGGGGCGTTCGGCGACGAGTACGCCGCATCTGCGTCGATCCGGGTGTATTCGTACGACTTCGAGCTGGAAGGCGGGTTCCACGAGACGCACTCGCAAGCGGGTGCCACTTATTGGGGGGCGGGCACGGACTCGGACGAGTGCCATCGTTCGGAGCATGGGACGTGCACGATCCTCGACTGTTCTTACGCTTCTGCCGGTTTGAAGCCAGTCCTTCTCGACGCCGGGACGGTGACAATCACCGGCGGGACGAGCCCGATCAGCCTGACGTCCGACGCGAAGGGCGCCTACTCCGAATACGAGGCCGACACCCGGCTCTTCACAGGCGGCGAGTTGCTCGTCGCGGACGTCGGCGGGAAGGGATCGATTCCGGGTCACAAGCTCTCGCTCACGGCGCCGAGCCAGGTCACGGTCCCGGAGCCACCGCTGGAAGGTTACTTGGTTGATCGAAGCGCCCCGTTCACGCAGACCTGGGTCGGCGGCGGTGCGGGGAGGGCCGTGGTCAGGGTCGTCTCGTATGAGATCGACGCCGACGGCGAGAGCAAGGGCGAGGTGCACGTCGCGTGCTCCTTCGAAGCATCTGCTGGAACGGGCACCATCGCGCCGGAGATGCTCGCTCTCCTGCCCGCGGGTGGTGGCTTCATAAACGTCGAGGTGGTGGCGGAAGACACAGTCGCCGCGGGGAACCACACCGTGACGTTCTCGGCGCACACCAACGCCATCACTTCGTCGGGCTTCAGCGCGACGGCTCCCGCGACCGTGAAGTGAATCGCGCAGCGGACTGCTGATCGCGCGTGGAAGGCGCGTCGTCATCCTGCGGCCAGCGAATCGAGCCGCGCCTTCACCACCGCGCGCGCGATGTTGTGGTAGCCGGCCGCGGGGTCATTGCGCGCACTTCGCGTCGCGTGGGTCCAGCGGGAGAAAGCTGGCACTCTTCAGCCTCCCGGATGGCTCAGCTGCCGTCACCTCGAGCCGCGCCGGCAGCCTGTCACACGCCAGGCCAAAGATCGCACGGCTCTTTCCGTCACCCCGCTCGGCGTTGCCGAGCTGGCAAGTGCCCCGTGCCGCGGCGACGTCCGCGAAGCGCTTCTTCAGCGCGACGATGTCGGCGCCGGGCATGAAGAGCTCCGCCGCAATGGCGTCGTCCCATTGCTTGGTGAGCGCAGCAGCGCGTTCGGCGCTGGCGAGAAGTTGGCGCTCGGGCGAAAAGCTCCCTTCGACCTCCAGCAGCTGGATCCGCGGTGGCACCGTCGGCGCCAAGGTGACTTTCACATCGAGCCAACCGCGGTCGCACACGTGTCGCCAGCTACCGCGAAGCGCGTTCTCCGCGTCGAGCACCGGCGGATCGTGACAGCTGCCATGGGCAGAGCGCAGCGCGCTCAAGGTCGCGCGGAGCTCCTCCGCCGGGCGTCCGAGAAAGAAGGACGGATCGAACGCATTCTGGGCGAAGGTGGTGTCCCATTGCTGCAACAGCTGACCGACAGCTTTGCGAGCTTGCACGAGCGCCGGTGCTGCGGCTGGCTTTGCCGGTGCCAACCCACCGGACGCCGCCAAGATCTTCATCGCCTCACCCGAGCCCGGATTCGCGTACGTCGTATTCGCGAGTGTGATGACGGCCACCCCCTGCTTGGGCAGCATGAAGAGGGCAGAGCCGTAACCGGGCAAGCCACCTCGATGGTAGACGAGGTGCTCGAAGCGACACGTCTCGAAGCTCAGCAGCCCAAAGCCGTAACCGCCGGTTTCTCCCCACGCCATGCTGCCGTCGAAGCCCACGACGAATCGGTTCGGGCGGGCAAGCTGATGCATTTCACGCACGGAGCTGCGCCGAAGGGGGCCCGCTTCGGGGTCGTTGCGAGGCGGCCACGCCGACAGGTGGAACGCCGCGTAGCGCGACAGATCGCGCACGGAAGAGTACAGCCCGCCCATTGCGCCGTACACGCCGTCCGGCGTGTTGATCTCGTTCACCCACTGCTCGGCCTCTCTGCGGTAGCCCAGGGCGAGTCGCGACCTCGGCACGTCGCGCTCGTCGAACACGGTCGCCGACATCCCGAGCGGCTCGAGAATCTCCTTCGTCACGTACCGCCGATACGGCACGCCAGAGGCCCGACTGACGATGACGCCGAGGATCGTGTAGCCGAGGTTCGAGTACTCGAATGCGGTGTTGGGCGGAGTAGCGAACGGGACCCCTTTCGCCAACATCCCCGCAAAAGCTTTCTCGCTCACGTCGAGTGGACGGTCGGCCCAGGGGTTGTCCTCCGGAAAGCCAGCCGAGTGCGTGAGGAGCTGTCGGATGGTTATGCGCGCAGAGTCGCGCGTGGGATACGCCAGCTCGGCAAGCTCCGGAATGTGCCTGTCGGCGGGGTCTTCCAACGAGAGCCGTCCCTCGTCCCGAAGCTTCAGGATGGCCATCGCCGTGAAGCTCTTGGTCAGCGACGCGATCCGAAAGACAGTATCGGCATCGACGGCGGCGTTGCTCTTGATGTCGCGCGTGCCAAAGCCCTTGCTGTAGACGAGCTCACCGCCAACCACGACGCCCACCGCAAGGCCGGGAAGGCTCTTCTTCTCGAGCTGAGCCGCGAAGTGGCTCTCGATCGCCGGCAGCGCGGCGAGCACCTTGGCCTTGTCGTCGGGGGACAGCCCGGCCGCGACGCTCGGCGAGCTGCCCGGCTCGACGAAATGCGCGGGTGGCAGCAGGGGCGTGGGCTCCGGCGCCGCCGCTGGAGTGCACGCCGCCACCGCGAGCACAGGCAACAAGAGCCTCCTGCAGGAAACCATGGGCGGATCCTGTTGGCTCCCCGCCTCTGGCACAACCGCATCGGGTCTATCGTTTCGTCGAGCCAGCGGATTCGGAACCTCGAGTCCGGTGCCCACCCAAACCCGACACCCACCTCGGACATCCCACGCAATTCGTTGATCTAACTACATAAGTTGGCTCCCCGAAGCCGGAGAGGTGAAACGTGTGCTCGGAGGTAAGTTGACGGAGGTTGCGGTGGGCGGAAGTGCCGACTTGGCGGACATCCCGCGGCACCAACCTGGAGGAGCACATGAACACGCACGTCAAGAATGCTGACATTCCTGTCATTCAAGGAGCGCATCCGGCTCGATTGGCGCGGCGGTCGCCAAGCGTCGGGAGCTGGGTGCTCCTCCTTGCTGGTGCCGCGTTCGTGGCAGCGCTCGGCGTCGGTTGCGGGGCGTCGTCCGGTGACGACGACGACGACGACGACGGCGCCGGCGGAAGCACGGGCGCGAGCAACGACAAGAAATCAGACTTCAGCTGCTGTCTGAACGGCGACGGCTACGTCTGTCCGGACAAGGCGGCGTTCGACAAGTGCGCGGGGTTCGACTGGGCGGCGTGCGCGTCGGCCTGTGCGCCCTCCGATGGCGCTTGCCACACGATGTGCGGGAAGCAAGCAGCGGATGCGACGCACGATCCGAGCGACTGCGATCCTCATCCCAATGCGGCGGCTTGCAGCGAGGACGGGCCGACAGGCGCGGGTCCGACCGGTTCGGGCACGACCGGCTCGGGCTCGTGCACACCGAACGCGATCGGCTGCAGCTCCTCGTTCGAGTGCTGCGAGGGGCTCACCTGCAAATCGGACCCGAACAGCGGGACCAATGGGACCTTCTGCTTGGAGTGAGCGCAGGAGCCGTCAGCGTTCGCGTGACCCACGTCGTGCCCAGCGGTAGGCTGCTGACATGTTCGTCAGCGACGAGCTCCACGTCCTCGCGCTGGGCGACGGCGGCACCATTGCGGCAGAGGTGTCCTACGCCGCGGGGTTGGTGGTCACGCGGCGTGATCGGCTGGGAGCCGAGATCGGCGAGGTGCGTTGCGCCTATCCGGTCGCCGGCTTCGGCGGCGGGGGGTGGCTGCTCTCTCCCTCCGGCCGGCTGCTGGTGCTCGGATACTGGTCGGGGCAGAGCGAAGAAGCGTTCCTGCTGCTCGACTTGTCGGGCGACGATCTTCGGATCATCACGGGCGCGGAGTATCGCTCGGGCCGATGTGGCTCCTATGCATTCTCCCCGGAAGAGGACACGTTGGTCCTCGTCCTGCCGCGCAGCTCGACCTGGTGGGAAACGTGGGAAGACGACTGGCTCGAAGATGCGGACGACGGAACCCCCGTGGTGCCCTTTGCGTCCCTGATCGTCTGCACGACCGGCACGGGGCGCCTGATTGAGGTCGAAGTCGAGCTCGCGCCGAATGTCGCCGCGCGCGTGGATCCGGACATCTACGATCCGGACCTCGACCCCAGGCTGTCGTCCGACGGGCAGCTCACCCTCCGACTTCCGTGGGGCGATGCCACCATGGACCTATCCGCTGCTCCAGGGCGGGCCCGGATCACGCAGCCATGATCGACCACCGCCTCGGCCTCCGGACCTCGACCCTCATCGCCGGCGCCTTGCTGCTCTCGGGATGCGCCGGCGGCCCAACCAGCGCCTCGGCGCAGCAGGCGCTCTCGGTGCGCGCGGCGTCGGACCTCGGTTGCTCTCCAAGCGAGCTACAGCTCGAGCCCGTCGCGGGCAGCTGCACCGAGTCGGGTGAGGAAGGCTGCGTGGTTGCTGTCCGCGGGTGCGGCTCGGCGGCCCGCTACCTCTACTCTGAAAGCGGCCGGTGGATGCCGTGCCATACATCCGAGCAGAGCTGGCCGATTTGCGAGGTCGAGCCAGAAGGCGAGGGCCCATGAGCTCGGCGTCGGGTGCGACCGCGCTGGGTGGGCTGAGCTTCAAACCTAGGCGGCCGAGTCCCAGTATGTGAGCATCCCAGCCTTCAACGGAGGACGAGATGCAGCGTCGCGCGTTCATTCGGGATGTGGTCGTCGGGGCGGGTGGAACGATGCTCGGAGTGGCCGCGTGCGACGGCGAAAGCGGCGAGCCCGGCGGATCCGGCGGGCGCGACGGTGCGACGACGGGCGGTGCGACGAACGGCGGGACGACGACCGGTGGGACGACGACCGGTGGGACGACGACCGGTGGGACGACGACCGGTGGGCCGATGCCGGAAGTCTTCGACTTCTACATCTCGCCGTCTGGATCGGACTCGAACGACGGCCTGACGCCCTCGACGGCGTGGGCCATCACCGCGCTCAACACGAAGCGCGAGACGTATGCGGGCCATCGCGTCGGGTTGTTGGACGGCACGTACCCGACTGGGGGCATAGCGCCTTATGCCGGCGGCGATTCCCCGTCTCTCGGCGTGGCTCCAGGCTCCCAAGGCAACCCAACCGTCATCGAAGCCCTAAATCATCGAGCGGCCATTCTCGACCACGACGGCGGCGGGATTGCTTGTATCGGCGCGTACGACGCCACGGCCGGACATTTTACGCTGCGCGGCCTGAAGATCATCAACGCCAGGGATTTTTCGGTCTACATCAATCGAACCAGAGGCCGCGGCGAAGGCGTCGTGGTCGACAGCTGCGAGCTGACCGAACAACAGTCCGACTCCCAAGACATTACGGCGGGCGTCTTCTTGCAAGCGCTGGATGCTGCGCAGGTCGTCAACTGCCATTTTCACGACATTACGAACACCACGGGCGGATTGCGTGTATCTGCCATTCTTCAGTACGGCACGATAGGGACGGTCGTCGACCGTTGCACGTTCGATGGCACCTACGGAGGTGTCCACTCGAAGTACGCGGGCGGCACTCCGCGAACCGACGACCAAGAGACGCACGTCAAACAGTGCTACTTCCACCAGGTGACGGTTGCTTGTCGAGGCTTCGACAACAAAGACCAGACCGGGCCGGGCCCGAGCAATCCGCCGTATGGTCCATTCATCATCGAGAACAACGTCTTCGAGAACTGCGACCACGCGCTCGGGAACGATGGGCCTTTCAGCGCCGGATCGCCGGTAATCGTGCGCAACAACACCATCTACGCCACCTCGGCGGGCGCGAAGGATGGATTCAACCTGCACACATGGCAGCCAGGTTGTGAGCCCAGCTTCTACAACAACATTTGGTATTTGGGCGGCAGTGCTTCGCTGGTGGAGCTCTGCGCTTTGGCGATATCAGTCGACGGCAGCGGGACAGCCTATGCCGACGTGATTGACTACAACTGCTACGGACCGAGCTCCATGCAATGGGTCACACAAACCGGCTATGGCTATCCGTACTCCGGCGGTGGCTACACCACACACACGTCTTCGGCCGCATGGCAAGGGGCGACAGGCGGAGACGACACCACGCATTCCTTGTTTGCAACCGACCCCTCGTTCACGATGGCCGGCAGCGGCGCTGCGCGTTTTCAACTCGCCGGTGGGTCGCCTTGCATTGGTGCAGGTCGCGCCGGCGGCTCGAGCGGCGGCGCTGCGATGGACATGGGCGCGTGGGCCGGTGTGACTCAGGTCGGATGTGATTTCGCCTGAGATCGCGGCGGCGACCAATTCGTCGTCGGGCTCGGCTGACGCCGGGGGCGTGGTCTTTCAGTAGAGGTGCGGTTGGTCGGACGTCATCGCGGACGTCGGAGCGCTCCGGACCAGTAGCTCGCGACGAGCTGCAAGCGCCCTTGAAGGCCCGCCTGCCGCAGGATCTGCGTCACGTGCCATTCGACGGTGTTGTCCGCGCACCCGAGCTCCTTGGCGATCTCCTTGTTGGACAGCCCGCGCACCACGAGCTCGAACACCCGCGCCCGGCGCGGCGTCAGCGCCATCCACTCGGGGCTCCGCGCTCGCTCTCCGCGCGCCTTGTCGAGCGCGGTCGCCATGTCGCTGCGGACGCTCGAGGTGGGCACCCCGGTGATCACCGCGACGTCCGGAGCGCTGAACCCCATCGCGGCGACCTCGGCAACTCGCTTCTCCCTGGCGGTGAGGCTGGCGATCGCGATCTCGCGCTCGGCAGCGTGTTCGCGGTGCGCGAGCAGCGCGTCGCCGAGGGTCACCACGGGCAGCAGGCCTCGCGCCACGGCGAGCGTCCGCGCGGTGAACGGTGCGCGGTTCTTCGCGATGCGCATCAGGCAGAGGATCGCCCCCGTTGCGTCGCGGAAGGGGAGGCTGCAGCACACGGTCTCGCGGTAGCGCTCGGGGGCCGCGATGTCCGCGTACACCGAGAGGCGGCTGCGCTCTCCTCGGGTGTAGACGTGCGTGTCGATGGCGACCCCGCCGGCGACGCCCGCCGCCTCGGCGATGGGCTGGAACTGCGGGCCGTACTCGTCCCAGTGTTCGATCATGCGCGCGAACGTCGTGGGGTTGATGCCCACCCCGACGTGCTCGTCCGGAGCTGCGATCGTGGGATAGAGCTGGTGGCAACATGCGGCGTCGGCGTCGAGCCAGCCGAGCATCCGCCGCAGCACCTCGGCGCGAAAGGCCCTCCGGGAGGACATCTCGAGCGCGAGACCCACGACCTCCATCTCAGGGGATAACGGCGTGCGCCGCACGAGCTCGCCCATCAACGCCCATCTATGACAAGCGCGGGTCTTCCGCGTCAACAACGACCCTCACGCTGCGCCTGCGCGTGCGCTTCCCACCGTACTTGGGGATCTCCCCCATTGCCCAGCGAGCCCCGCATCGTCGATGAGTCGCGATCGGACCGTGCTGTCGATCACGGAGGAAGGTGCGACCGGTGGAATCGATCGCGATCGGAGCCGAGGGAGACCGCGCTTGCACACGCGCCGCCGACGCCGCGCTGGGTTGGCAACGTCCGGACGGCAGCTGGCGAGGTCGAAACCTCGCGGGGCCGATGTACCTTGCGGCCTCGATCGCGTGCGAGGCCGCGCTGGGGACGTTGCGTCCCGAGGACGCTCGCCTCGCCGAGCTTTCGCTGCGCGCGTCGCAGCTGCCCGACGGCGGCATGGAGCCCTGGCTCTCGGCTGGTCGTAGCAACGCAGAGGCCACGCTGTTCCTCTGCGCGGGGCTGCGAGCCGTCGGTGCCCGCGACGCCGACACAGCCTTGCGTGCCGCGTCGGCGAGGCTGACGGAGCTTGGAGGACCGGCAGCCGCGGGCCCGCTCGCGATGACGATCGCAGCGCTCGTCGGCGCGGTGCCTGCGAGCGCGCTCCCTCTCGTGCCCTCGGCGAGCGCGCTCATCCCCGGCCACGATGCGCTCATCGCACGAACGCTCGGCGTGAACGCGCTGCTTCCGGCGCGCACGTTGCCGTTTCTCTGGGAGGCGATCCGCGAGGGGACCGTCGCTCCCGCAGCGGGCGCGCGACCATCGTGGGTGCGACGCACGACGGCCGCACGCCTGGAGCGCTACGTGCGCGAACGGCAGAGCCCAAGCGGGGGGATCGCTGGCGTGCCGATCTTCACCTTGCTCTCGATGCTGTGCCTGCGCGCGTGCGGCGCCGGCGCCGACGACCCCGCGGTCGCGCGCGGAGTCGCGTACGCACGGCGCGTCTACCACACGACGCCGCGCGGGCTCGAGGTCGAGCCGTTCGAGAGCACCTACTGGGACACGGCCCACATGACGCGTGCGCTCGCGCGCCTGCCGTCGACGCGCCATCGAGAGGCGGCTCTCCGCGGCGCCGACTTCCTCGTGGCCGGACAAGCGCACGAGCCCTCGCCTCTCGATTGGCAGACACCACCACCCGGCGCTCCCGTCGGGGGCGGTTGGTCGTGGCACCCGGGCAACGAACGCAATCCCGCCTGCGACACCACCGCCGAGGTGTTGAGCGCCCTGGGCGAGCTCGCCGCCGCGTCCCCCGAGGCTCGCACGCGGCTGCGTGGTCCCATCGAGCGCGGCGTCGCTTGGCTGTGCTCGATGCAGAACGCCGACGGCGGTTGGGCAGCGTTCTCGCATGGAAAGCCGCGCCCTCCTCGCGGCGCGCTGTACCTGCGCCGCGGCACGCTGCCGGGGCGGATCCGTTCCTGGCTCGCGGAGAACGGCGACCCCTCGACGGTCGATATCGTGGGACGCGCGCTGTATGGGCTCGCGGCCGCCGATGGGCGGTGCTCGATCGCGCACCCTTCGGTGCGCGCGGCCGTGCGGTTCGTGCGCGAGCATCAGATCCCCGGGGACGGCAGCTGGTGGGGACGCTGGGCCATCAACTACCTGGCCGGCACCGCCTACGTCGTCACCGGCCTCGTCCGCGCCGGCATCTCGCCGCGCGAGCCGTTCGTGCAGCGGGCGCTCGACTGGATGGTCGCGCGGCAGAATGGCGACGGCGGCTGGGGCGAGGATCCTGCGAGCTACGAGGACCCCACCGAGGCAGGCCGCGGTCCGTCGACCGTGGCGCTGACGGGCCTCGTCGTCTGGGCCCTGCAGATCGCGGGTGCCGGCGCGTGCGCGGCGGCAAGCCGGGGCCTCTGCTTCTTGCTCGAACGCCAGCACGCCGACGGCAGCTTCGCCGACAGCCGCTGCTACAGCACGATGTTCCCGCTTCGGGCGTATTGGCTGAACGACACGTATCCGACGTTCTTCGCGCTGGAGGCGCTCTACGCGAGCCGGCGAACGCGATGACCAGCATCCGGGCCGGCGGTGTCGCCCACGAACCGATGGGCGCCATTGTCCCGCTGGCGGCGGGCGACGACCTCGCCACCGACCAGCGCTTCTTCATCAACCATGTCGGACTCGCGACGGTGTTTGGGCTGCTGCTCAGCCAAGCGTCGATCCGAGCGCTTCCAGGCTGGGCCGGCGCGACGGTGGCCGTGGGCCAAGGGCTCGTCCTCTGCGCGCTCATGCTGCTTCGCCGGCCGAGCGCGTGGCTCGTCAACCTCACCCTGTTCGGGGTCGTCGCCGGCATCACCGAGCTCGCCGCCGATGCGTGGCTCGTCTTCGACACGAAGACCCTCGTGTACTCGGACGGGCCGCGGATCCTCGCCTCCCCGATCTACATGCCGGCGGCCTGGTTCGGGATGCTCAGCGCGGGAATGGCGCTCGGCATGGCGCTTCGCCGGCGGCTCTCGCTTTCTGCCGCATCCGTCGCCGTAGCGCTCGCGCTCGCGCTGTACATCCCCCTCTACGAGCACCTCGCCGCGCACGCTGGTTGGTGGCGCTACCACCACACGCCGATGCTCATCGACAACGTCCCCCACTACATCGTGCTGGGAGAGCTGCTGCTCTCGCTGCCGCTCGTGGCCGTCACCGAGCGCCTCGCCCACGTCCGGCGGCGCACCGCGATCGGGTTGGGGATCGCCCAGGGCGCGTGGATCTTCGCCAGCTACGGAATCGCCTACACGCTCGTCGGCGTGTGACATCGGTCGAATCGTAGGCTTCACCTGTGCGAGCGGGCGCGTGCTCATCGGGATGAACATCGCGAGCGGCGTAGGGAATTCGAACCGCTGTTTCTGTGGGCGCCTGATCGAGGTCACCGCCGAGAGCGCAACGAGCTTGGCGCCCGGCGTGCCCGGGGCGACTATCGCTGGATGATGGCCCTGGCTCGTCGTGCGGCAGCTGCTTGCGCAGCGCTCGGCTTGTTGCTCTCGTGCCGCACAGGCTCCGAAGGCGAGGAGACGGAGCGCGCCGGCGCGACGCTCGCGGTCTCTGCTCCTCCGACCACCACGGTCGACGCATACGCCTTCACGCAGCAGCTCGGCACGGTCGAGGCGACCAATCGGAAGCATCGAGCGACGATTCGCATCGGAGAAGGTGGGCTTGATTGGCGATCGAACGACGCGGGCTGGACCGTTGGCCTGGGCCTTCGCGCCTTCGGCCGGGCCGGTGCCGTGCAGGCAACCCGAAGCGGCGCGCCGATCGTCCGAGGATCGCGCGTGGACCTCGTGCACCCCAGCGTGGTCGAGATCTACGAGAATCGGCCCGCAGGCGTACAGCAGCGCTTCGAGATCGCGTCGCCGCCTGCCGGGCGCGGTGAGCTGGTTCTCGAAATAGCTCTGCGGGGCGACGTGACTCCGCACCTTGCGGCCGACGGGGGCGGTATCGAGCTCCGCGATGATCGTGGCTCGAAGGCGGCGCTCTCCGGCCTGCGTGTCACCGATGCCGTCGGACGTGAGCTGCCTGCGAGGTTCACGCTCGAGAACAGAACCGTTGCGATCCACGTCGACGATGTGGGCGCGGCTTATCCCATCTCGATCGATCCGCTCTTGTGGGTGCAGCAAGCGAAGCTGTTGGCACCAGCGAGTGGACAGGGGGATTCGCTCGGGATCGGCGTCGGCATCGACGGAGACATCGCGGTGGCCGGCGCACCGTTCCATGATGCGCCGACGAACGACACCGGCGCCGCCTATGCCTTCGTCAGAACAGGAACGACATGGGCGTTCGAGCAGAAGCTCGTGGCCTTGGACGCCGGGACTGGCGACTCGCTCGGCTTCGCTGTAGCCGTCTCCGGCGAAACCATCGTTGCGGGTGCGAGCGGCGACGACGACCTCGCGTTCAACAGCGGCGCCGCATACGTGTTCACGCGGTCGGGAGGTGTCTGGACGCAGCAGCAGAAGCTTCTTCCGCCCGGCGGCGCTGCGTCGATCTCGTTCGGCCGAGCGATCGCAATCGATGGTGACACCGTCGTCGTCGGAGCGCCGAACGACAGCTCTGCGGCGCCTCAGGCGGGTGCGGCAACCGTGTTCGTGCGAAGCAGCGGCGTATGGGCAGTCCAGCAAGTGCTGACCGCGAGTGATCCGGACTCCGACGACTCGTTCGGCTGGGCAGTCGCGATCGACGGCGACAAGATCGCCGTCGGGGCGTTCTCGGAGAATGGGCCGCCGAACAACCGGGGAGCGGCCTATGTGTTCACGCGCACCGGCAGCGTTTGGACGGAACAGCAGAAGCTGCTCGCCTCCGACGGAGCCGTCGACGATCGATTCGGCGTGGCGGTAGACATCGACGACTCGACCATCGTCGTTGGTGCGCAGTATGACGACGACGGCGGGAGCGATAGCGGCGCGGCATACGTATTCTCGTATGACGGCACGACGTGGACCGAGCAGCAGAAGATTGTCCTTGCCGCACCCGTCGCCGGCGACGAATTCGGGAATGCAGTCGCGGTGGACGGAGATTCGCTGCTCGTCGCTGCTCACCGGCGCCACGGAACGATCTGGAGCCTCGCGGGCGTCGTCTACGGCTACGTGCGAACCGGAAGCACGTGGACGCTGCACGATCCGTTCGAGGCCGGGGACGCGCAACAGGGCGACAGCTTCGGTTGGTCCGTAGCGCTCGACGCCGGGACCGCGATCATCGGTGCGAGGCTCGACGACGAGAACGGGACGCTCAACTCCGGATCGGCGTTCATCGATGTGCTGGTCAACACGACGGCGACCCCGTGTACCCAACCCTCGGATTGCACGAACGGGCTCTGCGTCGACGGCTTCTGCTGCGACACCGCGTGCGGCGCACCTTGTGACAGCTGCAGTCAGCTCGGGCTGGAGGGCATCTGTTCGCTCCGAGCCGACGGCCAACCAGGGGCGCCACCATGTACTCCGTACCTCTGCGGCGGTAGCTCCGCCAATTGCCCCAGCAGCTGTGCAACCAACTCGGACTGCACACCAGGAGCCTACTGCCGCGCCGACAGCACGTGTCAACCGCTCGAGCCGAATGGTACGGCCTGCAGCAGCGGGACCGTCTGCGCGACCGGAAACTGTATCGAGGGAGTTTGCTGCAATACATCCTGCGGCGGCGCGTGCGACAGCTGCGCGCTTCCAGCCACGCTCGGGGTTTGCTCGCCGGCGGCCCAGGGATCGCCCGGCGCTCCCAGCTGCGCACCGTACGTCTGCTCTGGGTCGAGCGGCACCTGCCCTGGACTCTGCGCCGACGATGACGATTGCGTCGCGACGGCCTACTGCAATCCATCGCAAGCCTGTACGCCGAAGAAGGTCAACGGGCTCTCATGCGCCGCGGCAAACGAATGCACGAGCGGAGCTTGCGCTGACGGCGTGTGCTGCACGAGTGACTGCTCGGGCGGCTGCGATGCGTGCAACCTTCCGTCGTCGGTGGGCACTTGCACGCTCTTGCCGGTTGGTTCGGCCGGCGCGCCGAGCTGCGCGCCCTACGTCTGCGATGGAAGCGCGGCCAGTTGCCCGGTCAGCTGCGTCGCCTCGAGCGACTGTGCACCAAACCACTACTGCAGCCCGCTGGGGACATGCTTGCCGCAGCAGGGAGGCGGTACTTCGTGCTCCGCGCCTCACCAGTGCGCGACTGGCCTTTGCGTCGACGGCTACTGTTGTGACGCCGCCTGCGACGAAGCGTGCGACGCGTGTAACCTCGCCGGGACGGAAGGGGTTTGCTCCATCCGCTCCATGGGAGAGATCGGAACCCCGAGCTGTGCTCCCTACGTCTGTGACGGATCCGCGGCGCCATGCCCGGGCTCGTGTGTGTCGGATGTCGATTGCAGCCCCGACCATTTTTGCGATGCGAGCCAGCAGTGCGTGCCCGAGCTTGCTCAAGGCGAGCCCTGCACGGCGCCCGAGCAATGCTCCACTGGTTTCTGCGTCGACGGGACGTGCTGCGACACCGCGTGCGATGCGTCCTGCGACGCCTGCGGCGACGCCGGGAACGTCGGGACTTGCACGATCGTCTCCGCTGGAGCGGCCGGCGCGCCGAGTTGTGAGCCGTTCGTTTGCGACGGCCAGAGCCCCGCTTGCCCAACCGCTTGCGAAACGAAGGACGATTGCTCTACCGGCTTCTTTTGCGACCCCGCCGGTGCGTGCAGCTTTCTCTATCCTCTCGGCGAGCTCTGCGACGACGCATCCGTGTGCGGGAGCGGGTACTGCGTGGATGGCGTCTGCTGTGACACGGCGTGTGGTGCGTCGAGCGGCGACGACTGCCAGGCGTGCAGCGTCGATCAAGGTGCCTCCGCGGACGGCTTTTGCGACCTGCTGGGCGCAGCCCATGTTTGTCGCTCCGCCGAGTCGGCCTGCGACGCCGAAGAGACGTGCGATGGAGGTCTCGATTGTCCCAAAGACTCGCCGCTGCCCAACGGCAGCCCGTGTGACGACGAGGACGCCTGCACCAACCCCGACCAATGCGTCGACGGCACGTGCACGCCCGGTGCGTTCACGTGCGGAGGCGAGGGTGGTCGGGCACCGGAGCCCGAGCCCGAGCCCGAGCCCGACCCCGAGCCCGAGCCCGAGGGATGTGATTGCAGCCTTCCCGGCTCGCCCGGCGATGGGCGATTGGTTCCTCCGCCTGCTGCCCTCGCCTTCCTGGCGTGGCTTGCTTTTCTGCGTAGACGCCGCCGTCCGCGAGGTGCGCTCGTCGCGCTCCAGCGGGGTCATGCGAACGTCCGGGCGGAGCCAGGTCTTCCGACAAGTGCTATCTTCCACGCGTGGATCGGCTCCGGCGCGAAGAGATCGACGAGGCTCGACGGACGCCTCCCGAGGAGAAGGCTCGGCAGGCACTCGATCTGATGCGGGCCGGGATCGAGTTGAAGCTCGCCTCACTTCGCGCCCGAAATCCGGCGGCCAGCGACGAAGAGATCGAAGCTATGCTCGACGCTTGGCTCGGGCGCGACGATGCCTAGCGCTCCCACGGAGCTCGGTACCGAGCTCGCTCGCGCTGCGGACGGGCTCAGACGGCTGAAGCGCCCGTTCGCTTTGGTAGGCGGCCTGGCGGTTTCGATCCGGAGCGAGGTCCGGTTCACCCGCGACATCGACATCGCGGTAGGGGTGAGCTCAGACGCCGATGCCGAGCGTCTCGCGGCGGATCTCGCGGCGGGAGGCTACGAGATCGCGACCATCGTCGAGCACGAGGAACGGAAGCGTTTGGCAATCGTTCGCTTGCGAACGCGCGCTCGGCTCCACGTGGATCTGCTCGTTGCAAGCAGCGGGATCGAGCCGGAGATCGCCGCGGCGGCGACGGCCGTCGACCTCGGTGAGGCCGGTGAGCTCCCCGTCGCCGTGGCAGAGGACCTGCTTGCGACCAAGATCCTGTCGATGTCCGACCGCCGGCCGCAGGATCGAATCGACGCCGCCAACCTGCTCAGCATGAACCCTTCGCTCGACCTCGACGCGACTCGGGCGCGGCTGCGTCTCATCGAGGCACGTGGCTTCAACCGCGGTCGCGACCTCGAGAGTCTTCTTTCCGCGTTGCTCGCGCGCTGCTGAGCAGCGTGCGATCCAACTCGACGGTTACTCCCCGACCGCGGTCGTCGGAGGTTCCTGGGAACGAGGAGCTGACCGTGCTGATTCACCGCCCGGCGGAGCCCGCCAAGCCGGGGAGCCCGTGGAGGATCGCCTCCAGCACGGCCTCGGGATGGTCGACCGAGTCGACGACGAACGCATCGCCCGGCTCTTCGAGCGTCGCGAGCTGGCTCGGAAGGAGCGACGGCCCGACGGGGTGACCGCGGCGGCGCCGGAGCCTCTCCTCGAGCACCGCGGCGGGGACGCGCAGGTAGACAAAACGCACACGCTCGGGATCGCGTCGGAGGACGGCTCGGTGCGCAGATCGAAGCGCGGAGCATGCGAGGACGACGTTCCGCCTTTCTGCGAGCCAGCCGTCGATCGAGTCGGCAAGCCGTCGGATCCAGAGTAGCCGCTCCTCGTCGCCGAGACCGATCCCCGCCGCCATCTTGTCCATCGCCGATTGCGTATGAAAATCGTCGCCCTCGACGAACTCACCGCCGACGCGATCCGCGAGGAGCGGCCCAATGGTGGACTTGCCCGCGCCGGACGGGCCCATGACGATGATCACCATGGCGAGGGGCGCCGGCAGATCGTAAACCACCGTTCATGAGAGCTCCTATCGGACGCAGGCGCTGGGCAATCGCCGAGGGATACATTCCTGGCAAGAGCACCGGCAGCGGTCGCGAAATGGTCAGCCACGAAACGGCGTGCCTCCTCAACGCCGGGGACGCCGACGCGCATGTCGAGCTCACGATCTACTTTGCGGATCGCGAGCCGGCGGGGCCGTACCAGGTGACGGTCGGCGCGCGACGCACGCTCCACCTTCGATTCAATGACTTGGTCGCTCCCGAGCCCGTTCCGAGGGACACCGACTACGCGAGCGTGCTGGTCTCGGACGTGCCCATCGTCGTCCAACACACCCGCCTCGACT
>JBGTSH010000015.1:0-63482 GCA_041940405.1 Polyangiaceae bacterium
CGCGGCGCTGCACGAGGCCGGCCGTGTCGATCAGAGGGTTCAGCTCGCTGGGGTCGGTGATGACCACGAGGCCCGGCAACGGGGGCGTCTGGTAGCCGTTGACGGTCCCACCTTCCCAACCCTCGACCCACGGGTCCTCGGCACGGCAACCGGTGATGATGGCCAAAGAAGCGCAAATGACGACGAGCCTGTCGCGCACGCGCGGCATCCTACCAGCATCGAACGGAGAGGCGTATCGTCCGATCCAGATGATGGGACGCTTCGCTCTGGGCCTCTTGTCGATCGGTTCGTTGCTCGGTCTCGCGCGTAACGCTTCGGCACACGAGCCGGAGAACCCCGACGCGCACCGCTCGATGCCGAATCAAGTCACCGCCGGCTTCACGCCGGTCTGTCTCACCCACTACCGCGGTGAGGCAGAGGGGTTGGGATCGGGCCCGAACGGCGAGCTCGACGAGCGCGCGACCTGGTGCGCGGGCGTTTCGCTGGCGTACGCGTCCGAGTTCGGCCGGTACTTCGATCTTCGGGGCCGCGTCTCGTACGAGAAGCCGTTCTCCTCGAACGAAGGCATCCGAGAAGGGCTTCACGAGGTTCGCGTCACGCTGGCGGCCGATCTCGTCGCCTACCGAAACGACGATTTTCTCACGATCACCCTCGGTCCGGAGGTCGGCGTGCTCGGCTCCTTCATCACCGAGGTCGAGACGGAGGACGGGACGTTTCGTCAGGCCAGCGGCGCGGGTTGGACCGTCGGCGTCGTCGCGGGCATTCGGCCGTGGATCACGTACCACACGGGGGTCTTCGTCGAGATCGGCGCCGGGGCGTCCGGCGTCTCGACGGACGACTACGAGCTCCGGTCGGGCTACCTCGGCAAGCTGACCTTCGGCTGGGCGGACAGATTCTGACGGGCCCCTGCTTTTGACGAACCCCTGCTTTTGACGAACCATTGCGCGGGGGGCAAGAGCCCCCCTTTGCGATCCGCCGCTACTCTTTGCCCCGCTTTTTGCGCATCTTCTTCAGCGTCGAGTCGATGGCCTTCTGGTTCTTCACGCACGCGCGCACGAGCACGTCGATGACCAGCTCGGCGCGTTGATCGCCCTCTTCGACGGCGCGATCGAGCAAGGAGAGCTTCTTGTCGCAAGCGCCCTCGCGCAGCTCGAACGCGATGTTGACCGCGTCGGAGGCGTTCGCCTGGACCGCGGAGTCGGAGAGAAGCTTGCTCGCGCGCTTGCCGAGCGAGCTCGTGCCGTGCGATTCGGCGAAGCGGTAGATGAGATCCGGTCCCGTGTCGGCGAGCGCTACCGCCTTCCAGACCTCGTCGGCTCGTTCGCTCTTCTCTTTGTCGAGCGCCATGAGCATCTCCGACACCGCACCCGATGCGCTGGCGTCGCGCAGGACGTTCTTGTCGGCGGCGAGGAGGGCCAGCACGTCATCGGCGGCGTTCGACCATTCGCCGGCGACGTAGGAGCTTCGGAGGCGTCCGAGGATCTCGCGCACCTTCTCGGGATCGACGGGAGGGGTCGCGGCGGATGCGGTCGCGGTCGGCGCCGGTACGGTAGACACGGTGGGACGAGGCGTCGGCGCGGGGGCGGCCTTGATCGTGGGCCGTGGGGTTGCGGTGGGCGCCGCGGTCGCGGGCCCCTTGGGCAGGGGCTCGTCCTTCTTGGTGAGGAGGTAGCCGATGAGGATGGCGGCTGCGATGCCGGCGAGGGCCCAGAGACCGAGGATGCGGGCGGAGGAGTCCTCTTTCTGCTGGGGGGAGGGATCGGACTTGGGTGGGGCCGCTTTTGACGAGGCGGGCTTGGGTTTGGGTTTCGACGGCTGGGCCGTCGAGGCTGCTTTCGCCGTCTGCGAGGCCTTCGCTTTTGGGGGCGCGGCCACGGCCACGGCCACGGGCTCGCGCTCGGACTTCGGCTTGGACGTGAGCGGGACGGTCGATAGGGCTTGTTCGACCTCGGAAGCCGACTGGTGGCGCTCGTCGAAGTCTTTGTGGAGGAGCTTTTGGACGAGGGACTCGAGCTCGTCGCTGACAGCGATGTCAGGATTGCGGGCCTTCATCTTGGGGGGAGGGGCGTGGCGCTGCTTGGCGAAGAGCTCGGCCTCGGTCTTGGCATCGAAGGGGTGCTTGCCGGTGAGCATCTCGTAGAGGATGACGCCGAGCGCGTAGAGGTCGGCGCGGTGATCGATGAGCTCCATCCCGAACGCCGCCTCGGGGGCGAGGTACTCGACGGTGCCGAAGATGATTCCCCGCGTCGTGAGGCGGCTGTCCTCTTCCGCTTCGTCGGCAGGCAGCGTGGACATGCGGCCGCCGTCGATCTTGGCGAGGCCGAAGTCGACGAGCTTCACCACGTCACCCTCGCCGAGGATGACGTTTCGTGGCTTGAGATCGCGGTGAACGATGCCGCGTGAATGCACGTGGTCGAGCGCCACGGCGAGCTGGCGGGCGATCGCGACGGCGCGCTTGGGCTCGAGCGGCGCTTCGCGGTCGAGCACGTCGCGGAGCGTCTCGCCCTCGACGTACTCCATGACCAGGTAGCGCGCGCCGCCCTCGAGATCGCCGAAGTCGGTCGCGCAGGCGACGTGAGGATGCGCCACCTGCGCGCCCGCGAGCGCCTCTCTCTCGAAGCGCAAGACGAGCTCGGGGTGGTCGTCGACGTCGGGGTGCAGGACCTTGATGGCGACGCGCTTCTTCAGCTTCAGGTGCCGCGCCAGGTAGACCGTGCCCATGGCGCCGGTCGCGATCACGTCGTCGAAGTGGTAGCGGTCGTCGACCGTCGTGCCGACGAGCGCGCGATCGCGCTCCGTCGCGTGCGGCTTCTCGCCGATGACGGGATCGAGGTCAGAGGGCACAGGACCAGCCGCCGACGAGGATGGCCGCGCGCCGGCACGAGACCTCTACCGAGCGCTTGGGCGTGGTGATTTGAAAGGTTTGGCCGAGCGGCGTGCGTGACATGTACGTGATCTTGGCGTTGCACTCGGCGCCGAGGTCGCCGCACGCGATCTTCTTTGCGTCGGCGACGACCGCGGTGTTGTCGCCCATCACGTTGTAGATGCAGGCGGCCGAGAACGCGATGCCCGCCACGAAGACGAGGGTGCTCAGGGTTCGGCGGCTCACGGGGGAGATGATAGCGCCGGAAGCTCGCGACGCGATCAGTAGACGAACGGGACGATGCGGTACTTCACACGCTCGCAATACGTCTTCCAGTCGTCGCCGTACTTTTCTTGGCACGCTCTGTGATCGCGCCGCTCGCGGTCGATCAAGAGCGGCGCGAAGTAGATGAAGTAGAAGTAAGGAACGAGGTGCGAGAAACCGCACGGCAGGCACCAGGCGAGCGCCATCGTGAGATCGCCGAAATAGTTCGCGTGCCGCGCGCGGCCCCACCAGCCCGAGACCAGCAGCTTGGTGCCGCGCTTGGTCGCGATGAACTCCGGCGGCTTGCCCCCGATGGTCGCGTTCGGGTTCGTGCGAAAGCGGTGCTTCTGTAGGTTCGCGGTGCGAAACACGTAGTAGCCCGCAAAGTTCAGCACGCAGATGATCGCCGCGGCCCAGATCGGCAGGTCGACCTTCTGGTAGACGAGGTACTGCGCCTGCAGCGAAAACGTGAAGGGCATCCACACGACGAACGCGAACGCCAGCATGAAGCCGTAGTTCTCGTAGTTGATGTCCCAGGTAGAGAGCATCGCCTCTTCGAAGAAGTAGAAGTCGGCGACGTAAAAGAGCTGGAACGCGCAGACGAGGATCATCGCGAGCGAGACCGCGCCGTCCTTCTGGTACTGCGCGTGCGCCATCGCGAAGGTGAAGACGATCCAGGTCGTCATTCCGATCTTGGACTCGAAGAAGAGCTTGAGATCGAACCCCTTGATGCGCGGGTTGAGCGCCGACCCCATGAAGAAGTCGTAGAGCAGGTGATCGGCGCGGTGCTCTTTGCGCTCCGACGTGAAGCCGTAGCCATAGAGGAACGCGGCGAGGATGAACGAAAAGACGATCGACGTCGTGAGCATCGGCCCGAGCTCGGCGACGATGTCGGACCCGGTGACGACCCCGGTGAAGGCCAGGGCGGCCATCGCGGCGAGCGAGACCCAGAGCGAGAGGAAGCCGTTCAGCTTGTATTCGATCTTCAGGCCGTCCCGCTGGGTGACGCCCATCACGCGCCTGCCCGGCAAGAAGATGTCGAGCGCGATCTGGAACGCGAGCCACCCTGCGAGGTAGAGGGCGGCGCGAGGCGTCGGCAGCGGGATGTCCGAGAGCGTAGCGAGCGAGGGCACGAAGAGCGCGCCGGCGTTCTCGTGCACGACCATCCACAAGTAGATCGTGAGAAGAGGCAGCAGCGTGATGAAGAGCGCGGCGCCGATCGGGCCGCCGAACCCGGTCATCTCCGCCTTCTCGGGCTTGCTCTTCTCTCCGGTGCCCTCGGTGGCCGGCGCGGCGCTCGTCCCCATCGCCTCAGCTCCCACGCAGGGCGCGCTTGGCGAGCGCGTTGAAGTACGGGTTGGTCTTGCGCACCTCGCCGAGCGGAGCGCTCTCGCCGCCGTACGCGTGACCCGGGTAGAGCACGAGCTCGTCCGGGAGCTTCGAGAGGCGCTGGGTAAGCGTTCGCTCCATCTCTGCGGCGCTGCCGCCCGGAAGGTCGACCCGCCCGC
Source organism: Polyangiaceae bacterium (assembly GCA_041940405.1). Lineage (GTDB taxonomy): Bacteria > Myxococcota_A > Polyangia > Polyangiales > Polyangiaceae > Xiheicaenibacterium. The sequence goes on from JBGTSH010000015.1 coordinate 4,636, forward strand.
ACCCCTGGAGGAAGAGCGTGTCGCCGGAGACGAGGCCGTCGCCGACGCGGAAGCACTGCGAGCCTGGGGTGTGCCCGGGCGTGTGCAGCAGCTCGACCTCGATGTCGCCCACCTTCACCTTGTCGTTGCCCTCGTGGAGGACGAGGTCGCTCGCCGAGAGCTCGGTCACGATCTGCACGCCCTCTGCTTCGGCCTTGTGCACGTGGACCGGGCAGGGGGCGATCGTCATGAGCTTGGCGAGGCCGTCGATCGAGAGGCCGAAGATCGAGCCGCCGACGTGATCCGGGTGGTAGTGCGAGACGAGCGCGCCGGTGATCTTCAGGCCGTCTTCTGCGGCTCTGTCGGCGATCCCCTGAATGTCCCAGGCCGGGTCGACCACGAGGCACTCGCCTTTGTCCTTGTCTCCGATGAGGTAGACGAAGTTCTGCATCTGGGCTCCGGCGCGGTTGTCCTTGCCGATATCGCGCCCGACGAGCAGCTGACGGATGAACGGGGTCGCCACGCGCCCGAGCTACCACGTGGGGCCGTCCGGGCCTAGCGGGTGGGCCTGGCGGGTCGGCGAGAGGCCCGTATCATCCGCCCGACCCCATGCAATTGCACAAGCCCGCTCCCGAGATCGTCCCCTACGGCCTCCGCGCGATGAAGATGATCGCCACCGCGGACGGCAGCTTCAGCGACGCCGAGCGGCAGCTCCTCGCAACGGCCCAGCGCGTCTACGGGACCGACATCGACGTCGACGCGCTCGAGCCGATCGAGCCCGAGGAGCTCGCGCGGGTCTTGCCGGACGAAGCGCACCGGCGCCAGATCGTTCGCGGCATGGTCGTCCTGTCGCTGATCGACGGCGAGGCGAGCGAGAAAGAGGCCGAGATCGTCTCTCGCTTCGCGCGTGTGCTTCAGATCCACAGCCGCGACATCGACACGCTCAAGAAGCTCGCGCACCACAGCTTCATCCGGGCACGCTTCGACATCGCGCGCCGCTTCTTCGCGGTCGAAAAGCTCGGGGAGTACACGAAGGAAAAGGGTGCGGGCTGGCTCGCGCGCACGCTCGCGGCGATGGCCGGCCTGAAAGAGGACGCGGCGATCGCGTCGCGCTACCGCGCGCTGGAGCAGGCGCCAGCCGGATCGCTGGGACGCGCCTACTTCGATTTCATCCGCAAGAACGAGTTCTCCTTCCCCGGCGAAAAAGGGAGCCCTGCGGAGTTCATCGCGCTTCACGATCTGACCCACGTCCTCTCGGGCTACGGCACCGATCCCGAGGGTGAGCTGGACGTTCTGGCGTTCCACGCGGGCTGCCGGAAAGAAGAGAAGGACCCGTTCTCGTTCTTGATGTTCGGCATCGCCGAGTTTCATCTGGGCCTCGCGATGTCGCCGGTCGCCAGTGGGTCGAAGGGCAAGCTGGATCCGGCGCGGATGTTCGCGGCGCTCGAGCGCGGCTCGAAGTGCACGATCGATCCCACCGAAGGCTGGGACCCGTGGTCCGTGATGAACGAGCCGCTCGATGCGCTCCGCGAGCGCTACGGAATCTCGCCGCTGGCCGCCGCCTGATAGGTGCGCGCCGCCTTCCGCGAAGGCGAGAACCAAGCGAGCTGCTTCTCGAGCAGCTCGCGCGATGCAGGCTCGACCCAGGTGAAGGCGAGCCCGATGGCGCGGCCCGGATCGCCGGGGCGCCTGTTGTGGACCACCCGAGCGACGACGGCTTCCGCGTCGAGCCACTTGGTCGATCCGAACGGCAACTTGAGCGTGCAGATCACGCTCGTGCCCGTCAGAACCGGCGTGTCGGTCAGCACCAGCATCCCGTCCGTCGACAGGTCGACGATGTGCCGGCCGACGAGGCGAAAGTCGCGCTCTCGAACGACCTGACACGGCGCGCGAACGGACCTGCGAGAAAGCCGGGGGAGCCCCTCGGACATCGGACCTCCTGGGATGAGCTCACGGTAGTCCGCGCGGCTGGGACGGGCCAAACCCCTGGTCGCGTTGGGCGCGGACGAACCCCCATCCACGTAGAACGTCCCCCGGGGGCGTGTGGCGCCGCCCTCAGCGGGAGACGGTTACGTCGATCGTCCAGGTCTCGATCGTGCCGGGCTTGTCCGGGATCACGAGCGAATCCTGAAGCGTGCCGCGCAGGCACTCCGAGAGCGAGGTGTCCTCCAGGTCTTTGCCGTCGATCTCGGTGGTCGCGATCTGCGAGGTCTTGTCGACGACGAGCCTGTACCTGACCTTCCCCGCCGCCTTGGGCGCGCTCTCGCGGGCCCAGCCGACGCAGCCGCGGAACGGCTCGACGAGGAAGCCGCTGAGGTGCTTGCTGCGCGCGTCGTCCGTCGCGCCCTTCTCATCGAGCGCACGGATCGTGACTTTGCCCTTCGGCTCGGCGCCGCGAAGATTCGTGGGCTGTACGCGCTTCTTCTCGGCCTCGTCGCGATCGATGCCGCGCGCGTTCCAGGCGACGTCGTAGAAGAGCTCGCGCGCGTTTCCGTCGACGCCGGCGAGGAGCTTGCACATCCCCAAGTTGCCGCCTCGGCACCCGGTGGCCATGTCCGCCACACGCTCGAGCTCCTTCGGGTCGAACGGGTCGCACTTGAACGACTCTCGGGCGATGCGGAACGTGTTGTCGTCGGTCTGCCGGCAGTAGTTCTCGATGATCGGCTTGGCGCGGTCCGGCGCGGCGAGGACGGCGAGCATCGCTGCAGTGCGGCACGGCCAGCGGCCCATGATCGTGCACGCCTTGGCGAACGCCTCCATCTTGTAGGTCGCCGGCTGATCCGAGTCGCGGATGATCTCGCACGACGTCTCCGCGCCGCCGCTGCACGCCGTCTTGAGCTTTTCCCAGTAGTCGGGCGCATCCTTCGGGACGTCGGTCATCATCGCGGTGCAGCAGAGCGCCTCGCCCCTCTCGCAACGTGCGATGCGATCGGGCATCGGGAGCTTGTCGTTGCAGGTCGGCGGCGGCGCGGACGACGCGCTGGGCGTAGGCCCGGTCGTCTTCGACCCGTCACACGCGGACGTCGCGAGGAGCGCGCCCGCGAAAAGAAGCTGGGGAGCGCGCTTCATACGACGAGCGAGAGGCTCGCGCGCTCCTCGGAAGCGGCCTCGCCTCGTTCGGCCGAGCGAAGGAGCCGCCGGATGTGCTTGCCGAGCACGTCGATCTCGGTCGAAACGAACTGCTCGCCCCCGAATCGCTTCACCGTCTCGGTCTGGGTCGCGAGGATCTCGGCGTCTTGCGAGAAGACCTTCAGCGCGAGCGGCTCGAGCACCGGACGAACGAGCCATCCGGGGATCCGCATCTTGTAGCTGACGACCGCGTAGATCCTGGTCGTAAAGTCGTCCACCGGGGTCATCACGCTGTCGACGAGGATGTGGTTCTCGGTGCCGATCTTGTATTCGACCTGCGCGATCGACGGCAGGATGAAGCGATCGAAGTGCGTCACGGTGCCGCCCGAGGGCGAGAGCACCCGCGCGACGATCCCGGGCGGCCGCGGCTCGCCGACGTACTCGGCCTCGACACGGTCGGCGGTTCGGTGGACGCGCGCCTCGATCGTGATGCCTCGGCTCTCGGAACGGAACAGCCCCTTGTGCAGGAACGCCGTGTGGGGGACGTCGAGCGCGTTCTCGATCGTCGAGTACATGGTCGCGCTCGCTTCGACGGCGCGACGAACGGTCGTGTACCCGGGAGCGCCGAGGAACGCGAAGCGGTGCGGCTCGACGTCGGGCTCCTTGTCGGCTTCGCCGTAGACCCAGACGAACCCGTCGACCTCGCGTGTCGCGAACGAAGGTGCACGGCGCCCGCGGCCTTCTGACGGTCCCGTCAGGCTCGGGATGTGCCTGCACACGCCCTCGGTGTCGAACTGCCAGCCGTGGTAGGCGCAGGCGAGCCGCTCGCCGGTGACGCGCCCGAGGGAGAGCGGCACGTTGCGGTGCGGACACCTGTCGAGCAGCGCCCCCGCCTTGCCGCCCTCGCCGCGGAAGAGGACGATCGGCGTGCCGAAGAGCTGCTTCGCGAGCGGCTTGTCGCCGAGCTCGTCCGAGGCCGCGAGGATGTACCAATGCTTGAGGACGCGCGGGAGGAACGCCTTGGGACGCTCGGCGACGACCTCGCGGCCGTCCGCCGGGGCAGCGGCCGGCTCCGCGCCCGCAGGAGAGTTGGGGCTGAGCTCCTCGGTAGTCATCGACCGAAGACGTAGCGCAGCCGGGCTCTGGGCTCTACCTTGGCGGGTCGTCTCGATGCGCCGCAAGCACTCGCCACTCGGAACGCGGAAGCCGACCCCTCGGGCCATGCGGCGCGCGACGCCGCAGCCGATGAAGCGGCGTGACGTGCGGTACGTGGTGCCGGTGCCGGTGACGCTCTTCGTGGCCAAGCGGTGGATCGAGGCCGAGGCCGCCGACGTGAGCCACGGCGGCATGTTCGTCTTGCTCGAGGAGCGAGGCGTCGCGTCCGACGAAAGTGCCAATCTCCTCGAGCCGGGCCAGTTGGTTCGGGTCGAGGTGGTGCTGCCACCGTCGCTCGATCCATTCGGCGCGACCGCGCGCCTCGTCCACCAGCACGCACCTTTTGCGCGCGACGAGCGCCGCGGGGTCGGCGTCCAGTTCTACGGGCTCGGAAGAGAGTCGCAGGATCGATGGGCTGCGTTCATCGATCACGTCCGCACCTCGTATCCGGCGTCCAACGAGCGGATGGTGACGCTCGCGAGCGCCGAGGCGCTCGATGCCGCGTACCTCCGCACCAAGAACCAGGTCGGCGCGCTCCGGGTCGAGGTGGGTGCCGTCCGCGATCTGGTGACGATGGCGAAGCGCGACGTCGCGCGCGAGAACCTCTTTCTCGTCTGCCGGGCGCGCGCCTTCGCCGGCGACGAGCTCGCGCTCCAGATCGTGCATCCTCTGACCGACGACGTCTTCGAGCTCGTCGGAAGGGTCCGTCGCGTCGTCGAGGACGGTCCGCTCCGCGGCCTCGATTTCGAGCTGCTCGGTTGCGACGCCGAGCGAAAAGAGCGTTTCGAAGAGTTCGTGTACGACGCGATGGCGCCCATCTTCGATGACGAGGACGTTTTGCCGCAGCCGGAGTGACCTGCGGCAAATTGGCGCATTGGCCGGCGTCGCGGCAGGCACTACGTAATCGGGACGCATGCGCGCGCTCGCCGCGTCCCTCGGCTTGGTTCTGGTCACGAGTTGGCAGTCGACTGCCTCGGCGTCGGCGTGTTGCGGCGATCCGGGCGGGCTCGGACAGCGGCTCGCGAGCGGAGAAGCGGCGAGCGCGACGCTGAGCACCAAGTACCGCGAGCGCTTCGGGAGCTTCGGCGGCAGCGAGCGCTACGCGTCGCTCCATCCCGGTGACGCCGAACGGGGCGCCGAGGTTCGCGTCTCCGTCGCCGCTCGGATCGTCGAGGGAGCGGAGCTCGCGGCGAGCATGCCCTTCGTCATCACGCATCGCTCCTTCGGCGGGCTCGACGATACGGGCGGTGGTGCGGGCGATCTGTCGGCGGCCGCGCGGCTCACCGTCCTCGGCTTGGACGCTGCGTCGTGGGTGCCGGGCGTCTGGATCACGCAGACGGTCGTGGTACCGACCGGGGTCTCGTTCGATCGCTCCGAAGGCCCTCTCGCCGCGGACGCCACGGGGCAGGGCGCACCGGAGCTGCGCGGCGGCGTCGAGATCGAGGAGAGCATCGCGGGCGAGGGCTTCCTGCTCGGGACGCTCGGGCTCGGCTGGTTCGGCGAGACATCGGTCGGCGGCGCGAGCACGCAGCGCGGAGCGCGGTTCGTCGCGGCGCTCGCGGGCGGTCCACTCTTCGACTTCGGCTCGTTCGCCGCGGGCGTCGAGCACGAGCGCGAGGCGGCTCCGTACTTCGAGGGGCGCGGCGACGGCGAAGGCCGCCATCTGGTCACGCCATTCGTCTCCGGGCTCATCCACGCTGCGGCCTCGGCCGACGTGGTGTTCGCGATACGGTCCGCCGTTCCTCTCGACGGCGCGGGCAGGAACGAGATCGCCGAGGTCTCCGTGAATGCCGGCCTGCGCCTCGCCTGGGACAGCCCGAGCCGGAGGGCGATGTGATGGTTCGCAGCGCGTTGTGCTCGCTCTCGGCGGTCGCGCTGGCGTTCGTGTCGGCGTGTGCTTCCGAAGCCCCGATGGAGCAGGGCTACGAGGTCGAGGTGCAGGGCGCGACCCACCACTTCGTCCTGCGATCCGACGCCGGCGTTCGTGAGGGGCCGAACGCTTTCGATCTCGAGGTCGAGCGGATCGATGGGGGCGCGCTCGGCCCATCGGCGTCGGTCTCGGTGATCGTTCGAATGCCGGCGATGACGCACGGCGATCAAGATGTCGAGGTCACGCGCCTCGAAGGAAGCTCGTTCGCCGTAGATGACGTCGTCTTCGCCATGCCCGGCACGTGGGAGCTGGAAGTGTCGGTCGAAGAAGCCGCTGCGATCGATCGCGCGACGTTCAAGCTCGACGTGCCGTAAGCGGAGAAAGTCCGCTATCATCCTGAAAGCATGGCGAAGTACGCGGTCGGAAGCGTCATCGACGAGCGCTACCGAGTGACGGGCCTGCTGGGCCGAGGTGCCCACGGCGTCGTCTACGCAGCCGAGGACGAGATGCTCGGCAGCAAGGTCGCGCTCAAGTGCTTGAGCGCGGATCTCGCCGCCGATCCGGCCTTCAAGGTCAGGATGCACCGCGAAGCGCGCGCGATGGGTGCGCTCTCGGGCACCAGCGCGACCCAGATCTTCGCGTTCAACAAGACGCCCGATGGCGGGCTCTACATCGTGATGGAGCTCCTCGCGGGCCGTGACCTCGAGGCGTACCTCCGCGAGCTCGAGAGCCATGGCGCGCGCATCGAGCTCAAGCGCCTGGTCAACCTGCTGGGCCCGATCGCCGACACCCTCGAGACCGCGCACTCGCTCTCGCTCGTCCATCGCGACGTCAAGCCGGGGAACATCTTCGTGCTCGACACGTTGGTTCGCGGTGGCGTGCGGCTCCTCGACTTCGGGCTCGCCAAGGATCTCAACGCCACGTCGCTCACCGCCGAAGGGATGATCGCCGGCTCGCCGGGCTACATCGCCCCCGAGGTCTGGCGTGGGCGCGCGAAGGAAGCCGACAGACGGATCGACGTGTACTCGCTCGCAACCGTCATCTTTCGTGCGCTCGCCGGCGCGCCACCGTTCGATCCCAAGCAGCCGATGGATCGGTTCCTCATCGCGGTGACGCGCGGGCCTCGGCCGAGCCTCGTGAAGCTTCGGCGCGACCTGCCGGTGGCGATCGACGGCTGGGTCGAGAAGGCCCTGGCGATCGAGCCCGCCGATCGCTTCGCGTCGATCGCGAAGATGTGGGAGGCGCTCCGCGCGATCGCGGAGCTTCCCGTCCGCGAAGTGCGGACCGATCCACCGAGCATTCCCTGGGAGGTGGAGATCGACGTCGACATCGAGGTCGAGGTCGCCTCGCTCAGGGGAACGGCGATTCCGAGAGGGTGACGCTCACGGCGGAGCTCCCGTTCTCGACGACGCCGACGGTTGTCGCGCTTCGGTTCGCTTTCTCGGCAAGTGGATGGCTCTTAGGGTTGTCGGAAGATCGCAAAGGCCCCGGCGCCCGGCTGTGCGGTGAGGACGCTCTCCGCCCCGATCGTCACGCCCGATGCGTCGCTGGAGAGCGGAGCACACGAATCCGGTAGGGAACCACACGCGCCGCACATCGCGACCTCACTCGGGTCCTTCTGCAGCGGAGGAACCCAGGACATCGAGCGCGCGGGATTCGAGGAGAGGCGGACCGAGAGGGCGCTGTCGGAAGGTGGAAAATAGACCTGAACCGAAGCCGTCTCGATCATGACGACCGGCCCGGTGGCGCAGTCGCTCGTGATCAGCGGCTGCTCGGCCATGAGGCCCGAAAGTGATGCCTCCGTTCCCGGAGCGGACGCAAAATAGTGGACGAAATGTGTACCAGCAGAAACCGGCACCAAGGCGGTGAACGATGGATCCGCTCCATATCCACCTGCCCAATCGCCGAGTGACTCCACACGATCGCAGCTTCGGATGTCGAAGGTGATGTCGCCGGCGCCGGACCAAACGATGTCGGCGCCGGCGTCCAAAGAAAAGGTCTTCGCGTCCAACACCTGCCCACACACCGCGTCCAGCGTGGTCGGGGTTCCGTCCAGAGAAATGGGCGGTCTCGAGCATTCCCACGGACAGAAGACCGTCCCGCCCTCCGCCGCGACCGTCTCGTCCCACACGTCGTCCAGCCGCTCCCCATAGATGTGTTGGAACACGGCAGCGAACGTGTCCGCGTCGGCGTCGTTGGAGAGCGATCCGTAGAGGCGCACGAAGAGCCGCGGGTCCCGCGTGGCCAAGAGACGACTCACCAGCCAACCGCCTGCACCGTAGAGCTCCCAGCTATGGCGATCTGCTTCGAACGCGTCGCGCCAGCCGATTGTCGGTCGTGGATACGCCGGTACCTCGCAGGCGACCGCCGTCGCGGTGCCTTCGATCAAAAGCCACGGCGGGAACCCGACCTTCCACAGGTAGGCGTGCACGAGCTCGTGGGGATGAAAGCCCGCGGCCGACCGAACCGACGCACCGTCGGCGCACGCAAGCTCGCCGCAACCCGAGTTGTCCGAGACGTCTGCGAGCCCGTCGAACTTGTAGTAGTCGATGACCTCCCCCGGGTCCCAGCCCATCCCGAGCGCGTCATGCACGACCTCTGCGTGCGCCTCCAGGAGCGGGAGGATGTCGCGGCACGCGTCGTCGTCGGTCGCTCGTGTGTGGTACCGGAAATGAGCGGACGTCCAGACCCGATCCGAGGGCAGATCGATGCACGAGGTCGGGACGGCCGCCGCCCCGAAGAGCACCAGAGCTGCGAGAAGACGAGGAGAGGATGCCCTAACCTGCATGACGACCGTCAGCGGAGAAGCCGCCTATCAGACCGGCAGCGCAGGCGCGCTTCGCCCGAAGCTCACGGAGTGTGGAACGCCTCTCGCCGCGACTTCCTTGCCGGCGCAGCCGCTGCTGGAGTTTTTTGCTCGCGTATGGTCGCCCGCGTGGGCTCCCTCGAGGCCGGGGCGCTATTCGATCCGAATCATCGACGATCCCGGCATCATCTGCTTCATGCTCGTCGCAGCTCAGAAGGTACCGCAAAGCTCCACGCCTCTGCGAGCTGTTGAGCCGGCTCTTCCGTGATCGGATCCGAATGCGCGACGAGGATTCGCTGCAGCGGAAGCGCGCGCATCTGCTCGAGGGACGCGGCCACCGCGCTGCTCGCGCGCGTGAACACTCGCACGTCCGGCGGCGTCCTGTTCTTTTCATAGCGGCCCCAGATGCGCGCCGAAATCCGCCACGTCCAGTGATCGCGCGCACACGCGGACATGAGCATGTCTGCTGCGATCAGCGAGCCGCTGGCGGCGTGGAAGAAGACGGTCTCGTCGAGGAACGGAACTCCGGCGAGCGGAATGGGGGTCAGCCCCGGAGTAGCGCCGATGTACTCCGGATCGTCGGCGCCCATGCTCAAGCGGACGTTGGGGTTGCGTGGCTCGACCGACTTGGGGCCCACGACCAGCGCCTTCGGGTACCGAGCTGCCGTCGCCGGAGCCTGGAGGTGATGGTAACGGTTCGGCACCACGATCCAACGCACCTCGCCCAGCCGATCCAGGGCTGCGCACAGCTCGTCGGTGGGCGGGCAGGGGCTGTGAACCCAGAGGGCATCGTCCGAGAGTCGAACGATCGTGGTCCGAGATCGCAGGCGGACGCCGCTGAACCACACCGGTCGCTCGGTGACCCAGATGCTGTCGGGCACTACGACCTCGAGCACCCTCGGAACTGCCACGGGGCGACCCTCCTTTGAAGTTTGCTACGGGAAGCGAGCGGCAGCGCGTCCATGGGGGCAACGCGGCACCGAGACAAGAAGGGCCGACGCGAAATCGGCGGACGCCGGCGAGCGTTGTCCTTGCAGCTCCGCGTCGAGCACTACCGGCTCAAGCTCCCCCCGAGGCACGCGTCTGCCGCGGCCGCCGACTTCCTTCGCAACCCTTGACGCCGAGGTTCACGGGTAGTGATGCGTCCCCTGAATGCCGAGCGGAATCCCCAGCGCCCAGAACGCGAGCAGGTAGAGCGTCCACGAGACGAGGAACGCCATCGAGTAGGGCATCATGATCGAAGTCAGCGTGCCGATGCCCGTCGTCTTCACGTAGCGCTGTGAGAAGGCGACCACGAGGGGGAAGTACGGCATGAGCGGCGTGATGATGTTCGTCGTCGAGTCCCCGACACGGTAGGCGGCCTGCGTAAGCTCGGGCGAGAGGCCGAGTTGCATGAGCATCGGCACGAAGATCGGCGCGAGGAGCGCCCATTTTGCGCTAGCCGAGCCGATGAGGAGGTTTACCGCCGCGCACAAGCCGATGATGCCGACCACGGTGACCTGAGGCGGCAGCTTCGCCGCGCGCAAGGCGTCTGCGCCTTCGACCGCAAGCAAGACGCCGAGCTGGCTCTTGTTGAAGGCGTAGATGAAGAGCGACGCAAAGAACGCCATCACGAGGTAGTAGCCCATCGTGCTCATCGACTTGGCCATGCCCTTGATGACATCGCGGTGAGACTTGTAGGTGCCGGAGGCGTAGCCGTGCGCCACACCCGGGATGAGAAACAGAATGAAGATCAGCGGTACGATCGACTGCATGAGCGGCGCGTCGAAGTCGGTGAGGCTCCCTGTCTTGGATCGGAACGGCGACTGTGGCATCGCGCTCAAGCCGACGAGCGCACCGATACCGAGCAGCATCGCCAGGCCTCCTGCGCGTAGCCCCCGCCGCTCTGGGTCGGTCATCGCTTCGTCCTTCGGCATGTCCGCCGGGTCGCCATCGACCTTCACCGACTTCAGGCGCGGCTCGATGATGCGGTCGGTGATGTACCAACCGACCCCGACGATCAGCAGGCTCGAGGTCCCGGTGAAGATCCAGTTGCAGAGCGGGTTCACTTGGCGCGACGGATCCAGGATGCGCACAGCTTCTTGGGTGAGGCCCTGAAGGAGCGGATCGAGGCCCGACGGAATGGGGTTCGCGCTGAAGCCGCCCGAGACGCCTGCAAATGCGGCCGCGATCCCCGCGAGGGGATGACGCCCCGCTGCGTAAAAGATCACGCCACCGATCGGGATTACCAGCACGTAGCCGGCGTCGGCCGCGGTGTGGCTCAGGATCGCGATGAAGATCAGCATCGGCGTCAGGAGGGTTCGCGGCGTCGCCGCCACCAATCGCTTGAGCGCGGCGCCGATGAACCCGCTGTGCTCCGCGACCCCGACGCCGAGGAGCGCGACGAGCACGACACCGAGCGGATGAAAGCCGGTGAACGTCTTGACCATGTCGGCCAAGAACGTCGTCAGCGACGCGCCGCTCAGCTGGTTCACCACCTGCTTCGTCGTTACCCCTTTTGCTGAAGGAACGTCGAAGCTGTGGCCCGAGAGCAGGGCGGAGACCACCCACACCAAGAGAAGCGCGAACACGAAGAGGAGCGCCGGGTCGGGCAAGAGGTTGCCCGCGCGCTCGATGCCGTCCAGAAACCGCGCCATGAGGCCGCTCGCGCGGGCCTCTGCCGGCTTGGTCGTGCTCGACGCCTCTTCCTTCGGCCGCTCGTCCTTCGGCTCCGTGGACATCCGTGTTTTCTACATGAAGCCCGCGGAGACGGGCTCGTCGATCGACAGCGTCATGATGCGCGGAGCGTGCGGGTGTTGACGATGCCCGGCAAGCGCCTCGCATCGACGTAAATCGCAGGATCCCAGGGGTTGACGCGGTGGGACGCCCATCCCAAGGCGCCCGGGTGCGTCTCGCTCCCTCCGCGCGTTTTGTGGTCTTGATCACGGTCGGCTGTACCGCCGCGCCCGAGCCGACGGCTGGCGCTGGTGCGCCGCGCGCTCTCTCTCCGTCTCCGGGCGCCGTCACCGTCTCGAGTGCATCAGCTGCGGTGGCTCCTGCTGAGGACCTCTGCTCGCGGCTCCCGGAATGTGCGGGGAGCGGTCGGTGCCAGTCAGAGGGCGGAGAGTGCGTCGCGAAGACCGATGCGGACTGCTCGACCAGCGACAGCGATCTCGGCCTGTCTCCGTCGGCGTGCGAGCGGGGCGACTGTGTCGCGCGCGACGGCGAGTGCTGGCAAGCAGCCAAGACCGACGCCGACTGCAATGTGGCCGGCGCGAGCGGGGAGTCCGTCTGCAAGGCTTGGGGGCTGTGCAAGGCGGTGGACGGTGTCTGCCACGCCGTCGACCCCGCCAAGTGCCCCAATGACGGCAATGGGCCGTGGCGCATCGAGAAGGGCAAATGCGTGCGCGATGGTGCGCGGTGTGCGGCGACCTGTGAAAAGACGAAGCGCTGCTACTTCGATCGACAATTCCAGATCTGCCGCGAGCCGCCCACGAAGGATGAGGATTGCGCCTACGAATGCGTGGTCGGGCGGTGTACCGCCCGCGGCGGGGCATGTGTCGTCGCGTCCGAGGCCGACTGCCAGAAGGGTGCCTGTGCCGTGCTCGGGCTCTGCAAGGTCGGCGTCGACCAATGCGTCGCGACGCCAGAAGGCTGCCTCGCCTCATCGGAGTGCAAAGACGGCGGAGTCCAAAAGAAGTGCAGCGTCGTCGGTGACTCTTGTGAGTTCATCCGACCGCCCCGGTGAAGCGCGGTCCCCACCGACGCCTGAAACCAAGCGAGCCCCTCACCGAAGGTGGGGGGCTTTGGACATTGCTCCGGCGGGTGCGCCCCTGTCGACCGATGTCGACGGGCAACGCAGTCCGGAGCAGATAGGAGGAGCGGTCCCCATCGAACCGGAGCTTCGGATGACCGCATCCCACGTTGCTTTCCTCGCGCTCTTCGCCATGCTCGCGATCGGCTGCGAAACGAGCGTCATCGTCCGCGACGACAGCACGTCGGGTGGAAGCACCGAATCGACGCCTCCGCGCGCGAGCGAGCTCGTCCTGGCGTGCGGGCAGGCGTGCGGCGCCATCGCCCCGTGTGCCACGGACCACCTCATGGACGTCTGCGTTTCTCGCTGCACCGGCGCGAGCTCCTCGTGTCACCGGCTCCAGTTCGATTTCCTCGAGTGCGCCGGCGCGTCCGCCTCCAATTCCTGCGACTTGCCCGACCAGTGTGTCGAACGCCTGGAAGCTTGGCTCGATTGCGAGAGCTGGTGCCTCGACCCCGAGGTCACCTCGAAGGAAACCAACAAGGGCAACCCCGATGCAGGGTGTCGGTGCTGGATCAACGCGTGCGGTCCGACGCTGCAGTATGAATCCGAGTGCTTCGCCGACGGCGACATCAGCCTCTGCCAGTGTTTCAGGCATACCGCCTACGGCAGCGAGTACCTCGGCAACTGCGTCGAGGAGAGCGGTTACGAATGCCCTACCGATACCGAGGAGAACTGCTGCGCGACTCTCTTCTTCGCGTCCGGCGGCTGAACAGCATGCGGACGGCCGCCGGAAGGAGGGGTGAAAGGCGGCGCTCGCGGTGAGAATGACAGCGTCGTCATCTATACTCGCCGGCGATGCGACCGAACCCCGAGGGTTGCCTTCCGGCCGGATCACGGTTCAAATTCCCTACGCGCCGGGGCCATCGGAGAGCCGGTTTCGCGCGAGATCAGGCATCGTGCCTAGAAAAAAGCGTCACGTACCCGGTCACCTTGCACGCGTCGATGCTACGGGTGGCGCGGTGACGGTTACGCGCCGAGGTTTCCTCGCGGGCGTGGGTTCGGCGGCCTTGAGCGGCTGCCGGTGCACCGAACCGATCCCTCCGCCCTCGTCGGCGTGGCGCACGGGGCCGGCCGCACCGTACGCGGTGCAAGAGATCTATCCAGCGCTTCACCGTGGCGCGATCTGGATCGCCGGTGGTTTCGCGAGCAACGGCGGCGCCACCGATCGCGTGATCGCGTTCGATTTGGCGAAGCAAGCATGGTCCGAGCAGCCTGCCTTGCCGAAGCCGTCCCACCACGTCCATCTCGCAGTCCTCGGCGACAAGCTCTTCGCGATCGGCGGCTTCCTCGGCGGCGAATCACGCTCGCAGTGGATCTGCACCGCGCGCGTCCTGGTGCTCGATGGCGATCGTTGGGCCGACGGCCCGACGTTGCCGCGCCCCATCGGTGAAGCGGTACCTCTCGTCCACGGCGGCCGCATCCATTTGATCGGCGGCCGGGCGCCGCGCGCCGACACGAACGTGGCTTGGAACGATCACGTCGACGTCGACGACCACTGGGTCCTCGCCTCCGGCGACACGGGCTGGAAGCGCGCTGCGCCGCTCCCGGTCGCCCGCAACTCCGCGGGCGGTGCGGTGCTGGGCGGGGCGCTCCACGTGATCTCGGGCCGCACGGTGGGCGACCCGCCGACCGCCGCGCACCACCTCTACGATCCCGGCGCCGACACCTGGAGAGAGGGCGAGCCATTTCCCGAGCCCCGCGGCGGGCTCGCGGCCGCGACGTGGCGCGGGCGAATCGTCGCGGGCGGCGGAGAAGTGCTCAAGCCGCCCTCGGTCGGTGCGTCCCTCTACGAGCTCGACCCCGCCGGTGCCTGGCTCCGCATCGACACGCTGCCCACGCCACGCCACGGTCACGGCTTCGTGGCTGCAGATGATGCGCTGTACGTCGTCGGCGGCGCGCGCGAGCCCAGCGCTTCGGGCACCCTCGCGCGCGTCGACGTGATCCGTTAGCCGCGGCTACTTGCAGGTGGGCGCGACCTGACGGTGTCGGCTGCTATGCCTCGGGAAGAGCGCTCAGATGGGATGGTCTCCATCGATGGCGAGTCATCGTCGAAGCCGATCGACACGGACCTCGTCATCCGGCGTATTGTGCGCCGGTGAGTCCGCGCAGCATGATCGCAGTGCGGCGAGGGGCCGCAGGAACGGTGCTCCGTTTCGGCATCGTCTCCGCCGCGATGGGCTGTGGGAGCACGGAGGTGCCGAACGCACCGAGCCCGCGCTCGAACGGAGACGTCGCGCCCGTGACGGTGGACCTTTCGTCGACGGCTCCCTCCGCCTCCGAGAGCGCAGCGCCGCTCGCGACGGTGAAGCCGAAGCAACCGAGCGCGCTGGCCGCCCGTGTCGCCGAGGCTTTCCCCTCGGTGTCGCCCGCCTGTGTCGACGGTGAGCCGACGCTGTCGCATCGATTCGAGCAAGACGAGGATTCGATCGAGCTCGCTTGCCGCAAGACAGCGGACGTGGATCTCGACGGCTACGCCGACGACGTGGTGCTCGTGAAGGATTCCGCGGGGCACCTCGGCCTGGCAGTCTTGGCGCATGGCCCCGCGCGCATCCTGATCGGCGCGGGGAAGCGCGGTCAGACATGGATGGTCGTCACCGATGACGACACATCGAGGGAGCCGGTGGACACGGATCTCGATTGGCTCGCGAGCTGGAGCGTCTGGCCGGTCTGGAAAGACGGGCGAATGGCGCGCGGTTTTTCCGGCGGCCCCGGCCGAAACCACGTTGCCGACGACGTCGGCGGCGACGGCTTGTTCCTGTCCGGCGGCGACGCGGCCTCCGTCGCGTACTTCGACGGTAGCGGCTGGCGGCTGCTGCACCTCGGTTTCTGAGGAGATCGGCTGGGCTATCACGTGCTCGTCGGTCGCGCCCCTGCGTGTTTGAGTGCCGTCATGCGGGCTTCGGCTTCGCTCGTCGTCGCGTCGGCGTTGGTCGGGACCGCGTGCGCGAGCCCGCGCTCGGCGGACGGGCTCTCGGAGCTCCGGGCGCCGAGCGCAGCCCGGACGGTTCGCGCGGTCGCCTCGGCAGCCGCGTCAGCCCCGCCACTGTCTGGGCCCGCCGTCGAGATGGGGCGTGTGACCGATCTGGCAGGCGGTGAAGGTAGCTGCAATGTCGATGACGATTGTGTCATTGTTGACGCCTACCAACAAGAGGACCTCTGCCCGCCGGGTTTATCGGTGTCTCGAGCGCTCGCGAACAATGAAGTCCACTACAGGTTGCGCCAGGGCAGGTATCGCACGCGGCCGGGGCACTGTCCGGAGGCAGGGCTCGCCATCGTTCCCGTGTGCAGAGGGGGGACGTGCGCGGGCAAACGGAGTCCGGAGTCCGAGCGCGCGACGAACGACGAGAGCCTCGTGGAGGCTACTCTGCCCGCGATCGAGGCCTGCTACCGCGCAACGCTCGAGGAGGAGCCGCAGCTGGAGCTCGACCTCGCGGTGGAGCTCTTCATCGGGCGGAGCGGGATCGTCGCAGCGGCGCGCAGCGACGAACGCGGCCCGGCCGAGCTTCGACGCTGCGTCCTGCATGCGCTCTACGGCCTCTCGTTCCCGTTCGTCGAGAGGGCGCGCACCGTTCAGATCCCGCTGTCCTTTCGACCGTCGCGTCTCCGCGAGCCAGGAGAGCCACGGCGGTGAGCACGCTACCGATGCCCCATCGGTTTGCCGTCTGGGCACGCCGACATCGGCCTCCGCCCCGAAGTCAGCCTTTGCGCGTCCGGAGCACCTTCCCCGACCTCTCGGCACCGGTGAACCCACAAGAATGCACGTCGGGGCTCGGCGAGCGCGGCAGTCACGTAAGATGCGCGGCGAACCGGACATGCCTTCGG
The DNA here is from genome assembly GCA_041940405.1 of Polyangiaceae bacterium. Lineage (GTDB taxonomy): Bacteria > Myxococcota_A > Polyangia > Polyangiales > Polyangiaceae > Xiheicaenibacterium. The sequence goes on from JBGTSH010000015.1 coordinate 21,133, forward strand.
CTTCGCCGGACCGAGGGAAAGGAACAAGGCTCCAATGTCCTCGCTGGTGAAACTTTCGGTCCTCGCCGCTGGATCGCTGCTCTTCTGCGCATGCAACGTCTCGATGGACCCCGAGGCGCTGCGGCCGGCGCTGACGCAGGCGGCCGCCGACCCGGTCGTCATCGCCGAGCTGTGCCGGACGGCAGCCGAAGCCGTCGGACCGGTGAGCGCGTCGCGTCTCACGTTGTCATCGATCGCGGCGGAGCGTCCGCTCGTGGGCAGCGACGGGACGGGCACGGCGGACGTCGAGTACCTGCCCATCGCCGCTTCCGGGTCCGGGACCGCTTGCCGAGGCCGGCTGGTGTTCGAGTTCAGCGACGATGCGTCGGCGACGCATTTCACCTTTCGCAACCTGCGCGTCGAGCCACGCTAGGCCTCTCCCGCCGAGCACCCCAACGGGCTCACGCGTGCCTCCGCGAATCGCATAGGATGGCCGATCCGATGGAATCGACGATGTCGAGGGTCGGGGTCTGGCTCACTGCTGCAGCGCTCGTTCACGCGGGCTGCTCGGACGACGGCGCAGGCAGCGGCGGCTCCGGCGGCTCCGGCTCGACGGTGACCGGCGTGGTCTCCGGCACTTCGGCGATGAGCACGTCGTCCTCGGCGGCGTCCGGCACCGCCGGCACAGGAGGTAGTGGCGGCGAAGGAGGCTTTGCCCCAGCGGCCTGCACGGCAGAGCCACCCCCGACGTTGCTCTGGGCTGACGAGCTCGCCGGCACCGGTGACGCGACGCTCGGCGGTCACGGACACGACGATCGAAAGGGCCCCGTCCTCTATTGCGAGGGCGCGCCTCGAGCGGGTGAGCCGTTTTACAGGCTCGTCGCGGCGGGGCTCGAGGTCGACTTCGACATCGACGGTGATGGAAGCGACGCAGACGACTTCCTGTCGGTCGACTTCTGGAAGGACCCGCCGAGCTTCAGCGGTTACGGCGAGTCGGGGGGACGCGTGAATGTCTACGTGGAGATCGTGGACGGCGGGACGGGTGAGGTCCTGAACGAGCTGAATGCGCCGGAGATACGCGTGGAGCGCTCGATCGAGGGGGGACCGACCGAGCTTCTGCCGCTGACGTCCAAACCGCCCAACGAGTTCCAGACCAACTTCCCGATGGTAGGTGGGGGCGCCACCTATGCGTTCTCGATCGAAGGAGCGAGCGACCGAGTCGAGAAGCTGCGCTTGCCCGTCAACCATCACCTCTCGTACGTGCTCGTCTTCCGCCGCGAGCAGCCGTAGCCGCCGGCGCTGGTCGCGCCGTACAGCATCGGACGAGCCGAGGGGAGGAGCCTCGTGCGCTGATGAGAGGGCCAAGGAACTTTTTGGCGATCCGTCACATCTTGCAGCCCTGAAGCGACGTGGTCGCATTCGCTTTACCGGAGGTAAGAGATGGAGACTCGAGGTATCCGCCTGACCGCGCTGAGGGGCGCTGCGCTGACGCTGTCGATCGGGATCGTGGCGGCGCTGATGGTGCGAGCGGGCTCCGGCTGCTCCGACAGGTCCGACATTGGTGCCGACCCGGCCCGTGGCGCACCCGCTAGCTCGGCTGCGGCTCCAGCGACCGCAAACCCGGAGGATGAGGCCATCCTCTTCCCGGCGACGAAATCGATGGGCGGCGAGGGTCGCAAGCTCCTCGCGCCGAGCGGCGATGCAGCGGCGGCGGCGCCGGCTTCGGCGGCGCCGTCGGCGCAGCCGAACGTGGCCATCGACGACGACCCCGGGTTCTTTCCCGCAAGCAAGTCGGGCCCGCCGATGCCGCGGCGCCAAGAGCAGCAGCAAAAGAACCCGGCGCCCGCCCAACAGAGGGCAGAGTGATCGAGCGCATCGTCCTCGAGTGGATCGTGCCGACCGCAGCGAGCTTCCTGTTGCTCGCGGTCGTCTTCGGTCCGCTCGAGCGGCTCTTCCCCGCGCGGCCGGGCCAGCGCGTGCTGCGCTCCGAGCTCGCGATCGACGCATGCTTCTTCGTCGGGCAGTACCTCGCGTTCACGGCGCTCGCGACGATGCTCCTCGCCTTCGTCCACCGTGGCTTCGGCGCGATCCTGCCCGCCGAGGGTCTGCGGGCTTCGGTTCGCTCGCTGCACCCCGCAGCCCAGGGCGTCATCGCCCTCGTGCTCGGGGATCTCGCCGTCTACTGGTTTCACCGCGCGTGTCACAGGTTCGAGATCCTCTGGCGCTTCCACGCGGTCCATCACTCGGCCCGTGACCTCGACTGGCTGGCCGCGCACCGCGAGCATCCGCTGGACGGCATCGTGACGCAGTTCGCGATCAACCTGCCTGGGATGCTGCTCGGCGTGTCGTTCGAGGCGCTCGGTGCGCTGGTCGTCCTTCGAGGGATGTGGGCGATCTTCATCCACTCCAACGTGAGCTTGCCTGTCGGGCCCCTTCGCTACCTGCTGGGCGAGCCGGCCCTTCACCACTGGCATCACGCGCGGGTCCGCGAGACCGAGCACAACTTCGCGAACCTCGCTCCGTACCTCGACCTCGTCTTCGGCACGTACCATCGTCCCGAGAAAGAGGACTACGAGCTCGGACTCGTCGACCCGTGGCCTCGCGGCTACGTCGCGCAGCTGATCCGGCCGTTCACCGCGCGGTTCAACGCGGAACCTACTCGGGGTAGACGACCCGAAACGGCTGCGTCCATGCCTTCGAGCCGTCCTGTTGCTCCACCCGCGCACGCACCCACCGCTCACCACCCCGCAGCTTGAACTTCGCGCCTTCGGCTCCCGCCGGTACCGTCCCGAGGACTTCGTCGCCGGGCCCGAGGAACACGACATACGCCGTGCGGTCCTCGGGCCAGACGGTGACCGCGGTGTCGCTGACGCGGAGCCGATCGATGGCCGCGCCGCTCGACGCATAGAAGCGGCCGGCGCGGATCGCTTCGCACGTCGAAGCGACCTCGACCTCCTGGTAGCGATCCGCGTACGTCGCGATCCATCCGCGGCCGGGACGAGCCGTCTTCTCCGGCGACTTGCCTGGAGCGAGGTGGTGCGTGTCGTCCACCGCGACGCCGTGGAACATGGCGCCGCGCGTGAGAAGCTCCGACCACAGGCGCTCGTGCGAAGGCCGATCGTCGACGCCGTTGGAGTACACGTACGGGTGGCCGCTCATGATCTCGAGCAGCGGGGCCGCGCGGCCGTGCCAGAGGTCGTCCGCGGTCAAGCTCCTGTCGAAGTTCGGGTGGTTGATGAGCGCGATCCCGCCTTGTGCCTCGATCTTGCGGAGCGCATGGTCCAGCGCCTCGGCCTTTGTGCGAAAGCCTCCGCCTCCGATCCGCTCCTTGGTGCAGAGGGCGTTCACATGCACCTGGCTGCCCGCGCCGGCCATCGTGACTTCTTCGCCCGGCAGGATCTTGAAGCTCGGCCGCTCGAGCCAGCGATAGACGCGCGGGTCGATGCGCTTGTCGTGGTCGGTGAGCGCGACGAACTGGTAGCCGTGCGAGCGGTACCAGCGGTAGACGTCGGCCGGCAGGCTGTCGCCGTCGCTCTCGAGCGAGTGCGTGTGCAGGTTCCCCTTGTGGAAGTAGGCGACGTCGAGCTCGGTCGCGAACCGTCCGGCCGGCGGATCCTCGGCCGCCGGCGGCTCCGCGGGCGCCTCTGGCGGGGTGTCAGGTGCGAGCGCGAGGGCGGCGCCCGCGGCGGCGGCGGCTCCGCCGAGCAGCACGGCTGCGAGTACGGCGTAACGAGCAAAGCTACGAGCGCGCGAAGCTCCCAACAGTGCCTAGGAGTGTAGTGGGCGAAGAGAGGGCGGGCCACGAATCGGCGAAGCGGCCGCCAAAACAATTGGTAAGGTAGCGCGCAATGCGTTCGAGCCTCCTCCTCCTCGTGCTCGCCGGTATCGCGGGCTGCACCGGCGCCGGCCCTGGTCCCTCCGTCGATCCCAACGACAAGAGGCCGCCAGGGGGCAGCAAGCCCGAGGCCGAAGCCGAACCTCACCTCCAGAACATCCGCCAGCTGACCTTCGGCGGAGAGAACGCCGAGGCCTACTGGAACTGGAAGGGAGACGAGCTCCTTCTCCAGGCGCGCATCGGCGACGCCGGGTGCGACCGAATCTACCGGCTGAAGATCGACGACCCGAAGCACGTTCAAGTCTCGAGCGGCAAAGGCGCGACCACGTGCTCGTACTTCCTGCCGGGCGACCAAGACGTCATTTACGCGTCGACGCACCTCGGCGGCGACGCCTGCCCGCCCAAGCCCGACATGAGCCAAGGCTACGTCTGGGCGCTCTACGACTCGTACGACATCTTCCGTTCCAAGGCCGACGGCACCGGCCTCGTCCGACTCACCGAGACGAAGGGCTACGACGCCGAAGGCACCGTCTGCAAAAAGGACGGAAGCATCCTCTTTACCTCGGTGCGCGATGGCGACCTCGACCTCTACCGAATGGACGCCGACGGCAAGAACGTCAAGCGCCTGACGACCGAGGTGGGTTACGACGGCGGCGCGTTCTTCAACGAAGACTGCACCAAGATCGTCTGGCGTGCCTCGCGGCCGAAGGACAAAGCGCTCGAGGACTACAAGAACCTCCTCTCCCAAGGGCTCGTTCGCCCGACCAAGCTCGAGCTCTACGTGGCCAACTCCGACGGCACCGATCCGGTGCGTGTGACCGCGCTCAACACGGCGTCGTTCGCGCCGTTCTTCTATCCGGGCTCGAAGCGCATCCTCTTCAGCTCCAACTACGGCGATCCCAAAGGCCGCGAGTTCGACATCTGGGCGATCAACGTCGACGGCACGGAGCTCGAGCGCATCACCGCGTCGCCCGGGTTCGACGGCTTTCCGATCTTCTCGCCCGACGGCAAGACGCTCGCGTTCAGCTCGAACCGCGCGACAGCCGAGGGCAAAAATGACACGAATGTCTTCGTCGCAACGTGGAAGGACGCGCCGCCCAAGGTCGTGACGTCGGCCGCCGACCGCGTCGCCGCCGACGTGCGCTGGCTCGCCGATCCCGCCCGCGAGGGCCGCGGCGTCGGTACCAAGGGCCTCGAGCAATCGGGCGAGTACGTCGAGAAGAGGTTTCAGTCGCTGGGGCTCGAGGGCGCCGGCGAAAAGGGCTTCCGCCAGTCGTTCGCGGTGCCGACCTCGGTCAAAGGCGACGCCAAGGTCGAGGTCGACGGCAAGCCGCTCGAGGGCACCTCGCCGCTCTCGTTCTCCGCGAAGAGCCCGGGCCTCGAGGCGGATCTGGTGCTCGCGGGCTACGGCGTCGTGTCCAAGACGCGCGACGACTACAAAGGCCTCGACGTCAAAGACAAGATCGTCGTGGTCCGCCGCTTCGTCCCCGAGGGCGGCGAGTTCGACGATGCAAAGGAGCGCAGGCGCCACGGCGACCTCCGCAAGAAGGCGTGGATCGCGAAAGACAAGGGCGCCAAAGGCATCATCGTGGTCGATCTGCCCGAGAAGCCCGCGAAGGCGCCCGCAGGATGGAAGGCGCCCGACGAGGCGAAGCTGCCCGCGCTCTCCCTCGAAGGCTTCGGCGACGCAGGCATCCCGGCAGCGATCGTGTCGCGCGCCGCGGGCACGCCGATCGTCGAGAAGCTCGTGAAGAAGCAGAAGGTACGCGCGAAGCTGACCGTCGACGTCGAGTTCCAGACGACCCAAGCGTTCAACGTCGTCGCACGCCTCCGCGCGCCCAAGGAGCAGAGGCTCGAGGGCGTCGTGGTCGTCGGAGCGCACTACGACCATCTGGGCATGGGCGGGCACGGCTCGCTCGCTCCCGACAAGAAGGAGCCGCACGTCGGAGCCGACGACAACGCCTCGGGCACCTCCGCCTTGATGGAGGCGGCCAAGCAGCTCGCCGAAAATCCGAAGGGCCTTCGCCGGGACGTCGTCTTCGTCGCGTTCTCGGGCGAAGAGCGCGGCGTCATCGGCTCCAACTTCTTCGTCAAGGAGCCCCCCGCGGGCCTCAAGACGAAGGACATCTACGCCATGGTCAACATGGACATGGTCGGCCGAGCGAAAGAGGGCAAGGTAGACGTCATCGCGTTCGACACGGCCGCCGAATGGCCTTCGATCCTCGGCCCGGCGTGCAAGGACGCGGTCATCGAGTGCAAGGAGGCAGCGGGCGGCGGCTATGGGCCGAGCGACCATTCGCCGTTCTATGGAGCCGGCATCCCGGTCCTGTTCTTCTTCTCGGGCGTCCACGGCGACTACCACAAGCCCTCCGACACCGCGGACAAGATCCATTTCGGCGGGCTCGGTCAGGTCGCGACGGCCGTCGCCAACGTGGTCAAGGCCACGAGCGGCCGCGAGGGAACGCTGACCTACAAGAGCGTCGCGTCCCCGCCACCGAACGGCGACGTCCGGAGCTTCGGTGCCTCCCTAGGGACAATCCCTGATTACGCTCCCCCTCCCGGCACCAAGGGCGTGCTCCTTTCCGGAGTCCGGCCCGGCGGCGCTGCCGAGAAGGCCGGCATCAAGCGAGGCGACCTCATCGTGAAGATCGGCACGCACGACATCGGCTCGGTCGAGGACCTGATGTATGTCCTGACCGAGTCGAAGCCCGGCCAAAAGACCAAGGTCGAGGTCGTACGCGAGGGCAAGAGGATCGGCGTCGAGGTGGAGTTCCAAGGTTCGAAGCCTCACTGACCTCTTCGGGCGGTGGCCTTTTTGGCATGGTGGCGGGACCAAGGCTTACAAAGGCGCTAGGCTCTAGCCTCGAAGAATGAGCGGCGACGACAAGGCGAAGGCCTTCGCCGAAACGGTGGCGACAGATTCCGGAGTGACCCTCGCCGCGGTCTCGGGCCTCGGCGCAGCGGTCACGACCGATCTGGGTGCGCGTGAGGTCCTGGCCGGTCGCTGGGAGATCCTGGGGCTCATCGGCTCGGGGGGCATGGGCACCGTCTATCGTGCGCGTGACCGCGAGCTCGACGAGGACGTCGCGCTCAAGGTGCTGCGCGCCGAGGTTCTTTCGCCCGCCGACCTCGAACGGTTCCTCCGCGAGGTGAAGCTCTCGCGCAAGGTGACCCACAAAAACGTCGCGCGCGTCTTCGAGCTCGCCGAGCACGGCGGGCGGCGCTTCTTCACGATGGAGCTCGTCGAGGGCGAGTCGCTGCGCGGGCACCTCGAGCGGAGCGGCAGGTTGAGCGTCGACGCGGTCGTCGGCGTAGGCGTCGCCGTCTGCCGCGGCCTCGCCGCCGCGCATGACGAGGGTGTCATTCATCGCGATCTGAAGCCCGACAACGTCCTGGTCTCCAAGGGCGGCCGGATCGCGATCACCGACTTCGGGATCGCGTCGTCGCTCGAGCGCGGCAGCGATAAGGAGACGTCGGCGTTCGTGGGCACGCCGCACTACATGGCGCCCGAGCAAGTCGAGGGCTCGAAGGACATCGACGGGCGTGCCGACATCTATGCGCTCGGCGTCATGCTGTTCGAGCTCGCCGTGGGCACCCCGCCGTTCGAGGCCAAGACCCCGCTCGCCGTCGCCGCGCTGCGGCTCACCAAAGCGGCCCCGGACCCCAAGAGCCTTCGGCCCGATTTGCCTGACGGGCTCGCGCGAATCATCAACAAGTGCCTCCGGCGCGATCCGGGCGAGCGCTACGCCACCGCTGCCGAGGTCGAGGCTGCTCTCCTGTCCGAGACGGCGTCCGGCTCGGCGCCGTCCGTCATGCCGCCGGCACCGCTCTCGACGGCAGAGGTCGTCGTTACCTCGATCCCTGCACACCCGCCGATGCGCGGCGTTCGCATCGCGGTGCTGCCGATGGCGAACGTGGGTCTCGGCGACGACGCCTACCTCGCCGAAGGCGTGACCGAAGACCTCATCGACGCCTTGTCCGCGATGCAGGGGCTTCGCGTCGCGGCGTACGGCTCGGTCGTCGCATTGGGAGGCGATGCGCGCGATCCGCGCGAAGCGGGCAAGCAGCTCGGCGTCGAAGTCGTCGCCCAAGGTTCGCTACGGCGGATCCCCGCCGACAGACTGCGCTTGACCGTTCGCCTGAGCGGCGTCCAGGACGGCATTCAGCTGTGGGTCGGTCGCTTCGACTTCGCCGCCGCCGAGCTCCTCGACATCAACGAAGAGGTCGCTCGAGCGCTCGCGCAGGCGGTCGCCGTCAAGGTCCCTCCGCCCGATCGCAAGCTCACCGATCCCATCGCGATCGACCTCTACCTGCGGGCTCGCGCGAAGTACCGAGAGTTCTGGCGCGAGGGCGTCCTCGAGTCAGTCCGGTTCTACGAGCTGGCGCTCGAGCGTGCGCCTGACGCCCCACTCCTCGTGGCAGGGCATGCGCTCGCGCTGGCGCGCGCGGCGTTCTTTTCCGCTGCCAGCCTCCCCGACGCGAACGCCGCCGCGGCGCGCGCACTCGCCCTCGCTCCCGAGCTGGGAGAGGCGCATCTCGCCGCCGGCGCGGTCGCCATGCAGGAGTCTCGAATCGTCGACGCCTACAAGTACGGTCTCGCAGCGATCGCTCGTGCGCCCTCCCTGGCAGAAGCGCATCAGCTCTTGGGACGGATCCTCGCCGAGACCGGCCCGATCGAAGAAGCGGCACGAGCGCTCGACTTCGCAGCCGGTCTCGATCCCGCTTCCGGCGTCACCCGGCGCGAACGCATCCGCCTCCTCGCGCTGGCCGGCAAGTGGGACGAAGCTTTCGCGCTCCTCGACGGCGTCGCCCCCGACGAATCGCTGGATCGCGTAGGAATGATGGTGGTTCGACTTCGGCTCGAGCTCTGGCGCGGCAACCTCGCGGCGCTGGATCAAGTCCGAACGCACCTCGGCTCGCTCGGGAGCACGCTGACCGGCACGGCCAACGAGTTTCCGATTTTCCTCCGCGCCGTCGCCGAGTCGATCGCCCAACGGCGGCCCTTCCGCCTGGAAGAGCTGACGGCAATGACCGTCGAGACCGGTAGCTCACGAAGGTTGCTCTTCTTCCACCAGCTCGCGATCGAAGCCAACACGCTCTTCGGCTCGATGGATCATGCGATCGAGACGCTGCGCAGCGCGGTCGACAAGGGCCTGATGGATCTCGTGTGGCTCGATCACTGCCCCGCGCTCTCACCGATTCGAGAGACCCCGACGTTCATCGCGGCGCGGACAGAGCTCGCGGAGCGCGCGCGGGGAATCCACCTGCTCATCCCCCGGTAGCGCATGCAGCGCGAGCGGCTCGAGCGGATCCTGTCGTCGTCGCCGGAAGTCGCGGCGTACGAGCGCTTCCTCGCGGCCTCCGCGGAACGCAGAAGAGAGCCGCGCGACTATCTCTTCCTCGAAGCAAAGCCGCGCTTCGAGCCCCGGCGTGAGGACGTCGTCGTTCCACTCCCCGGGCTCACGGTTCGCGAGAAAGGGGGAGCGGCGCGCCTCGTCTCCGAAGCCCCGCCTGCCGACGTTCCCGTTGCCGGCGTGTCGCGCCGCGAGCTCGAGCGCGTCCTCGCTGCGTTCGACGGCGAGCGCACCCTCGCCGAGATCGGATGGACGGTCGACGCCGCCGCGCTCGCCAAGGTCTTGCGCGCGGCGTTCGGTCTGGTGCTCTTCGCGCCGGCCGCGCTAGCGGCGCTCGAACGCCGCATCTCCAGCGTCTCGATCGTCCGTTTTCCTGCCGCGCCGTACGCAATCGAACGAACCTACTGGGAGAACATGGCCGAGGTGCGCGAGCGGTTCGACGCGTCCGGCGCCGCGCTCGAGACGGCCGACGGCTTCCTCCGGCTCTTGCGCGAGCTCCACGTCGTCGCGCTGATGGGCGAGACCCTGGAGCGGTTCTACAAACCCGCGAGCCCGGCGAGCGACGGCGGCGCGAACCCCGGCGGTCTCTGGCACGCCGAGAGCCGCGTGCTCGAGACGCCTCGCGGCGCCGTGTACCTGGACGGTCCGCGCGTGCTCGCACCCAAGGTCGGCGGGGATCGGTTCTTCGGGCGGCTTGCCGTCGCGCTCGGCGATCCCGAAGCCGGTGCCGACCGCCGCGACTCGGCGTGGGGCCGGCACCTCTACGCACGAGGCGAGAAGGATGACGCTCCGAAGACGTGGTTCCTCCCGGCGCGTCCGATCGACGACGATAAGCTCGAGGCGCTCCGGGTCGAGATTGCGTCGGCGCTCGCCGGCGCCGACGCAGGTCGCGCCGACGATGCGGTCCGCGCCGCTGCGCGCTTCCACTACAGGTTCGTGCGGCTGCACCCGTTTCGCTGCGCCAACCAGTCGATCGCCATGGTGCTCGTGAACGCCGTCCTCGAGCGCGCCGGCGACGCCGGCATTCCGCACCTCGCGCTCGATCACCTGGCCCTCCGCCTCTCCGAGCCTGCCTACGAGGAAGCCTTCGCGCGCGCCGCTTCGGCCTTTCGAGCGGATGACACGGGGAGCGCCGCCCGGCTCGCCAAGGCGGTGGCGGCGTCGCGATCCGCGCTCGCGCTCATGGATGCGATGTCTCGCGCTCCCGACGACGCCGCCGCCGATGCCCTGGCCGAGGCCGATCCGGTCGCGGCGCGGGCCGCGCTGCTCAGCCCCGCGCCCCGGTGAGCATCGCGATCCGCGCCGTCTCGAGCCGATCGACGAACGCTTCGACGTGCGCCGAGCGCCACGGAGCCAGGAGCTGTTCGAGCGCAGGCTTTCGCGCAGCGAGCGGCTTCGGGAGCAGAATCGCCAGGCCGAACGCAGCGGGGATCTTCGCGAAGAGGAAGTCGATCTGGGTCTCGCGCAGATAGTCCTCGACCGCCGTCAGCACGCCGTTCTTCGGTCCGCCTTCATGAAGCGCGTTCGCGAGGTGCGCGTTCATCCCGCCGGCAGGAAGAAGCTCCGACGCAGCCGGCGACATGCCCCGCCTCGCGTACGGCTGCCGGTGCTCCTCGGGGATCGTCGACGGATCGTAGTAGAGGTCGCGGCGACCGTAGGGCCACGCGACGTCGTGCAGCATGACGAGGGGCTGCTCGCTGCTTCGTTCGCGCGCCAGCCGCTCGACCATTCGAAGCTCCTCGATCACCGTGTACCAGTTGTGATCGCCGTCGATGAGGACGACATCCATCGCCGGGATCTCGGAGAGCGCCTCTAGGCTCGGCGCCTCGTGAACCACGAGCACCGGCGAAAGATCGCGCTCCCATACGGCGACGTCGAAGAGCGGCGCCGGATCGACCGCGTGCACCTTGCCGCCCCAGCGGCCCACGAGATCGCAGAGCTTGCGGGTCATCTTGCCGTGCTCGGAGCCGACCTCGACCACGCCGGCCGGCTCGAAGGCCTCGAGCATCGGTGCAATCACGTCGGGGAAGAACGGCAGCACCGGACCCTCAGCTCAGCGCCGCGGCGGCGGGCTCGGTCGCGTCCGTACCCAGGACATCACCCGCGTGGTCAGGTCCATCAGCTGCGTGATGGCCCGAACGCGCTGCTCGCTCGTCGGCTTCGTCGTTGGCCAGCTCAGGAAAAATTCGAGCAGCGTGGTCACCTCTCTCCTCATGGAGGCGGCTTCCGGCGATGGATCCTCATGCAAGAGATCGCGCAGCTCTTCTGCGTTGGCGACGAACGTCGGCGCCGACCCGGTGCTGGTCATCCCCCCGCTTCGAAAACGGTCGCTGCTATCGCTAGAACCCATCTCCCTCCAAAACTTTGCACCAGGTCATGGGACGATCAGTCTATCACGTGCCCTTTGCCATCAACCCTCCGGAACGGAAGGCAGATCGACCTCACAGTCGTCCCCGATGACCAGCGTAGCTGCCGGTGTGGTGCGACCGCGAACGACGGCGCGGCGCCCGATGAGGCACCCGTCGAGGGAGCCCGCACGCACCACGACGGCCCCTTCGAGCAGCACCGAGCGAGCGACGCGGGACCCTTCGATGGTCGCTCCGGGGCCGACGGCGACGTGGGGTCCGACGGTGGCGTCGACGATCCTCGCGCCCTTGCCGACGACGACGGGGCCGATGATCGTCGCGTTGACGATGACGGATCCGTCATCGATGTGAACGGCCCCGTCGAGCGTGCTCTCCGGCGAGACCTGTCCCCGGATCTCGCGCGCGAGCCGCGTCGAGAGCAGCGTCTCGTTGGCCAGGAGGAGGTCGTCTTTCTTGCCGGTGTCGAGCCAGAAGCCGTCGAGCCGATCGAAGCGGACGGTGCGCCCGCAGAGCATCAGCTCGTTGATCGCGTCGGTGATCTCCAGCTCGCCGCGCGCCGACGGGACGATGGCGTCGATCGCCTCGTGGATGCTCGCGCGGAGGAGGTACACCCCGACGAGCGCGAGCTTGCTCGGAGGCACGGCGGGCTTCTCTACCAGGCTGAGGACGCGGCCGTCCTCGGCGGTGACGGCGACGCCGAAGCGCCGCGGGTCGTCGACCTCTTTCAGGAGCAGCCGAGCGGCCTCGCCGTCGTCGGCGAGGAACGAGGTCACGAAGGGCGCAAGCGACGCGCCGATGACGTTGTCTCCCAGGACCATCAGGAACGGGTCGTCTCCGAGGAACGGCCGCGCGACACGCACCGCGTGTGCGAGACCGCCGGGGCGGTCCTGCGAGATGTAAGCGATTCGAGCGCCGAGCGCGCTGCCGTCGCCTACCGCCGCGCGGATCTCGTCACCCGTCTCGGGCGCGACGACGATGCCGATGTCGCGGACGCCCGCCTCGACGACGCTCTCGAGCGCAAAGAAGAGGATCGGTCGATTGGCGACCGGCACGAGCTGCTTCGGCCCCGAATAGGTGAGGGGACGAAGGCGCCGGCCTTCGCCGCCCGCGAGGATCAAGCCCTTGAGGGTCACTTGCGCTGTCCGCCTCCGGCGAGGCCGCGCCGCGCGAGGTGCGCCTTGGCGGTCTGTAGCACCGCCGGATCGAGGTAGTGCTCGACCGTCTTCCTCATGCCGTCGGCGAGGCTCGTCGTCGCGCGCCAGCCGAGCTCGGCCTCGATCCGGCGAGCGTCGACGCCGTAGCGCCGATCGTGCCCAGGGCGATCCTCGACGTGGGTGACGAGCGCTCGTCGGCTCTCTCCGGCCGGCCGGACCGAATCGAGCGTGTCGACGATCCGATGAACTACGTCGAGCGTCGTGTGCTCGACTCCCGAAGCCACGTGGTAGATGCGCCCCGGCTCGCCGCCCTGGCCGATCGCCATGAGGGCGTCGCAGCCGTCGTCGACGAAGAGCCAGTCGCGCTGGTGAAGGCCGTCGCCGTAGACCGGCAGCGACTCTCCCAGCAGCGCGCGACAGATCACGAGCGGGATCAGCTTTTCGGCGAGCTGGCGCGGGCCGTAGTGGTTGGTCGGGCGAGCGATGGTGATCGGCAGGCCGTACGTCGTGAAGAACGCCTGGGCGAGTGCCTCGGCGCCGGCCTTGCTGGCGGCGTAGGGCGAGCTCGAGCGGAGCGGGGCGTCCTCGGCGAAGCGGACCCCGGGCGGAGCCGGACCGAGCACCTCGTCCGTCGACACGTGCACGATGCGCTCGAGCTCTTCGGGTCGCGACGCGCGGATCGCCTCGTAGAGGTCGAGCGTGCCGGCCACGTTGGTGGCAACGAAGGGTGCGCCGTCGTCGATGCTTCGGTCGACGTGCGTCTCGGCTGCGAGGTGAAAGACGATCCGGGGGCGCGATCGATCCAAGAGCGAACGGACGAGCGCGCGATCGCGAATGTCGCCGACGACCAGCTCGGCCGAAGCGCCGTCGAGGTTTTCGCGCGCTCCCGCGTAGGTCAGCGCGTCGAGCACGACGACGCGGCTCTGCGGCTCGCGCTCGAGGAGCCTTCGCACCAGCGCCGAGCCGATGAAGCCGGCGCCTCCGCTGACGAGGTAGGTGGCAGCCATCAGGCGTGTCCCGTAGGGTAGCCGAGAGAAAGCAGAACATGCGCGTCTTGCTCTTCGGCGAAGGTGGTCAGGTGGGCTTCGAGCTCGCGCCGCTCCTCGCCGCCGAGCACGAGCTCGTGGCGCCTTCGCGATCCCAGGTCGATCTCGAGGTGCCGGGCGCGGCGGCGCGCGCCGTCCGACAGGCGCGCCCTCTCCTCGTCGTCAACGCCGCGGCGATGACCGACGTGGACGCCGCCGAGCGGCAACCGGAGCTCGCGGACCGCATCAACGCAGAGGCGGTTCGCGAGATCGCCGAGGCGTGCTCGAGCGCCGGCGCCGCCTTCGTTCATCTCTCGACCGACTTCGTCTTCCCAGGCACGAGCGAGCGCCCCTACGTCGAAGGCGACGAGACCGGGCCGGTCAACGCGTACGGCCGCTCGAAGCTCGCCGGCGAGACCGCCGCCCTCGAGGGGTGCGAACGGACCATCGTGCTTCGGACGTCCTGGGTGCAGTCGCTTCGCCGGCCGTGCTTCGTGACGCGCATGATCGAGCGCCTACACACGTCGGAGGTCGCGTTTGCGGCCGGCGATCAGACCGGATCGCCGACGGCTGCGGCCGATCTCGCTCGCGCCATCCGCGACGTCGTCGCCGCTCTCGGCGATCCGCGAGGAGAGATGTTTCGGCGCGCCGCAGGCGTCTACCACGCCGCGGGTAGCGGCGTGGCGACGCGGCTCGAGCTGACCGAAGCGATCCTGCGCCTTCATCCGGAGCGCGGGACGTTTCGCGCGCGGGAAGCCGTCGGGAGAGCAGCGGCGAGCTTCGTGACCGAGGCGCCGAGGCCGCTCCACACGGCGCTCGACTCGAGCGCGCTCGACCGCGCGTTCGGCGTGCGCCTCGCTGCTTGGGAAGATGGGATCGGCCGCATGCTGCGCGGTCCGAGCTGACGCTACTGCTCGATCACGAGGCTACTGGCCGATCAAGAGGAGCACCTTGAGCGCGGGGTGACCCTTTTCGTCCTTTGCGGGCGCGACGGCGATGCCGAAGCCTTTCGCGCCGGGCGAGAGCGCCGCGTTCGGCGGCTCGTACTCGGAGCTGCCGAGGATGCGCGCTCCGCTCACGGTGACGCCGGTGAGCTCGGTCTTCGCCTTGGCGAGACGCTGGACCGCATCCTTGCCGAGACGCTCCAGGCTGCTCGGGGCGATGTCGTCGGGCATGTCGCCGATCAGGTCGTCGGCGATGTCGCCCAGCGCTCCGATCTCGCCGACGGTAGGCAGGCCCTTCTTGGACCTAGCCGCGGCGATCTTTCCGAGGACCTTGGCCTTCGTATCCGAGGGCGACTCCTTCTCGACAGGCCGCGCGAAGACCTGCACGAAGAGGAAGTTTCTCGGATCGGCGACGCCTCCGCGCACGATGCCGACGCCGATGTGCGTCACGTCCGCGGACATGATGTTCGCGTAGTGACCGGGGCTCTTGAGCAGACCGTCTTCCGCCGAGTCGACGTCGAGCGCTTCGGCCAGGTTCTCGCGGGCGATCGCGGCGAGGTACCCCGCGCGAGCCAGGCGGTCGTCGAGCGCGCCCGAGGAGGGCGACTCGTGCGCGAAGAACTTGTTCCGCTGCATGTCGTCGGCGTGAAACCGCGCGACGTCGGCGAGCGCCTCGTCGTACCCGAGCGGAGGCAATCCCTTGCCGGCGCGGTCCTGGTTCACGCGGCGGCCCATGGCCTTCTCCATGGCGAGCACGTCGGCGGGAGCAGCGACCTTGGGGAGCGGGCTCTCGGAGCCGCATCCCACCAGCGCCGCGGTCGGCGCCCAGAGGAGGACGGCGCGGCGCGACAGCCTCGAGATTCCGGGAAGAGACATCCCGAAAGACGTACGAGGAATACGGCCGGTGAGCAAACCCTCAACGACCCGGCACCGCCGGCTGCAGCTTCGGCTCCGGCTTGATCAAGGTCACGAAGCTCGCGAAGAGCGCGATCGTGGCTCCGAAGAACACCAACCAATAGCCCGGGGCAACGCCGACCGATCCGCTGCCGCCGAGCTTCGCGAGCTCTTGGCCGGCGCTTTCGATATCCGCCCACTTCACGAGCGCGAGGAGCGTGGCGAGCGCCGAGCCGATGATCGCGAGGACCGAGAGCCCACGGCCGAAGCGCTTGGCCGCGCCGATGCAGGCGGCGAGCAGCGGCATTCCCAGGAAGAACAGGAAGATCGGCCCGCCGTTCTCCATGCCGCTCTTCGGCATCCCGTCGCGAACGAGGGCGGGGACGTCGCCGGTCACGCTGATCCAGTCGAGGAACACGCCGATCGAGGCGAGCGCGGCGGCGCCGAGGACGACGAACTTCACGGGCTTCATGTCGAATCTCCTTCGATGTGGAGCGCACGGCCCTTCGCCGCGGCTACTCCCCCTCGACGAGGCGGGCGGCCCAGCGTCGCGATCTTTTGTGAGCGCCGGTGGTAAGAAGTCGTGGTGCAGGTCCTTTCGACCGAGATCCCGGACGTCTTGGAGATCGTCCTCGACGTCCACCGGGACGAGCGCGGCTTTCTCGTCGAGACGTACAGCCGGCCCCGCTTCGCGGCCGCGGGGATCGGCTTCGAGTTCGTGCAGGACAACGCGGCGCGATCCAAGAAGGGCGCGCTGCGCGGCCTTCATTTTCAGCGGCGCCCGGGTCAGGCGAAGCTCGTGCGCGCCACGCGCGGCGCGGTCTTCGACGTCGCCGTCGACGTGCGTGAGAAGTCGCCGACGTTCGGTCGCTTCGTCACGCGACGTCTCGAGGAAGGCGATCGCAAGCTCTTCCTCCTCCCTCCCGGGTTTGCGCACGGCTACCAGGCGCTGACCGACGACGCGGAGATCGCCTACAAGCTGAGCTCGCCCTACGACGCTGCCGAAGAGGCAGGGCTCGCGTGGGACGACCCGGCGCTCGCGATCCCCTGGCCGCTACAGTCGCCGCTCCTCTCTCCGCGCGATCGAGCCTGGCCGGTCCTCACGGCGCTCGAGCCTTGGCGCTGAGGACCGAGACCGGCCCGCGCGGTCAGGCGGCGCCGACGCGCGGCGCGCCTACCGCCTTGCCCTTGTAGAGATAGCGCGCGTTCGTCGCCGGCCCGTCGGTTCGGACCTCGAGGTAGAAGCCGCGCACGAACAAAGCGACCAAGAACACGTTGGGCTCTTTCTCGAGGACGACCACGAGATCGAGCGTAGCAAAGGCGTGGCGTCGCCGCCGTCGCTCAGGTGGTCAGTCCCGACAGCCGGCCTCGGGGTGCGCTTCGAGGTACGCCGCGTAGCCCTCGAGCAGCGCCTCGGAGAGCCGCTCGCCGACGAACGCGCCGCCCTTCTCGGTGAAGTGCACCGCGTCCGGAAAAGCCAAGCCTTCCTCCACGAAGCGACGCATCGCACCTTGTCCGCCCATCGCCTGGAATTGATCCCACAGCGCGACACCCTCGTTGGCCGCGAGCTCGCGCCGCTGCGCGACGACGCGGAGCGTCGGCCCGAAGGTCTTCTTGAAGCCGCGGTCGGCGGGGGTAACGAGGAGGATCGACGCTTCGGGGAGCGCTTCGCGCTGGATGGTCAGGATCTTCCCGAGCGCCTCCGGAACCGCGTCCATCGTGAAGACGTCATTGGCGCCTGTCAGGTGGATGAGCAGGTGATAGCCGCGCGCTCGAAGCATCTCGCGTGCGAGCTCGGGGTTCGGCTTGGCCATCGTCTTGGTGTTGAGCGAGCCGACGCCGAACGCGTCGACGACGATCCCGGGCCGATGGGTCTCGAGCGCGGCGCCGAAGAGACGGACGACGTGCGGGCTGGACGACTTGACCTGCAGCTTGTGGGGACCGGCCTCGGCTTCGAGCTTCGTCTCGAGGAGGCGTGGCTCGGCCGCTCGGGTGTCGACGCGGGTAACGAGCTTGCCGTCGATCTCGACGTCGAAGAAGCCTCCGCGCGGGCGCGCCAGCGAGTAGACGACGAACCGCTCGGCACTCGTTCCGACGGGGGCGCCTCGGCCTGCAGTCGCGACGAAGGTGCGCGCGCCCTGCCACTGGTTCTCGACCGCGATGCCGCTGATCCCGTAGAGCCCGTCGCCGGTGGGCGACGTCGTGATCGCGTATGCCTTCCAGCCATCGATGACGTCGTGGACGACGTCCATGTGGCGGTAGTGCGACCAAGGTTTGCCGAGCGCCACGAACCCATGACCGCCGTCGCCGAAGCGGAGCTGCAGCGCGCGACGGAGCCGGCCGCTGGTGAAGTCCATCGTGAGGTTCGAGTCCCCGAACACGGCGATGCGCACGTGGTCGTCCGCGCCTCCGCGGGAGAGGCGTGCGAGCGCGCGGTAGAAACCGTCGAGCGCTTCGGGCCGCTCGATAGGAACGTCCGGCGGATCGAACGGCGCCGCGGGCGCCGCGAGCGACGAAGGGCGATCGAGGGGCGCAGCCAAGGGAGGGCACGCCGGCTTGGTCGTCGTCACCTCGGGCGCCGGCTGCGGAGTCAACGTCACGAAGGCCGGCTCGGCCGGCGGCGCCTCTCGGCATGCGGCGGCGATCACGAGGACGGCGGGAAGGCGAACGCGTGCGGCCAAGGAGAGGAGGATCGTAGCCTGCCCTTTGGGCTGCGACGAATTCGACGTGTGCGTGGCTCTCCGCGAGCTACAAGGACCGAGTGACCGCGCTCCCCCCCGAGGTCTTGGATGCCTACCCGGGGCTCTCCGTCGAGCCGACCCCGTACGGCATCGGCCTCATCAACGTGACCCGCAAGGGTCGGCTGGGCGGCGCCGATGTCATCGTGCAGCGGGTGCATCCTGCTTTCGCCGGCACGGTCCACGAGGATATCGAGGCCGTGACCGCGCATGTAGCCGCCAAGGGCCTCGCGACACCGCGACTCGTACGCGCGAAGGACGGCGCATTGTTCGCCGCAGACACCGAAGGCCGGCCGTGGCGCGTGCTCACTTTCGTGGCGGGCTCGAGCACCGATCGGGTGAGCGGTCCCGACCACGCGACGCGAGCCGGCGAGCTGCTCGGCCGCTTTCACGCGGCGGTCGACGACCTCCAGCACGAGTACGTCCACGTGCGCCCCGGCGTCCACGAGCTCGGCTACCGCTTCGAAGGTCTGACGCGCGCGCTCTCCGAGAACGCGAGCCATCGCCTGTACGACGAGGCGTCACGGCTCGCGGCCACGATCCTCGCGGTCCAGGGCGAGGTCGCACCCCTCGACGTGTCGCGGCACCGCCATGCGCACGGCGATCTCAAGGTGTCGAACCTGCTCTTCGATCGCGACGGCAGAGGCGTGGCGCTCGTCGATCTCGACACGCTCGCCAGGATGCCGTGGCCCTTCGAGATCGGCGACGCGCTGCGGAGCTGGTGCAACCCCCACGGCGAGGATCGTGAATCACCTGAGCTCGACGAGGGGATCTTCGAGGCAGCGCTCCGCGGCTTCGCGCGCGGCTCGGCCGGCCGCTTTCCGCTCGACCCGATCGAGATCGAGCTCGTTCCTCGCGGCGTCTTCACCATCGCGACCGAGCTCTCGATCCGCTTTCTGACCGACGCTCTGGAGGAGAAGTACTTCGGCTGGGACGAGGGTAAGTATGCGTCGCGCGGAGACCACAACCTGGCGCGCGCGAAGGGACAATGGTCGCTCGCGAAGAGCGTCCGCGGAGCGATGCGGCGGCTCGAGGTCACCGCGAAGGTCGCGCTCCACGATCGCTGACGACGATCAGTAGCCGCCTTCGATCCCGAGGCTCGGGATCGTGACCGGACCGAGCGTCGTGGGCTTGCAGTGCTCGCCGAGGATGACCGGCTCGCCGTCCACGCGGCCGAACTCGTAGTCGCACGTCTCGCCTACCTGTTCCTTGGCGAGGAACGTGTTCGCGACCTCGGCGACCAGCGTGATGAAGCCTCGCTGACCGAGGCGCCACTTCTTCTCGAACCGCCAATCCATCCGATAGAAGGGCGCCAGGCGGTCGGCGACGATGAGCACGGGCCCGCGATCTTTGACGAGCGGCGTGCCGGTGTAGAAGAGGTTGCGAATCCCGCCGCCGAAACCGCCGCCGAAGTCGTACGAGAGAGCGGCGCTCGCGACGTGCGTCCGATCGAAGCCGGACGGCAGGCGCCGCGTCCCCGCGAGACGGTCCGACTTGCCGAGCGTGTAGGCCACGATCATGCCGAGCCCGTCGATCATCCTGCGGCGGAGCGAGAGCTCGAGCCCCGTCGAAACGCCGAAGTAACGTTCATCGAACTCGCCGAAGCCCTCGGGGAATCCTTCGCCGGAGAGGGGCGATGTCCCGAGCGCGTCGTTGATGTCGATGAAGCCGACGCGGTAGCCGATCGCCTTGACGGTCCAGACGGCCGGCTCGACCTCGCCGGTCTCGCCCCACAGCTCCGGCTGGAGGACGACGCCGCCGCTCGAGTGGAGCGTCCGCTGGAGCCCGCCCTGATCGAGCCCCGGCCGGAAGCCGGGACCCGCGACGATGAAGCTCGGCATCTGCGAGGCGAGACCGTGGGCGTGCACGAGAGAGACGCCGCGCACCACCTCGAGCTCGGCGCCGATGCTCGGATCGAGGAGCGCGGCCACTCGTCCGCTCGACGCGAGGACCTCGCCGCGGATGCCGGGTATCAGCGAGAGCCGCGAACCGAGGCGCAGCGGCACCTGTGCCCACGCGGCGAGCGCGAGATCGGTCCGCGACTGGAAGAAGCCCACGAAGCCCTCGTCGTCGCCGCGATCGAGATCGAACCGAAAGTTGTCCGCCGAAAAATCGATCCCGCCCTTCAACGTCACGTCGTCGGTCGCCTGATGGAGAAGGGCCGCTTTGAATTGAAGGAGCTTGTCGACGACCTCACGATCGTCATCCAGCCCGGTTTGATCCCAGCCGAGGATGGCGTCGTAACGGAGCTCTGTGTTCGCATCGAGGGTCTGGTCGAAGCGGAGATCGACGCGATGAAACGTCGTGTCGAAGACGCGCAGGTCCTCGCCGTCCTCCTGCTTCTCGGAGAGGTAGTCGTACGCCCCGAAGCCGAAGATCGAGATCCGCGACCCGGGCGAAGGCTCGTGGACGACGCGCGCCGCGTAGTCCCAGTAACCGAGCGAGGTCGCAGACTGCGCGACGCTGAAGAGCCAGCCCGCGTACGAGACGCGCCCGCCGGCCATGGCGGCGCCGCGCCCTTCGTCGAACGGCGCCTCGACGAAGGCGCCGGTGTCGACGGCGCGCAGGCTTCCTTCGGCGCGCACCGTCCCGCTCGGCTCGGTGAGACCGGCGCTCACTGCGCCCGCGCTCGATCGGCCGACCGAAGGAACCGCGCCGGGCGTCAGCTCGACCTCGGAGATGAACGCCGGATGGATGACGCTCGGTCCGAGGCCCATGTGAAAGAGGAGCGGGACGCGGATGCCGTCGAGGAAGTAGCCGACGTTGCCCGGCGGCGCGCCGCGCACATAGAAGTAGGGAACACCCGACACCAAGGGGACGACGCCGGGCAGCGCTTCGATCGCTCGAAACGGATCGCCGAACGCGCCGGGGATCCGCTTGGCCTCCGGCCCGCTCAGCGTCGTCGTCTCGGGCGGCGACGGCGGCCCGCGGACGTCGACGTCGATCGGCTCTTCGTAGGCCTCACGCGCGCTCGGGCTCTCGGTCTCTGCTTCGGGAGGCGAGGGTGCATCTTCTGCGCGGGCCGGCACATCGATCGCACCTGCCAGGGCCACGGCGACCGCAATCGCCACGCGTGCGGGGCCAAAGAAGCGTCCGGTCCTCTTCTTGCCTAACAAACGTGCATGAGAAAGCGCCGGCTTCGGGTCGACCAAATCATGAGCAAGGCGGTCCTCTCGATGCGCGAGTCCGACCTCTTGTCGCAGGTCGCCCGGGAGATGGCACTTGCGGCAGTTCGCCACATGCCTGTGGTGGATAGCCACAGTCGGCTCGTCGGGATCGTCTCCAGCCACGATGTGGTCGGAGCAATCGAGCGCGGCGGTGATCCGTCCGTTCGATCGATCATGACAAAAAACGTAGTCAGCGTCTCGCCGGAGACCCCTGCTGACGAAGCCGTTTCGCTGATGATCGAGCACAAGGTTCACGCGCTGCCGGTCCTCGGTGATGGCGGGATCCTCGTAGGAATCATTACGGCCACCGACTTCTTGGTCGTGGCCCACCAAGCCCTCACGGGGGAGCCGATGGATCGGTTGCCATCGGAAATTTGATCGGGTGGCCGCGTCGTGATTTCGATTTTCAACAAGCGCCGAAAGTCTGAAAAAGGTTAGCGGCGTGCGTTGACGGCGCCCAGTTGAATTGGGAAGGAGCCCGAGACATGGCGAGACCCGTCAACGCAGATGCGCAAGCGACGCAGGCGCGGATCCTCAGCACCGCATACGACCTCTTCGCGTCGCGCGGGATCGACGGTGCATCGATCCGCGACATTGCGAAGGGCGCAGGTGTCAGCCTCGCGATGGTTCACCACTACTTCGGGAGCAAGCAGGGCCTCTACGAGGCCTGTATCGGCGCGATGTTGAAAGAGCTCGGCGGTCTCCGCTCCGAGCTCGAGGTGCATTTCGCGAAGGGCGAGCTGCCGCCGCCGGCGATCCTCGCGGAAGCGGTGCGGCTCGGCTTCCGGTACGCGCGTAAACACCGCACGGCCGTCCGCCTCTTGCAGCGATCCCTCGTCGACACGGGCGAGCTCGACGCAAAGGTGCGCGAAGAGAGCGTTCTGCCGTTCTTGGACACGATCTCGGAGCTCCTCGGTCAGCTCGCGGGTCGCCCCGCGCGCATGATGCGTTTACCGATCCAGAGCGCCCTCTTCCTCGTCGTTCGTTTCGCGATCACCAGCGAGCGTGAAATCACCGCGATCGCGGGCGAGGCGGTGAAGAACGCCAAGCCTCGCAAGGATGCGCCCCCGCCGATCGTCGCGGTCGAGGACCACCTGGTCGACGCTACGCTCCGCCTGCTCGGTTTGCCGGTCCCCGAAGCCGCGGCGTGAAGGCCTCCCGCCGGGGGCTGGTCGTCGGCGCGTTCGTCATCGGTACGTTCCTGAGCTCTCTCGACGTGACCGTCGTCGGCACGGCCATGCCGAGCATCGCCGCCGAGCTCCAAGGGCTCTCGCTCTACGGGTGGGTCTTCGGCGCGTACCTTCTCGCGTCTGCGGTGACCGTTCCGCTCTACGGGCGGCTCGCAGACTTGTGGGGCCGCAAGCGGACCTACTTCGTCGGCGTCGCGATCTTTCTGACCGGGTCGCTCGCGTGCGGGCTCGCGCCGACGATGCCGCTCCTCGTCGCGGCGCGGGCGCTCCAAGGGCTCGGCGCGGGCGCGATCATTCCGATCACGCTCGTCGCCGTCGGCGATCTCTTCGAGCCCGTCGAGCGCGCACGCGTGCTCGGCCTCTTCTCGTTCGTGTGGGGCATCTCCAGCATCTTGGGCCCGCCGATCGGAGGCCTGCTCTTGCCGCTCGGATGGCCGGCCGTCTTTCTGCTCAACCTGCCCGTGGGCGGCGCCGCGCTGGCGACGCTTGGCTTCGTCTGGGACGACCGCGCCGAGACGCGCCCCGCGAAGCTCGACGTGCCCGGCGCGGTGCTCGTCGCCGCCGCGTCGCTCGCCGTGCTCTTCGCGGTCCGCGCGCTCGAGTCCGGTCACTTCGTCTGGGCCGCGGGGCTCGCGGTGGCCGGCGTGCTCCTCGCCATCGGCTTCGTTCGCGTCGAGGCGCGCGCCGTCGCGCCGATCGTCCCGCCGAGCCTCGCTCGCGATCCGGTCATCGCCGTCAGCGTCGTGAATGGTCTCGCTCTCGGCGGCGTGCTGTTCGTGTCGCTCGCGTTCGTGCCGCTCTTCCTGCGCGGGGTCCTGGGCTACGAGCCGGCTGCCGCCGGGATCGCGCTGGTCCCGATGTCGTTTCTGTGGTCGCTCGGCGCCTTCATGACAGGACGGTTTGCATTGTCGCACGGGTACCGCACGCCGGTGCGCGCCGGCTCGCTCTTCGGCCTCGCGGGCTCGGCAGCGCTCGTCGCCGGCGTCGCCTGGCGCGACGCGCTGACGATCGTGCTCGGATCCTCTTCGCTCGGGATCGGCATGGGGCTCGGCGTCACCGCGATGAACGTCGCGGCCCAGGATCGGACCGCGTCTCACCTTCGCGGCGCCGCGACCGCGTCGATTCAGTTCTCGCGGACGATGGGCGGCACCGTGGTGGTCTCGGTGCTCGGCACCGTCCTCGCGTGGCTCGCCGGGACGACGGAAGACGGCGGCCTTCCTCCGCCCGACGAGCTGGCTCGCGGTCTGTTGGTCGTCTTCACCGCTTCGCTCGGCATCTCGGCGCTGGGGGTCGGCAGCGCGTTCGCGTTCCCGGCTGGCGTCCGGCCGGGCGACCGTCCGCTCGAGCACGCCATGGGGGGTGGGGGAGCCCAGGCCCCAGATCAGGTCTGATCCAGTTGGCCTTGTTGGGGCTTTGCAGCGCGCCAATGTAGGTGTAGCTCTCACTGGCACAGACCCTGCTTAGGCGCCGCCCATGCTCCGACCTGCCTCCTTCCTCCTCGCTTCGTCGTTCCTCCTCGCCCTGGCTGCCGGCTGCGACGGCGAGGAGCCCGCGAGCCAGGAGGAGAACGCGACCTCGGTGCTGCCCGAAGGCGAGCCGGTAGCTCTCTCGACCCTCGCCCTGGTCAACGACCCGGCGACGGTCGCTTCCACGATCAAGGGGACGAAGGTCACGACGGCTGCCGCGAACGCGATCATCGCGCACCGCAACGGTCCGGACGGCACGTCCCGCACCGCAGACGACAACCTCTTCGACACCATCGCCGAGCTCGACACCGTCAAGGGCGTCGGGCCCGCGACGATCAAGCGCCTGGCACAGATCGCCGACCAAGAGGGCTACCTCGAGGCGCAAGAGCGCAAGGAGCGCAAGGTCATCTTCTCGCCGCAGCCGGCCGCGCAGACCCACAACGTCGAGGTCGCCAAGCTCATCAACGGCGCCGAGCACTCGCTCGACATCGCGATGTACAGCTTCTCCGACGCGGGCATCCAGTCGGCGCTCGCCGCCGCCACCGCCCGCGGGGTGAAGGTCCGGATGGTGTTCGAGACCGCCAACCAGGACAAGAAGCTCACCGGCACCGCGCTCACGTCTTCCAAGAGCGGCAAGCTCGAGGCGGCCGGCGTCAACGTTCGCTACGTCAACAAGATCATGCACCACAAGTACATGATCGTGGACGGCCCGCGCGACGAAGGCGATCTCGCGGCGACCGCGACCGTCGTCACCGGCAGCGCCAACTGGTCGAGCGGCGCCGGCACGAAGTACGACGAGAACACGATCTTCCTCACCGCGTACCCGGAGCTCACCCTGCGCATGCAGCGCGAGTTCAACACGATGTGGGATCACACGAAGGATCTCGTCTCCAACGCTTCGCTCGTGACCGAGCCTTCGACGTTCGGGATCACCGACGAGGTGATCGTCGAGGACCCGGGCGTCCACGTGTTTTTCACGAGCGACAACTTCAAGGTCAACGGCACGACGTTCACGGTAAACGGAGCGAGCCGCGTCTCGGACGAGCTCGTTCGCGCGATCGGCGCCGCAGAGGATCGCATCCACGTCGCATCGGGCCACCTGCGCTCGCGTCCGGTTGCCGAGGCGCTGATGGCGAAGCGCGCCAGTGACCCCGACATCGACATCCAGATCTACCTCGACGGTCAGGAGTACATCTCGGAGTCGGGCAACGCCGAGCAGATCGCCGATCAGCAGACGTGCCTCGCGGCGGCGACAACCGCCTCGCAGCAGCGCGCGTGCCTCGACAAGTCGTTCCTCTACGGCCTCGAGGTCGAGAAGGCCGGCATCGACGTGAAGTACAAGTACTACGCGTACCGCTGGGACGCCGGCTACGCGGCCCAGATGCACAACAAGTTCTTGATCATCGACAAGGCGCTCTACTCGGGCAGCTACAACCTGAGCGACAACGCCGAGCACAACACCTTCGAGAACATGCTCCTCTTCAAGGGGCCCGAGTTCGAAGACCTGGTCGAGGAGTTCGAGACCAAGTTCCAGGAGCTCCGCGAGCAGGGCCCCGGCCTCCTCGGCCCCCTCCGGACCAAGATCGACAACGACGCGACGATCCCGATCGTCTTCCCGGCGATGGCGCTCACCTGGACCGAGATCAAGGACCTCAAGGCCCTCATCGCGAAGGAATGCCCCGCGGTGAACTCGGCTGCGTTCCGGAGCGATCCGGTCGGACATCAGTTCTGCACGAAGTGACGTTCGGCGCGGCGTCGCTTTCGAACCGTCTACCGTCGGCCGTTGCCGAAATCAGGCGTCCGTTCCTGCCGGATCATTCTGATCTCGCTACAACCGTCGCAAAAGATCGCGGCGATCCCGTGAACATGCCTTTCACGGATGCAACAATGGTTTGCACATGAGACTCGGCGTGGTCATCCGCTCGGTCGCGATCCTGCTCGCGGCCCCGCTGCTCGCGCTCCCCGCGGGCGGCGCCGAGGATGACACGCCTGCTCAGCAGGCCGCGGACTTACGTCCCGCGATTGCGCACGCCAAGACCAACCACGCCGGGGGGCGTCCGAACGAAGTGCGAGTCGCCGAGACCAGGCGAACGCCGCCGCCTCAGCCGAGCTCGCCGGTCCGGGTGGTCGTCGACTGCGCCAAGGACGGCTGCGTCGTGCAGAACGGCCTCGACGTCCTAGTCGTCGGGCCCTGAAGCGAAGCGCGAGCGTTGCGTCAGCGCATCGAGCAGCACCTGCGCGCCGGTGGGTAGCGCGGCTCGTGCCGAGGGTTTGGCGTCGCGCTCCTCTGCCTCGAGCGGCTCTTTGCCGCCGGCCGCGACGTACTCGCCGGCGCGGCGCGCTTCATCGTCGTCGAACCAAGTTCCGTGATGCAGGCAGGTGTCGACGATCACGCCCGACCGCTTCAGGAAGTTCTGGCGGTTCATCGTGCGCTTGCACTGCGGGCACTGAAGGTATCGAAACGCAGGCTCGTACGCGCCGCTTCCTCGCGGGCCATCGGCGGAGCCGGCCCGCGCCGCCTGTCTGTAGGAGACGGCGCCGCCGAGGGCGGCGCTCTCGGCAAGCACTGCTTCGATCGCTGCCCGGAAGACGAACGCTCCGTGGCACGCCGAGCAGAGGAGGCCGGTCCCTCCTGCGGCCGGTTGAAGCGTGGCGGAGCAGCGAGGGCATTCGGCCGGATCTTCGGGCGCCTGGCTGGTCACGACACGATGCTACGTCACGCTCGCCTCTGTGGTAAGCCGGGCGCCGATGGCGCGTTCGACCTGTGAGCTGTTGGTGGTGCGCGACGTGCGAGCGGTCGATCCGCGAGCCGGTCTCGACGACATCGTCGACGTCGTGATCGAGGACGGCAAGGTGGCCGCCGTCGGGCGCGGTGCCGGGACCGAGCCGGGCCGCTCCGAGCGCGCGCGCGTGATCGACGGGCAAGGGAAGTGGGTGCTTCCCGCCTTCGTCGATCTCCACGCGCACCTTCGTGAGCCCGGCGAAGAGTACAAAGAGGACATCGCGTCCGGTCTTCGGGCCGCCGCTCGGGGTGGCTTCGCCCACGTTTGCGCGATGCCGAACACCAAGCCGGTGAACGATCGCCGCGCGGTCACCGAAGCGATCGTCGCCCGCGCCAAGGAAGTAGGCGGCCCCGCCCTCCACCCCATCGGGGCGATCACCGTCGGCCAAAAGGGCGCCGAGCTGACCGAGATGGCGGATCTTCGGGACGCCGGGGCGGTCGGGGTCAGCGACGACGGCGTTTGCGTGATGAACGCAGCGGTGATGCGGCGCGCCCTCGAGTACGCGCACACGTTCGACCTTCCGGTGATCCAGCACGCAGAGGATCACCACCTGACGTCCGGCGCGCAGATGCACGAGGGGCCGACGTCGGCGCGCCTCGGGCTCCGCGGGTGGCCGCGTGTGGCAGAGGACGTGATCGTCGCGCGCGACGTCCTCTTGGCAGAGGTCACCGGCGCCAGGTACCACGTCGCCCACGTCTCCTCGCTCGGCGCCGTGCGCATCCTGCGCGAGGCCAAGGCGCGCGGGCTCAGGGTCACGGCCGAGGTGACGCCGCATCATCTGCTTCTCACCGATCAGGCGGTCATCGGCTACGACACGGCGTGCAAGGTGAACCCGCCGCTCCGGGAGCCCGAGGACGTCGAGGCGCTCCGCGCCGCGCTCGCCGACGGGACCATCGACGCGATCGCGACCGATCACGCGCCGCACTCGTCGCTCGAGAAAGACTGCGAGTTCGACGAGGCGCGCCCCGGGATGCTGGGCCTCGAGCTCGTGGTGCCCGTGCTTTTGGATCTCGTCAGGCAGAAGAAGATCCCGCTCCGGCGCTTCGTCGACGCGCTCTCCCAAGCGCCGGCGCGCATCGTCGGTCTGGAAGCGCCATCGCTCGCGACGGGCTCACGCGCCGAGATCGTCCTCGTCGATCCCGACAAGCGCTTCGTCGTGGAAAACCTCGCGTCGAAGAGCAAGAACACGCCGTTCTGGGGCAAGGCGTACGAGGGGAGCGTCATCATGACGCTCGCCGGCGGCGCGATCGTGTTCGACGGCCTGGCTTGACGAGCGCCGTCCGAGCTTCGAGCATCCGCCGTCTATGAGTGACGCAAAGCTGGGGCGGGACGTGTTCGTGGCGCTCGCGGCCATCGGCTGGGCCGACGGCAAGCTGGACGAGGAAGAGGCCGACGCGATCGTCCGAACGGCGGTCGAAGAGGGCCTGACGATCGAGGAGATCGAAGAGATCGAGGCGGCGACCAAGGCCCCCATCGAGCTCGGCCGGATCGAGCGGAGCAACATGTCGAAGGCCGACCGCCTCTTCGTGTATGCGGTCGCTGCCTGGATGACCCGCCTCGACGGGGTGACGGTCGAGGCCGAAGCTGCAGCGCTCGATAGGTTGGGCACGATCCTCCGCATCCCGGACCGCCCGAGGCAGCACGCAGACCAGATTGCCCGCGAGATCGCTGCGCTGCCCGAGGGCGACCGGCCCCACCAATACGACCTCCCCCAGCTCCGGAAGACGCTGGCGGAGCGGCTCGAAGCGGCCCATCAGGCGCGCCTCGCCGAGGGTCAGCCTGAATAGTGGGCTCTTTGGGCCCAGCATTCACAGCAGTGTTTCCCCGGGCCGCGGCTTACGGGCTATCTTTCGCGGTCGATGGTGCCGATGGAGCGGCTGCTCGAGGCTTGGCGCGCGGACCCGCGCGAAGAGCCGACTGTCGAGCTCTGCGCCATGCTCATCCGCGCAGTGCTGAAGGCGACCGGTCAGAAGATATTACCTGACCAGTTTGTCATCGACTTCGTGAACGAGGCGACGACCGAGCACGCAAAGAGCGTCGAGGTCGCGATTGCCTGCAGCGACCTCTATCTCGCGACCGGGCTCTTCTCGCATTCCAAGTCGCTGCTCGAGGCCGCGAGCGAGGCGGCACCTCGAGACCTCCGGGTCAAAGAGCGGCTGCTCAAGCTCAGCCGCATCCGGCGGCCGACGAAGGAGCTCGCGTCGCGTGGAGAAGATCCGGAGACGCTCGACGCCCCCACGACCCCGCTCGACCCGGAGACCGAGCCGGTGAAGACCGCGGGCTCGGTGCCGCCGAGCCCCATCCTCTTACCTCGCAACCCTCGCCGGCAGCACACGGTCCAGGGCCTCGCGCCGGCGCCGAGCCGCAAGCCGACCGTGCAGGGGGTGCAGTCTCCGCTCGCGGCCGACACGACATCGCAGGGGCCGCCGAACCTCGAGGGGCCGGACACTTCGACGACGACGGTGGGCAAAGAGCCACCGCCGCGCCGCACACCGCCGCCGGGCCTGAGGCTCCCGAACACGCGGCCGACGCCTCCGCCCGGACAGCTGCCTTCCGGTCTGCCGCCACCGCCTCAGCCGGCACGATCGAAGTCGGATCCGCCGACGAGGACGTCGGTGGACGCGCGGCCCAGCGACGAAGGACCCCCGACGCACGTCGACAACGCGCCGCCGGCGGGTGCCCGTCGATCGCTCCCCGACGACGAAGGCCCCGCCACCCAGGCGCCGACGCTCGTCGGCCCGCGTGGAGGTCAGAACGAAGAAGGCCCGCCGACCAAGGTCGGTCCCGACGGACCGCCGACGGCAGTCAAGCGCTCCGCGCCGCCTCCTGCCACGCCGCCGATCGCTTCGCCGATTGCGCCGCCGGTCGAGGCGAGCGGGCCGGGACGCCCACCGCCGCGTCGCGCGGCGATCAAGAGGCCGCCGGGGCGACCGGGGGCTCCGGACAGCGGACCGCGGACGCCTCCGCCGGCGAGCCCGCAACGCCCCCAGGCGCCGATGCTCGCCGCGCAGCTCGGTCCGCTCGAGGACAGCCACAGCGAGCAAGAGATCCCCACCAAGGTGACGGCGCTGCCGCCGCTCGGGCCGCACGGTCTCGCGCTCGAGCCGAAGACAGGGGTCCGTACGCCGCCTCCGCCCGCGCCGCCGCCGATGCAGGCGATGCGTCCGCCGATGGAGCCGGCGCCGATCAGCGACGCTGGCGACGACGAGCCGCCCACCCAAGCGCGATCGTTGGCTCCGCCCGCGCCTCCGCCGCCGCACAGCGACGCGGGCGATCGACCGACGCGCGCGCGACCGGTCGTCCCGCCGCCGCGCATCCCGGCTGCACCCGAGAGCGATCCCGACGGCGACACAGCAACCGGCGTGAAGGATCTGTCGAGCTCGCAGGAAGCGCCGACGCTCTCCGGCGCGCTGACAAAACCGTTCTCTCGACCGCCGCCTGCTCCTGTCGACATGGCGTGGCAGAACGAGGCCGCGTTCCCCGCACCCGGCGGCGCGTTCCACGCGGAGCCGGCAGGGGCCGTCGGAAAGGGCGGGACGAACGTGATGAACGTCGGTCCGGCTCCGGGTGAGGTCCCGTCCTTCTCGGATCCCGCTCCCGTCGATCAGCAGGGCGGCAGGACGCACGTCCTCAGCGTGCAAGAAGCCTTCGCGGCGGCGCAGATCGATCCGCGATCGCCGCACTCGCACGCCGCCGAGCCCGTCGGGATGCTCGCGCGAGGCCAGGCGCTCTCGCCGGGGTACCCGTCGTCGGCGCCTCCGGCCCCGACGTTCGGCCCGCCGCCGTCGATCCATCCCGGGGCCCTGTACGAGTCGGCACCTGCGCCTCCGGCGCCGTCCTTCGGGCCGCCGCCCGTGTCTGTGTCACCGGGGCCCGCGATGATGTCGAGCCCGCCGAGCTTCGATGCGCCGCCGCTCGCCCAAGCCGGGCCGTCCTTCGCGCCGCCCGGGGCGTTTCCGGATCCGTTCGCGCAGAGCGCTCCCGATCCGTTCGCTCAGGGCGCGATGGATCCCTACGCGCAGCCCGCGATGCCGCAGCTCCCGAGCGCGCTGCCGTTTCCGAAGCAGCCGGCGTACGAGCCGCCGTCGCGATCCTTCCGCCTCTACGTCGCGCTCGGCGTCGCCGTCGTCGCCGTCGCGTCGCTCGTGGGGTACGCGACGTACCTGGTTCTCGGCGATGCGCCCCCGACCGAGTCGTTGCCGATTGCGAATCGACCGATCCCGGAGGAGCTCGGCAAGGCGCTGCTCGCCGGCGGGCCTTCGGATCTCCTTCGCGCCGACGCGCTGCTTCGAAACCTCGAAGGCAACGGAGCGCCCGAGATCCTGCTCGCGCGCGTGCGCGAGCGTGCGCTGACGGCGCTCGAGGTGAACGGAGAGCCCGCGGGGATCGAGGGCGCCGTGAAGGCGGCGCGCGGAGCGGGCGTCCCCGACGCCGACCTGGCGTTCGCCGAGATCATCGAAGCTCTCTTGTCGGGTAAGGAAGACCGCGCGCTCGAGATCGCGAAAGCCAACGAAGCGGAGCGGACCCGCGATCCCTACTTCGCCCTCGCGCACGCAGCGCTTCTCGAGCGCCGCGGCGATCCGCTCGCCGAGGAGAGGCTGCGCGCGGCAGTCGCGATCGAGCCCGGCATGCGGAGCGCTTCGGTGCGGCTCGCGCGCTTCTTGATCCTGCAAGGCAAGGGCGACGAAGCGAAGGCGATCTATGGACCCTTGCCGGACGCCGATCCGGCGCGCAAGGCGCTCGATGCGCTCGCCGCCGCGCGCGGGTGGCTCGACGCGCGGACGCCCGGAGCCAAGCCGCCGGCCGAGCCTGCCGTGATCACCGCCGAGATCCCGCGGTCGCTCCATCCCATCTTCTCCGCGGTCAAGCTCCTCGCGGACGCCGAGGACGCGGCGAGCAAGAAGGTCGCGACAGGCAAGAGCAACGCCGAGGCGCAGGCGCAGCTCAAGCGCGCGATCGACGAGTCCGACAGCCCGGCGCTCGCGCTCTTCTTCGGCGAGATCGCGCTCGCGCGACGCGACGAGGTCACCGCGTTCGCCGCGGCCTCGCGCGCGCTCGCGCTCGCGCCCGGCTACCCGAGCGCGCTCACGGTGCTCAGCCGCGCGAGCGTGTCGCTCGGCAAGCTCGATCAGCTCGACAAGCTGCTCGAGGGCCTGCCGCCGGAATCGACCATCGGGCTGCGCGCGTTCTCGGCGTACGAGCAGGGCAACACCGAGGCGCTCGCGAAGCTCGGTCAGTCGCTCACCGAGCAGACAGATCCCGGCGGGGTGGTTCGCGTTCGCCTCGCGCGCGTCCGAGGCACCGCGCCGATCAGCAGCGACGCGATCGACAAGCTCCTCAAGGCCGATCCCATCGCCGGCGATCTCTGCGCCGTCGACGCCCTCCTCGACGCCGGCGATCTCGCACGAGCGCGAGAGATCGTGAACGGCTGGCCCGACGCCTCCAGCCATCCCCTTCGTGCAGGTCGCGCGGCGCGGCTTCTCCGCTACGAGGGCAAGGGGCGCGAGGCAGCGACGGCGCTCGTCTCGGCCGCCGCGGGCAGGGCGGTCCTGGTCGAGCGAATCATGCTCGGTGCAGAGACCGACGCGGGCCGCGAGCAGGCGCGGTCGCTGATCGACGAACGCCTCGGGCAAGATAGGCCCTTTTGGCAGGCGTATGTCCTCGCCAAGAGCGGTGAGGTCGACAAGGCGAAGTCGATGCTCGAGGTCGCGACCCCGCCGGTGTTCGACAGCCCGCTCGCGTCCCGTGTCGCCGCCGTGCTCGCGTACGCCGAGACCGGTGACGTCACGCGGGGCGAGCCGATCGCGCGTGTCCTGCTCGAGAGCTTCCCCAAGAATCCCGATGTGAAGCGCGCCGCGAAGTCGCTCGGGATCGAAGAGAAGCGGTAGTTTCCAGCCGGCTGTGAACGCGGCGATCGCAGTGGTTTTCCCTCGGCGGCCCTAATCCTGGTAAGAAGCAGCTGACACTGGATGAAGACCCACGAAAAGGGCCATCTGAGCAATGTGGCGGCGACAGCCGGCGCTTTGCTCATGCTCGCGTGCTCGGTGGCTTCGAGCGGCTGCGGTACGGGTGGCGGCGGCAACGCGAGCGGCGAGCCGTCTGCGTCCGCGGCGTCCGCTCCCAGCGGGTCATCCGCCGCGCCCGTCTCGTCCGCGCCTCCGCTCGACGACAAGCCGACCGCAGCCGCGGTGACCGCCTTCGTGCAGGCAGACAAGCCCGAGTCGGGCTGCTCGCCGGCGCGCTTCGACATCGCCCAGAACCTCCTCCGCGGTGAGCTGACGCTCGCCGGCCGGCCCGGCGGCGGTGGTGGCGAGATCGCCGCGAGCTGGCTCATCCAGCTCCAGAACAAAGCGCAGATCGGTTTTTCCGGCTTCGACGGCGACGCCAAGCGGCTCGCGCGCGATCGCGGAATCGGCAACGCGCGCGAGCACGCGCCGCGGCTCTTCACGCCGGGCGGCGTATGGACGGTGGTCTGGTTCGACGCAGAGGGCCTCGCGTACGCGCGCCCTGTCTGGGAAGCGCAGCCGGCCCCTGCGATCGAGCACCTCTCTCCGCTCAAGGACGTGAACCCCGCGGACGTCGCGTTCGCGGCCACGCCTGGCGGTGCGCTCGTCGTTGCGTCGCCGTTTGCGACGCAAGGCGATCAGCTCTCTCTCTTCCTGTTTGCGTCGACGACCGAGGGGCAAAAGCCGAGCGCCCTCGGCAGGACCAAGTCGGGCAAGAAGCCTCGAAGCCCCGCAGTCGCCGCTGATGCGGCCGGCTACACCGTCGCCTGGGTGGAAGAAGACGGCCACATCGAGGCGGCTCGCTTCGACGCCGAGGGCAACCTCCAGGGCGGCGCCACGGCCGTCGCCAGGCCCGCGCAGCGGACGAGCCTCGTCGCGGCAGCGATCGAGGGCGGTACGGTCCTGGTCTGGGTCGAAGAGGGCACCGTTTACGGCCGCGTCCTCGGCCCCGACGGCAAGCCGAAGTCGTCGGTCTTTACGGTGGGCAAAGGCAAAGACCCGGTCCTGGTCTCGGCCGGTGCCGACTCCATCCTCGGCTACGTGGGTGAGGCGGAAGGCGCAGCCGACCAGATGCTGGCCGTCCGCGTGTCCGCCTCGGGGCCGTCGACGACCGCAATCCGGCTCAGCGATTCCAAGGTCCTGGACCCCCCGGCCGCCGCGGTGGCGGGTCCCAAGCTCGCCTTCGCCTGGACAGAGGTCATGAACCCGCTCATGAGCGCCAAGCGCGCCGTGATGAAGACAGTGGTCGCGACCTGTCTGAAGTAGGGGCTGTCTGAAGTAGGGGCTGTCTGAAGTAGGGGCTGTCTGAAGTAGGGGCTGTCTGAAGTAGGGGCTGTCTGAAGTAGGGGTGGGGGCCTAGCTTGGCCCGGCTCGCGCGCTATCATGTCTCACGTGGTCGCGCCTCCCGAGCCGTGGCAGCCCCCGTCGGAGCCGGTTCTCCTCGATCCTTTCCACGGAAAAGCACCGCCCCCTCCGCCCAAGCCCCCGCTCTCTCCCGCTGCGCTCGCGTCGGCCATCTTGGCGCTGCTCCCGATCGGTAGCGTCGCAGCGATCCCTGTCGGCGTCGTCGGCATCCGCCAGACGCGCCTCGGCACGCTGCGCGGGCGCTGGCTCGCGATCACCAGCATCGCGGTCGGCGCGCTCGCCTCGATCGCGTACGGCGGCGTCGCCGCGTACTTCGCGGTGAACGAAGCGCACGCAGCTCGGCAGCGCGACGAGCAGGCCGAGGAGCGCCGCCAGCGCAAGAAGGAGCGCGAAGAGGAAGAGGCGTCGATCGTCAACACGCCGAGCCTGCCTCCGCGACCGATCCCTTCGACGTCTCCAGGAGGCGACGTCCCCAAGGACACCGTCACGACCGAGGTCGGCAAGATCACCCTCGTCGATCTCGGCATCGGCGAGCCTTCGCTCAAGGCGGCCGTCGTGCGCGAGCTCGCGACGGCGAAGGCCGCCGGCGAAGAGGTCCTCGTTTGGACCTGCGTGAACGCGCCGGGGCCGTGCCAAGACGTCGAAAAATCGCTCTCCGATCCGATGCTGCAAACCGCGCTGGAGAAGATCCGCATCGTGCGGATCAACATCGAGGTCTTCCGAGACGACATCGCGAAGCTCGGCCTCCAGGTCGATCCGTACCCTGTCTACGCGCTCTTCACCGCCGACGGGACGCCCCGCGACGCGATCGACGGCGGCGAATGGGACGCGGACATTCCGCAGAACATCGCGCCGGTGCTCGGCCCGTTCGTGAAGGGCGATCTCAAGAAGCGAAAGAAGCAGTTCAAGCCCGGCCCCGGCGGGGGCGTCTTCCTCTGAACGCCGGGTGAGCCGCCCTGATTTTTCCGCGGGCGATCCGCTCGTCGGAAGCGAGCTCCTCGGTCGCTTCACGGTGCTCGGTCCGCGCGCGTTCGGCGGGCGCGCGACCGCGTACGACGCGCTCGACCGACAGAACGGGGACCGATGCGTCGTGAAGGTGATCCGCAGCGACGACGATCCCGAGGCGGCCCTCGCGCGCCTCGAGCGCGAAGCATCGATCCTCGAGGCGGCGCCTCGCGCCGTCGTACCGGCGGCCCGCGCCGTCGGTATCACCAGCTTGCGAGCCCTCGATCCGGCGGTCCCGGGCCCTCGCTTCGCCTGCCTCGCCCTCGATGCCGTCGAAGGGGTGCGATTCTCCGAGGCCGCCGAGCGTGACGGCCTCGGTGCGGCCCGCGCGCTGCTCGAAGCGCTCGCGGTCCTCCACGCGGCCGGGGTGATCCATGGCGACCTCACGCCCGCGCACGCCTTCATCGGTCCCTCGGGCACGGCGCGCCTCGTCGACTTCGAAAGCGGAGCGTGCACACGAAGTGCACACGGCGGTGACCAAGACGCGGCCACGCCCGCGTTTGCGGCGCCCGAGCGCGCCAGCGGACCGTCGATTCGCTCGGATCTCTACGCGTGGGCGCGCGTCGTCGAACGATGCGTACGGCCGCTCGGGCCGCCGGAGCTGGCCGCCGCGGTCAGGGTTTCACTGGCGCCCGACCCCGAGGCTCGTCCGCCCTCTGCCGAGGCCCTCCTGGCGGTCTTGTCCAACCCGAATTCGCGCCCGTGAGGGTGCGAATCGGGGTGCAAGGTGAGGCCAATCAAAGGTGTACGGCGCGGGACGGCCATTGTAACGTGCGCGCCGCCGAATGGACCCTCGCGAGATGGAGACCCTCATCCAGCGCCTCGTGCGAAACCCGCACGACGAAGAGGCGCTCGGCTACGCCCACCAGGCCGGGCAAGCGGATCCCCGCTCGTACGCGATCCTGCTGGAGAAGGTGGGCATGGCGACCCACGATCCGGCATACGCCGCGCACTGGCTGAGCGAGTCTGCGAACGTCTGGTCGATCACCGTGGGAGACGCGCACCACGCTGCGCGAAACTTCATGGCGGCGATCGACAAGGATCCGACCGCGACCGTCCCCGCGGAGCGCCTCGCGTCGCTCTACCGCGAGCGCAACGAGCAGAAGCCGCTCGTCGCGCTCCTCGAGAAGCTGGTCAAGCTGCTCGGCCCGCTCATCGCGTCGCAGCCCGACCTCCGCCCGCGCCTCCTCGGCATCCACGAAGAGCTCGGCCGGCTGTGGGCCGAGCCGCCGCTCAGCCGCAAGGACCGCGCGCTGGAGAACTGGCGCCGCGTCGCAGAGCTCGACTCGACCAACGTCTATTCGATCTACCAGGCGCGCGAGCTCCACAAAGAGCTCGGGCAGCTCGCCGAGTCGCTCCCGTACTTCGCGATGGAGCAGCAGCTCGCCGACGATCCGGAACGCAAGCTCGCGCTCTACCGCGACGAGTCCAGCGTACGCCTTCGGATCAACGACGGCCCCGGCGCGAGCCAGGCGCTCCGTCACGCCCGCGCCCTGTCGCCCGACGACGTCTCGCTCGCGCAAGAGTTCGGTCAGAGCATCGTCACGCGCGTCGAGAACGGTGAGGACGTTCCGGGCGTAGAGCGCGACGAGGCGCGCGCGATCTTCATCACCCTCGCGGAGTCGTACGACGCCGAGTATGCGTTCGGGTACGCGATCAGCGCGCTGCGCTGCATGCCCGGCGACGACCGCGCGATGCAGCTCGCCGATCACTACGGCAAGCAGCTCGGGCGCATCGGCGAGATCCGCCACCTCTACGCGGCGTACATCCAGGCGAACCCCGCCGGCTACATGGTGGCAGAGGCGAGGCAGCATGCGGGCGCGGCCCCGGCGCCGAACAAGCCCGCCGGCGTGCCGCCTCCGGCGCGGCCGGGATCCTCTCCGGCGATCGCGTCGAAGCCTGCGGCGCCGCCGCAAATGTCCGCGGGGATGGGCATGCGCGCATCGGCGCCCGGCTTTCAGGCGGGCTACGGCGCGCCGCAGTCCGACCCCGGCGCGGACGGCTTCGGCGGCGAGCCGGCGCAGGCCGACGAGAACGAGGTTCGCTCGCTCCTCGATCAGGCGCAGGCCGAGGCGCAGAAGGGCCGCAAGCCCACCGCCCTCGCCAAGTTCCGTGAGGTACTGAAGCTCGACCCCGCAAATACTGAGGCGCTCACCTGGGTCGACGAGCACCTGCGCCAGAAGCGCATGTACTCCGAGCTTCGCGACGTGCTCATGGCCGCGTCGCGCGTGATGTCGCAGCCCGTCGACACGCGCAAGGCGCAGCTCCGCGACGTCGCCGGTCTTTGCGAGACGCAGCTCCGCGACATCGAGACGGCGATCACCGCCGCCAAGCAGATCGTCCAGCTCGATCGCGGCGACGACGCCGCGCGCGAGCAGCTCCGCCGCCTCCTCGAGAAGTCGCAGAAGTGGGACGACCTCGCCACGGTCCTCGAGCAAGAGGCGATGAGCGCTCCGGACGTCGAGAGCAAGATCGCCCTCGAGAAGAAGCTCGCCACCCTCCATGACGTAAAGCGCAAGGACCCGTCGTCTGCGGCCGAGGCTTGGTCGCGCATCGCGGCGCTCTCATCGGGCGACGAGACGGCGATCCAGACCGCGGTGAAGCTCTTCGAGAAGGGCGACCAGCACCAGCAGGCTGCGGACGTCATCGCCGAGAACGTGAGCAGCGTCGAAGACGCCACGGTCCGCGGGACGCTCCTCGGCAAGCTCGGTGAGCTGCGAAAGAAGGCAGGCGACGCCGGCGGCGCAGGCGACGCGTTCGCCGAAGCAGCGGAGCTTTCGAAGAACGGCAAGCTCTGGGAAGAGGCCGAGAAGGCGTACGTCGACGCGAGCCGCTTCGTCGAAGCAGCCAACGCGGTCGATCAGCGCGCCAAGCTCGAAGCCGAAGGCGAGTCTGCGGATCCGGCGAAGAAGGCCGAGTTCCTCGCGCGCGCTTCCGAGCTCTACGAGCGCGCCGGCGATCAAGGCGGGGCGATCGACAAGCTCCTCGAGGCGTCGAAGCTCGTCCCGGCGAGCGACGCGTACGCCGGTCACCTCGAAGAGCTGTTCCGCACCACCGAGCGCCTGTCGGATCTCGCCTCGTTCCTCGTCGAGCGCGCCGACAAGCTCGGCGAGAAGGACAAGCGCTCGAGCGTGCGCTTCGGCGCAGCGGCCGTCCAGCGCGAGCTCGGCGACACCGACGGCGCGCGCGACACGCTGCTCCTCATCCTCAACGACGGTGAGGACGCCCGAGCCCTCGAGCTGCTCGTCGACGACGCGAGCGCGCGCGGCGATCACCAGGAGCACGCCGATCTCCTCAAGCGCCTCGTCGCCGTCACCGGCGATCCGGCAAAGAAGCTCGAGCTCGCGCTGCGCGAGGCGGGCCTCTACGCCGAGGCGCTCGACGACCCGAAGGTCGCGATCGAGCGGTACGACACGATCGTGCGCGAGCTCGATCCCAAGAGCCGCGTCGCCCTCCACGCGATCGCCGACCTCGCCGAGAAGATCGGCGAAGAGGCGACCGCCGCCGCCGCGCTCGAGAAAGAGGTCCTTCTCACCGAAGGTGACGAGCGCGTCGAGATCGCGCAGCGCCTGGCCCAGCTCTACGAAGGCCCGCTCGACGATCCCAAGGGCGCGATCCGATCGCTCGACATCGTCCTCGAGGCCGACACCGGCGATCTCGACGCGACCGAGCGGCTCCTCAAGCTCTGCGAGCGCGAAGAGCAATGGGAGCGAGTAGCCAAGCTCCTCGCCGTCCTGCTCGAGTACGAAGGCGACGAAAAAGAAGCGAGCGTGATGACCCGCCGCCTCGCCGAGCTCCACGATCAGAAGCTCGGCAAGGGCGACGAGGCGCTCGGCGTCCTCGAGACGCTCGCCGATCAAGGCGATGGTCCCTGCCGCGAAGCGTACGTAGAGCTCGGCGATCGCCTCGGTTGGAAGGGCGTCGTCGCGATGAAGCTCATTCAGTGGAGCGAAGGCACCGGCGGCAGCAAGCGCAACGAGGCCTACCGCGGCGCGTTCGATCGTTTCGTCGAGATCGGTCGCGACAAGGACGCCGCCAAGGCCGCCCTCGAGCTCGCGCGCGGCAAGGCCGCCGACCGCGACGTCGGCGAGAAGCTCGAAGAGATCTCCAAGAAGACGAAGGACCTCGACGCGCTCGGCGTGGCTCACGAGATCCTCCTCAAGGAGCACGGCGGGCTCGCGCGCTCGGCCGAGCTCGTCCGCCAGGCCGAGGTCATGGTCGAGGCCGGCGCCGATCCCCTCGACGCGATCCAGCACGGCGAAGGCGCGCTCGCGGGCGTGCCGATGGCCGACGTCGAGCCGCTCCTCGCGCGCCTCGCGGCGCTCGCGGCGGCACCGGGCCACGTCGTCGATCTCTACGAGCGCCAGGTCGGGCGCTGCAAGCTCCCGGCGGATCGGCTTGCCGCCCTCGCGCGCGCGACGCAGGTCGCGTCCGCCAAGGGGGCGCACGAGCGCGCTCGCAGCTTCTTCGAGCTCGCTCTCGCGGGCGGCGTCCAAGAAGAGACGCTCGAGAAGCTCGAACAGGCCGCTCGCGACGGGGACGATCAGAACGGCACCCCGGCGAACAGCCCCACGTGCCTGCGGCGCATCCTCGCCGAGTCGCTCGCCGCGGGCGGGCAGGGGTCACGCGACGGCGGACGCACCCGCGCCGCGCTCCTGCGCCGCGCCGCCGCCATCGCGAACCGCGATCTCGGCGACGTCGACAAGGCATTCCACTGGATCGGCGACGCGCTCGTCACCTACGTCGACGACGCGACGCTCGGCGCGCTCGACGAGCTCGGCAGCCAGGTCGGCGACGTCACCCGCGTCGAGGCGACGCTCGGCCGCGCCCTCGAAGAGGTCTTCGACGGGCCGCTCGTCCGCAAGCTCCTCTCGCGACGCGCTCGGCTGCGGCGCGATCAGCTCGGCGATCGCCAGGGCGCGGCCGCCGATCTGAAGAAGCTCCACGATCTCTCGCCCTCCGACGGCGAGGTCATGAACGAGCTCTCGAGCCTTCTCGAGCAGCTGGGCGATCACAAGGGACGGATCCAGCTCTTCGAGGATCAGATCCTGCGCGGGCGCGATCCCGGCCAGCGCGCGGAGCTCGCCCGCAAGGTCGCACGGCTCTGGGAAGAAGAGCTCGGCGACGCACGTGAAGCGGCCGATGCATGGCGCCGCGTCCTGCGCATGAAGGCGAACGACCCCGAGGCGACGAGCGGGCTCGAGCGCGCCAAGTCCGGCAAGCTCAACCACAACCCGACGCCGGTCGTCGCAGCGCCGATCCCTCCCGCGCCGCTCACGCGCCAAGCAGCGCCTCCCGCTTCGCTCCTCGAGGCTGCAGCGGCCGGCGGCGATCCCGACGACTCGTTCGTCTCGGATCCGGGCCGCAACGACGCCGGTCGCAACAGGGCACCCGAGCCCGCGCCCACGCGGTTCGATGCGGCGGCGACGTCCGCGGCGCTCGCCGACGCAGCGTCCACCGGCCAGAACGAAGTCTTCAAGGGCATCCCTGAAGAGACGGCGGACTCCGACGACGCCGAGCAGGCGCTCGCGTCGCTTCCGGCTCGGCCCGACGGCTACGATCTGGTCGGTCAGCCCACGCCTGTCGTTCCCCTCGAGGCGGTCGCGGCGGCAAGCGGCGAGCCGACAGGGAACCTCGAGCGGTTCAACGCCGCCGTCGAGGCTGCGGTCCCGCAAGCCGAGCCTTCGAGCTCCGGTTACATGCTCTCGGAGTCGAGCTCGAACGGTGAGATTCACGCGGCGATCTCGACGCGTCCGCCGACGATCCCGCCCGGTCCGCGCGTGGATGATGCGTTCCTCGGCAGCGGCGACGCCGCGCCTGTCGAGACGCCGGCCGCTGGTGAAGTGTTCCCGCTCTCGGGGGAGGCCGATCCCGGCGCACCGGCAGAGGCTCAGGGCGAGTGGTCACCGGAGCAGCAAGCCGCGTGGCAGCAGCAGCAAGCGTGGCAGCAGCAGGCCGGCTGGCAGCAGAGCGGCGGCTGGCAGCAGCCGCAAGCTCAGCCCGGCTACGAAGCTCCGCAAACTCCAGAGCAGGCCGCATGGGCGCAGCAACAGCAAGCGCATGCGTGGGCGCAGCAGCACGCGGGTTGGCAGCAGCCGCAGCACGCCGACGGCTGGGC
The DNA here is from genome assembly GCA_041940405.1 of Polyangiaceae bacterium. Classification (GTDB taxonomy): domain Bacteria; phylum Myxococcota_A; class Polyangia; order Polyangiales; family Polyangiaceae; genus Xiheicaenibacterium. The sequence goes on from JBGTSH010000015.1 coordinate 62,521, forward strand.
GCAGCAGCAGGGTCAATACCCGCAGGTCGATCCGGCGGGCTGGCAGCAGCAACCTCAGCAGCAGCAGGGCTGGGATCAGCAACAGCAGCAGCAGGCTTGGCCGCAGCAGCAGGGCTGGCAGCAACAGCCGCAGCAGGGCTGGCAGCAGCAGCCGCAAGGCTGGCAAGGGCAGCAGCCGGCCGCGCCCCCGTCGGCGCCTCCGGGCCCCGTCTCTCGTCCGCCGGTCCCCGCGTCGAAGCCGCCCGTACCCGGCTCGAAGCCGCCGCCGGCTGATGACGACGACATCGAAGACGTCGACGACGCCGAGCTGATCGAAGACGAGCCTTGAGCTCCTCCGCCTCGCGCTACTCTCTCGGTGAGGGCGGCGCGTGGATCCGTCCCGCGCCGCTTCGCGCGGGCGATCTCGTCGCGATCGTCGCGCCCTCGAGCCCGTTTTCGCACATCGTCGTCTGGAAGGGTCTCGCGTTCCTGCGTGAGCGATACAGGCTCCGCTTCAATCACGGCCTCTTCACGAGGACGCACTACCTCGCGGGCGGCGACGCCCGGCGACGCGACGAGCTCTCGCGCGCGCTCGAGGACCCCGACGTCAAGGCTATCATCGCCGCGAGAGGAGGGTACGGCGCGGGGCGCTTCGTGCACGAGGTGTCGTGGGAGGTGCTTCGAGACAAGCCTCGCTGGATCGTCGGCTTCTCCGACATCACCGCGCTCAAGCAGCACCAGGAGAAGCTGGTCGACAGCGAACGCCGGCTGATGGCGACCATCCACGACCTCAGCCTGGCGCGCCGCGCCGAGGAGGAGCGCGCACGCGAGCTCGTTGAGCTCAACCGCAAATATATGCGCGAGACCGAGCGCGCCGAGGCGGCCAACCGCGCCAAGTCGGAGTTCCTCGCCAACATGTCGCACGAGCTCAGGACGCCGCTCAACGCGATCATCGGATTTTCCGAACTCATGCAGCAGCAGCT